>NZ_VFUS01000005.1:0-472463 GCF_006441005.1 Mesorhizobium sp. B2-5-3
CCAGCATACCTGAAACCGAACAGCGTAGCGGTCCGGAGAGAGCTTGCGATCCGTCGCGCCCCCCTCTGTCCTGCCGGACATCTCCCCCACAAGGGGGGAGATTGGCAGTTCCGACGCCTCGCTCACTTCTGCAACGCGGGCGATTTGCGAAGGCCGCTATGACGGCTGATCTCCCCCCTTGTGGGGGAGATGTCCGGCAGGACAGAGGGGGGCGCTGTCCTGCCGGCATTTCAGTTTGGCCCCAACCCATCAACTCTCACCCAATCTCCGCGCCCAGCCCTGTCATCAGGCTCATGAACTCCGGGAAACTTGTCGCGATCATGTTGGCGTCGTCGATGGTCACCGGCTTCTCAGTCGCCAGCCCCATCACCAGGAAGCTCATGGCGATACGGTGGTCGAGATGGGTCTGCACGGTCGTGTCCGGGCCATTGGGATGGCCGCCGAGCCCCTTGCCGCCGGGCTTTCCGCGCACCGCGAGCGATGTCTCACCCTCTGTGCAGTCGACGCCATTAAGCTTCAGTCCATTGGCGACCGCCGACAGCCGGTCGGATTCCTTTACCCTGAGTTCCTCCAGCCCCTGCATCAGCGTCTCGCCCTCGGCGAAGCTGGCGGCAACGGCCAGCACCGGATATTCGTCGATCATCGACGGCGCCCGCTCGGCCGGCACGGTGACCCCCTTCAGCTCGGAATAACGCACGCGCAGGTCCGCGACATCCTCACCGCCGGCATTGCGCGGGTTCAAGATCTCGATCTGGCCGCCCATCTCCTGCAAAGTCAAAAGCAGCCCGGTGCGGGTCGGGTTCATCAGCACGTTTTCGATCACGATGTCGGAACCCGGCACGATCAGCGCGGCCACCAGCGGGAAGCCGGCCGAGGATGGGTCGCCCGGCACGGCGATCGTCTGGCCGGTGAGCTTGCCCTGGCCCTCGATGAAGATATGGCGCACGCCGCGCTCGTCGGTCTCGACCGACAAATTGGCGCCAAAGCCTTTCAGCATCTTTTCGGTGTGGTCGCGCGTCATGACAGGCTCGATGACGGTGGTGATGCCCGGCGTGTTGAGGCCGGCGAGAAGCACCGCCGATTTCACCTGCGCGGAGGCCATCGGCACGCGATAGGTGATCGGGGCGGCATGCTTTGGTCCATGCAGCGTGATCGGCATGCGGTCGCCGGGCGTTGCCTTCAGCACCTGCACGCCCATCTGGCGCAGCGGCTCCAGCACGCGGCCCATCGGCCGGCCTGACAAGGAAGCATCGCCGATGAAGGTCGTTTCCATGTCATATGTGCCGACCAGCCCCATGGTCAGCCGCGAGCCGGTACCGGCGTTGCCGAAGTCGAGCGGCCCTTCCGGCTGCAGCAGCGCGCCGTTGCCGGTGCCGCGGATCACCCATTCGTCGCCGCGCTTCTCGATATGTGCGCCCATCGCCTTCATGGCGGCGCCGGTGCGCATCACGTCCTCGCCTTCGAGCAGGCCGGTGATGCGGGTCTCGCCGGAGGCGAGCCCGCCGAACATGAAGGAGCGGTGCGAGATCGACTTGTCGCCCGGCACGCGCGCCGTACCGGAAAGCGCTTGACATTTGCGGGCGGTGGCCGGCTTGGAAGCGGCGGCGTGAGACATGGAATTTCCCTGGACGGAATGCCGGCGGGCCGGCGCTTTTCATTTGTTGCGGCGGTCTCGTATCACGGTGGGCCGAAATGGTCATCCCCCATGGTCGACGCTTGACGCTAGGCCTTCCAACGCATGGTTTTGTGACGCCGGCTTTTGGCTTTGACAGCGCTGCAAACAGTGGTTAAGGGGACCACTCTTTTATCGACGAGGCTTGCCGTGGCAAAAACCGAACTTGGCACAAAGCGTATCGACCCTGAAACGGGTCGAAAATTCTACGACCTGAACAAGGACCCGATCGTCTCGCCCTATACCGGCAAGACCTATCCGCGTTCCTATTTCGAGGAAGGCAAGATCGCCGCCCTCGAGGAGGAAGAGGAAGTGGCCGAGAAGGAAGTGGACGCCGAGGACGAGGAGGGCGTAGAAGTCGTCTCGCTCGAAGAGGCTGACGAAGACGTCAAGGGCGACGATCTGCCCGATCTCGGCGACGACGAGGATGATGTCGACCTGGGCGACGACGAGGACGATACGTTCCTCGCCGACGAAGAGGAAGAGGACGACGATGTCGCCGACATGATCGGCGTCGGCGACGACGACGACGAGGTCTGACAAGGCCGGGAACGCAAGCGTTTGCCGGCTTTCGCAGCTTGTGAAGAAAAAGCCGCTGATGAAGGCTTGATATTGACGAAGGGCGGGGTTAGAAGCCGCCTGCACTAACGGCGCGGTCTCCAACCCGCGCCGGATCTCTTCGCCGGAAACGGCGCCGGTTGACTGCCGGAAGTGGGGCCATAGCTCAGTTGGGAGAGCGCTTGAATGGCATTCAAGAGGTCGTCGGTTCGATTCCGATTGGCTCCACCAAACAGTCACTTTTCCAAATTTCGGGGTTGTAGAAACCGGATTCAGCTTCGGAATTGTTGGACATCGCTGCCCGCCGCAGCCTGAAGCGCGCCGCTCAGGCGGTCGACGCGGCGGTTTCGTTCTGGCCGCCCGCTCCACTGATGCTGGGCTGCCTGCCGATTTCGCTGCCGTCGGGCGCGCCGGTGCTTACGCAATATGCGGCCATTGACTAAAACGGTTCCTGTTTGATTCGCTTTGAACGGGACCGTCATGAGCAAAGCCCTCACGTCCTTCGCCCTGGTCGCGGTGCTGACAGCGCTGCTCATGGCCTTGAGCCTGGTGGTGGCCAGGCACGGCTACCCCTACGGTGCGATCGGCGTCAGGCGCCTCGACGGCATTGCCGATGCCGGGATGTTCATACCACTCGCCGCCGTCTATTTCTTCAGCGCGCTGCTGATGATGATCCTGCCGATCAGAGCCGCCGGCATCGTGCTCACCCATGCAGCCGATGCCATCTTCTGGACCGTGATCGTGCTCCTTGCCTCCATCGTAGGCTGTCTCGTCGCCAGATGGGCATTCAGCCAGCGCGACGCCCTATGGGCGCTGCTGAACTGGCGGTTCCTGTTTGCGGCGGCTATCGTCGGTTGCCACTTCGTCATGAACGAGCTTCGCCGCAACGTGCTCTTGCGCAGTCTGTTTTTCGTCGTCTTCGCGGCGGCCACGCTGGCCTGCCTGTTCTGGTCGTTCACGCTCTGAGAGCCGTTTCCATCCACGTCCACAGGTAGGATGCCAGGCCGCGATCGACATGGATGCGCAGCCTGTCCCGGTGGCGGTAGACGATGGCACTGACGCCGGCGAAGGAAAGTGCGGCACTGGCGCTTTCCTTGTTTGGGTCGAGCGTTGATCCGCGCGCGATGAAAGCGTCGATGGCCGAGCCTTTGACCTCGAACACATGAAGTCCAGCGCTGATCGCCGTCACCGCGAAACCTTCCGCGTGCCAACCCGCGGCGATGGCGAGCGGTGTGCTCGACACGACGAGCAGGCGGTCGCGCGCCAGACGCGCCGCATAGCGGTCACCTTGCGCGCTGCCAAAGGCGCCCACGCCGTTGCCGTCCATGCCGGATATCCGCGCCCAGGCGTCGAGATCGCCGCTGACCAGCAATTGGTGAAGGCCGGGGATCGTGCGCGCCTCGAGACCCGGTGCACCGATGGTTGCCGACTGCCAGTCCGGCGCTACCGGCCATTTTTGGGCGAGATCACGCATTGAACCGGTCTCCTGCCGGGTCGAAGGCGCAAGGAGCGGCGATCGTCGCCGTCATCGCCTTGCCGAGATGTTGGATTTCGATCGTTTCGCCGTGGCGGGCCGCACCGCGCTCGATCAGGCCGAGCGCAACCGGCCGGCCAAGCGTAGGGCTCCGGTAGCTCGATGTGACAAAGCCCTGGCTGCGCAGCTTGCCGCCGCTGCGCTTGATGCCATGCGCGCCAGTTGGCAGCGGCGCTTCGCCGGACGGGACCGCCAGCCCGACCAGCTGCATGCGGTCGCCGCGCGAAGCCTCTTCGGTGAACAGCGAGCGGCGGCCGACGAATTCGGTCTGGCGCTTTGCCCGCGGGCCCTCGACGCCGAGGTCGTGCGGCAGCGTGGTGCCGTCGGTGTCCTTGCCGATCACGATGAAGCCTTTCTCGGCGCGCAGGATCATCAGCGCCTCGAGGCCGATGACAACCGCATCGAACGCCTGCCCGGCGTCGCGCAGGCGCGCCCACAAGGACTCCGCGCGATCGGCCCGGATGGAGATCTCGTAGCTTCTGTCGCCGGTGAAGCTGACGCGGGTGATGCGCACCTCGTCGCCGTCATAGCTGCCCTGGCCGACCGCCATGTGCGGCAGCTCGCCATCCTCGAGCGAAAGGCCGAGATCAACCGTCTCGAGCAGTTTCCGGGCGTTCGGTCCCGAAACGGTCAGGGTCGCCATTTCCGCGGTGGCGTTGTGGATGTAGACCGCGCCGCGCCCGAACCGGTCCTGGCGCCACTCCTCCAGCCGCGCATGCACGGCGGCCACGTGCGAGGACGAGCACGACACGACGAAGCGATGCTCGTCTAGCCGCACCAGCACGCCGTCATCGAAGACCACGCCATTCTCGGACAACATGAAGCCGTAGCGGCAGCGGCCCGGCTTCAGCGTCGACATCGTGTTGTAATAGACGAAATCGACGAACGCGGCCGCCTTGGGTCCGATCACCTCGATCTTGCCCAGCGTCGAGCCATCGAACAATGCGACGGACTGGCGGGCGCGACGGGCCTCGTCCTGGATCGTGCGATCCGCATCGCCGCCCCCATAATAGGCCGGGCGCAGCCAGCCGCCATACTCCTGGAACACGGCGCCGCTGGCACGATGCACGCTCTCCAGCGGCAGCCGCCGCACCGGCGCCATCAGTTCGCCGCTGCGCGCGCCGGCGAAGCTCGCCAGCGGAACCGGCGTGAACGGCGGACGATAGGTCGTGGTGCCGACTTCCGGCACCGTGCGGCCGGTGATCCCGGCCATCAGCGCCAGGCCAGGCAGGTTGGAGGTCTTGCCCTGGTCGGTCGCCATGCCGAGCGTCGTGTAGCGCTTCAGATGTTCGACCGAGACGAAATTTTCGCGCGCCGCCAGCTCTATGTCCTTCACCGTCACGTCGTTCTGGTAATCGATCCAGATGCGTCCCTTCGAACCCGGCGTTGGCCATGCCGCTACTATCCCGCTGGTCGCCTCCGTTCCGCTGCTGCGCGGCACTGCTGCCTTCGTCGGGCCGAGCGACGCGACGGCTTTCTGCGAACCGGCGAATACCTCCGACAACGAAACCGCGCCGGCGGCAGCTCCGGCCACCGCTATGGCCTCGACCGGGTCGCCCGGCAGGAAGGCCGCGCGCGCCTCGCTCCAGGCGAGCTTGCCCTTGGCCTGGCCGAAGAGATGGATGGTCGGTGTCCAGCCGCCCGACACCAGCACACAATCGGCATCGAGCCTGGTGCCGTCGTC
Organism: Mesorhizobium sp. B2-5-3; assembly: GCF_006441005.1. NCBI lineage: Bacteria > Pseudomonadati > Pseudomonadota > Alphaproteobacteria > Hyphomicrobiales > Phyllobacteriaceae > Mesorhizobium > Mesorhizobium sp. B2-5-3. Next base: position 5,449 of record NZ_VFUS01000005.1, read on the forward strand.
CAGCATCACACCCTCGACGCGCAGCTTGCCGGCCGCGGCGGTGAGCGCGCGGCCCTTGAGCATCCGCACCTTGGCGGGCGCGGCGGGCATACCGTCGCGCCTGATGTCGACAAGCGTGACGTCGGCGCCAGCCTCGGCGGCCGCCTCCGCCACTTCATAGGCGCTGTCATTGTTTGCGGCGACGACGATATGGCGGCCGGCCAGCACCGCATGGCGCCTGAGATAGCTGAGCGCTGCGTCCGCCGAGAGAATGCCCGGCAGGTCATTGTTGGCGAATGGCAGGGGCCGCTCGATGGCGCCCGTCGCCAGCACGATCCGGCGCGGCCTGACCCGCCACAGCGTGTCCGGCCGGCCGTCGAAATGCCGCTGGTTAAGCCCGACCAGATTATGGTCGTAGATACCGAAAGCGGTGGTCGAAGGCAGGACCAGGTGACCGCCGGCGGAAAGCCCCGCAACCGTCTCCTCGACCCACACGGCGGCCGGTTTGCCGTCGATCTCGCCGGCGCGGTGACCGAGCGATCCGCCGGGCTTTTGCTGGTCGTCGACCAGCATGACGGACCGGCCTGCGCCGGCCGCCAGCCTTGCCGCTGCCAGCCCGGCCGGTCCGGCGCCGATCACCAGCACGTCGCAATGGTGGTTGATCTGGTCGGCCGGGCCGGGCGACGTCCAGTCCTTGTCTACCTGACCCAGTCCCGCCATGGCGCGAATGCGTGGCTCGAACATGTGCCAGTCCGGCCACATGAAGGTCTTGTAGTAGAAGGCGGCCGGAATGAAGCGGGAAAAGCGGTCGAGGAAGGCGTTGCGGTCGGCCAGCGCATTGGGTGTCGCGTTGACGCTTTTGGCGACCAGCCCGTCGCGCGCCGGCTCGGTCGTCGCACGCGTGTTCGGCGTCGTCTGCGGGCCGCTGATATCCACCAGCGCGTTCGGCTCTTCGACGCCCGCGCCCCAGATGCCGCGCGGCCGGTGGTATTTGAAGCTGCGGCCGACGACCGCGACATCGGCGGCCAGCAGCGCGGAGGCGATGGTGTCGCCGGCGAATCCCTGTACGGTGGCGCCGTCGAAGCTGAAGCGGATCGGGCGCGAGCGGTCGATGGCGCTGCCACCCGTGCTAAGGCGCGAGGCGGTCACGCCGCGTGCTCCCCGCCCAGGGCAGCCGAAGACAGCACCTTGTGCGTAACGGTGTCACGCTCCATGACGAAGAATTCGCCGCAGTTCATATGCACCCAGATCTCGCGCGCCGCGCCTTTTGGGTTGGAGCGCAGATAGAGGTAGTTGGCCCAGTGCTCGATCGGCACCTCGGCGCCATCAGGCCTGACATTGCCGGCATCGCCGCCATAGTGGAATTCGGTCTCGTCGCGCGGGCCGCAGAACGGGCAAGGGAAAAGCTGCATGGCAAACCTCAGTCGTCGTCTTATGCATGTCGTTGCCCTAAGGCCGCTCGGCGCTTTTGCGCGACATGCATCAATGCGCGATGCCGGAACCAGCCGCTTCGTCGATCAGCCGCCCGCTGGCGAAGCGGTCGAGATCGAAGGGGCGGCTGATGTCGTTGTGCCTGCCCGTTGCCAAAAGGTTCGCCAGAAGCGTGCCGCCGGCGGGGATCGCCTTGAAGCCGCCCGTGCCCCAGCCGCAATTGAGGAACAGATTGGGCAGTGGCGATTGACCGATGATCGGCGAGGAGTCGGGCACGACGTCGACGATCCCGGCCCATTGCCGCATCAGCTTCAACTGGCCGAAGATCGGGAACATTTCCAACAGCCCCGCGATCACCCCCTCCAGCGTCGGCAGGTTACCGCGCTGGGCATAGGAGGGAGTGCGGTCGAGCCCGCCGCCGATGACGATCTCGCCCTTGTCGGACTGGCTGACATAGACGCCCGTGCCGGGCGACAGTACCACCGTGTCGAGGATCGGCTTGACCGGTTCGGTTACGCAGGCCTGCAGCGCATAGGAATTGATCGGCAGCCGAAAGCCGGCCTTGGCCGCCAGCACCGAGGAATGTCCTGCCACGGCCATGCCGATGCGGTCCGCGCGGATGGCGCCACGCGTCGTCTGGACGCCGCGGCAGCGCCCGCCCTCGACGATGAAGTCGGTGATTTCGCAGTTCTGGATGATGTCGACGCCGAGTCGGCTCGCGGCCCGTGCATAACCCCAGGCGACCGCGTCGTGGCGCGCGGTGCCGGCCCGGCTTTGCCAGATGCCGCCGAACACGGGAAAGCGCGCATTGGCCGTGAAATTGTAGATCGGCGCCACCCGGCGCACATCCTGGGGCGAAAACAGCTCCGCATCGATGCCGTTGATCTGCATGGCATTGACTGTGCGTGCCCCGATCTCCATTTCGGCGGTCGAGTGGCACAGGCTGACCATGCCGCGCTGCGACAGCATGACGTTGTAGTTGAGGTCCTTCGACAGTCCCTCATAGAGCCGGTGCGCCAGCCCATAGAGCTCGACGCTCTGCGGATAGTAATAGTTGGAGCGCACCACGGTCGTGTTGCGGCCGGTATTGCCGCCGCCGATCCAGCCCTTTTCCAAAACCGCTACTCTGGCGATGCCGTGATTCTTCGCCAGGTAATAGGCCGTCGCCAGCCCGTGGCCGCCGCCGCCGATGACGATCGCGTCGTAGGACGGCTCCGGCTCGGGCGAGCGCCAGGCCGGCTCCCAGCCGGTCTGGCCGGCGAGGCCTTCCCTGAAGAGCGACAAAGCGGAATAGCGTCTGGTCATGGCGTGCTGGAGGAGGTTGGTTCAATGGGCTGAGGCGTAACGCTATTGTACATATGTGTCTAGTTCGTGCCGTGGTGTGAAAGCGGCGGCTGTCGCTAACGGCTGCGCGAAAGCGTTTCCTCGACATAGCGCGAAAAATCCTCGACGTCCTGTGCCGTGGGCTCCTGGCCGGTGAAGCTGCGCAGATAGGACGCGACGTGCGGCAGACGGCTGCTCATCGGTTCGTCGAGCTCGAGCGAGTAGTAGCCGATCTGCATGAAATAGAGCACGCGGGCGCGCACGAAGGCGTCTTCCTCGTCATAGCCGTGGCGCCTGAACATGTCGCGAATGGCGTCGACGCGCTCCTCGTCGGCCTCGTCGAGAGCCCGCCTGATGGCGGGCGATCGCCGGGCCCACGCCCTGATCGCGAAATCCAGCTGCGGATCGAACAGCTTCTCGTCCACCCAGCACTCGAAGATGCTCATCACCCCGCGGATGACGGTCGCGGAAGGCCGCGCGGCGCGTTCGACGATGAACCTTGTATTGGTCTGCCGCCAATAATCCAGCAATTGGTCGAGCAGGTCCTGGCGGCTCTTGAAGTACCAATAGAAACTGGAACGCGACACATCGAGCTTCTGGCCGAGCGTCTGCACACGGACGCTTTCGACGCCGTCCGAAATCAACGTTTCAAGCGCGAGCTTGAGCCAGTCTTCCCGGGTGACCTTGATGTTGCCGGTGGCGCCGGCGCGTTGGGTTGTCGTGTCGGTGGCTTCCATCGGCACGACGCATGACACGCCGCCCCGGGCAAATCAAGACTATAGACATATATGTACAGACCCGTTTCGCGGTGATTGGAACGATGTGTCGCCGAACCTGTTGGGCCAAGGGCGATGCGCTGCGGGCAGCAGGTCGCGCGGGGCCGCGAACCGAGAGACTTTGTCGCGGCCGTCCGCGCAAAGCGTGCTTTCCCGCAGAGCAATTGTCTGGCAAATACAAATCACACAGATGCCGCCGCGCGGCGAACCAGCAGGAAAGACACGACATGGCACCGCTTCGACAGAACCTCATCGACGGCGAGTGGGTCGGCGATGCCGGCTCCCGCAACATCAACCCGTCCGATACCGGCGACATCGTCGGCGAATACGCTTCCGCAGGTGTCGAACAGGCGGCACAGGCGATCGCCGCGGCCAAGGCGGCCTTTCCCGCCTGGTCGCGCTCGGGTCTGCTGGTCCGTCACGCGGTGCTGAAGAAGACGTCGGACGAGATCCTGGCGCGCAAGGACGAGATCGGCCGCAACCTTGCGCGCGAGGAAGGCAAGACGCTGGCCGAAGGCATTGGCGAGACCATTCGAGCCGCCCAGATCTTCGATTTCTTCGCCGGTGAGACACTGCGCCTCTCGGGCGAAGTCGTGCCTAGCGTGCGGCCGGGCGTCGGTGTCGAGATCACGCGCGAAGCGGTCGGCGTGGTTGGCATCATCACCCCGTGGAACTTCCCGATCGCCATTCCCGCCTGGAAGATCGCCCCGGCGCTTGCCCACGGCAACACCATCGTCTTCAAGCCGGCGGATCTCGTTCCCGAGAGCGCCTGGACCATCGTCGACATACTGCACCGTGCCGGCCTGCCCAAGGGCGTGCTCAACCTCGTCATGGGCAAGGGCTCGGTGGTCGGCCAGGCGATGCTTGACAGCCCGGACATCAACGCCATCACCTTCACCGGCTCGGTTGGCACCGGCAAGCGCGTCGCCGCGGCGAGCGTCGAGCACATGCGCAAGTTCCAGCTCGAAATGGGCGGCAAGAACCCGCTGGTGGTGCTCGACGATGCCGACCTCGCTACGGCTGTCGATTGCGCGATCAACGGCGCTTTCTTCTCGACCGGCCAGCGCTGCACGGCTTCGTCCCGGCTGATCGTGACGAACGGCATTCATGACCGTTTCGTCGAAGCGCTCAAGGAACGGATGGACAAACTGGTCGTCGGCGATGCGCTCGACGCGCAGACCCAGATCGGTCCCGTCGTCGATGCGACGCAGCTCAAGCAGGACGAAGACTATATCGCCATCGGCGTGAGGGAAGGCGCCACGCTCGCCTTCGGCGGCGAGCGGCTCGACCGCAAGACGCCGGGCTTCTTCCTGCGGCCGGCGCTGCTGACCGATGCCACCAACGCCATGCGCAGCTCGCGCGAGGAGATTTTCGGGCCTGTTGCCAGCGTCATCCGCGTCAAGGACTACGACGAGGCGCTCGCCGTCGCCAACGATACGCCATTCGGGCTGACGTCCGGCATCTGCACGTCCAGCCTCAAGCACGCCACGCATTTCAAGCGCAATTCGGAGGCCGGCATGGTGATGGTCAACCTGCCGACGGCGGGTGTCGATTTCCATGTTCCCTTCGGTGGCCGCAAGGGCTCGAGCTACGGTCCGCGCGAACAGGGCCGATACGCCATGGAATTCTACACCACCGTGAAGACCGCCTACACGTTTGCAGGCTGATCGGGGCGCCGGCTGACCGGGCCGGCGAAGCCTTCGCGTGCACCAAGAGACAAGGCGATGACAGTTCAAGACAAGGATCTGACCTGGCTCAATCCGCCGCCGCATCATTCCATCGACGGCGATGCGGTTCATGTGCGCACCGGCAAGGAGACGGATTTCTGGCGCGAGACTTTTTATGATTTCTGGCGCGACAACGGCCATTTCCTCTACACGCGCGTAGAGGGCGATTTCACCGCGGAAGTCACCGTCACCGGACGTTATGAGGTGCTCTACGACCAGGCGGGGCTGATGCTCCGCCTCAGCGAAACGCATTGGATCAAGGCCGGCATCGAATACACCGACGGCGTGATGTATTTCTCGGTCGTCGTCACCAACGATGCCTCGGACTGGTCGTTGGCCACCATTCCAGCCGGTCCGGATGGCGTTAGGATCCGGGTGACCCGCCATGCCGAGACTATCCGCGTCCAGTATCTGGATGTCTCCGACGGTCATTGGAAGCCGGTGCGGCTCGCCTACTTCCCGGTCTCGAAGGCGGTCGATGTCGGCATGATGTGCTGTTCGCCGCAGCGCGAAGGCTTCGAGGTCACCTTCACCGGCTTTTCGGTCGGCCCGCCGATTTCGCGGGACCTGCACGGCTGAAGCCCGCGCCAACGCCGACGGGACACAAGCGTCATCGCCTGGACCACGCCAGCCAGCGTGCCGCCAGATGTCTCCACAAAGGGGTGAACCGCGTTCGCCGGTAAGCGTCGCCGGCCATTTTGATGCCTTGCGCCTGTGTCGGGAAGGGATGGATGACGTCGGCCAGCGCGTGCAATCCCATGCCCGACCTGATGGCCAGCGACACCCCGTTGATCATCTCGCCGGCATGGGCGGCGACCACGGTCGCACCGAGGATGCGGTCTGATCCTTCCCTGACATGGATTTTGACGAAACCCTCTTCCTCGCCGTCCATCACCGCGCGGGCGACATCGTGCATCAGCACCGTATAGGTCTTGACCGGAATGCCGTCGCGGCGAGCCTCCACCGGATAGAGGCCGACATGGGCGATTTCCGGATCGGTGTAGGTGCACCACGGAACCACCAATTCGCTCAGCCTCTTGCGCCCGAGAAACAGGGCGTTCTGCACGACCATGCGGGCTGTTGCTTCAGCGGTATGCGTGAATTTGTAGTCGAGGCAGACATCGCCCGCCGCATAGATGCGCGGGTTTGAGGTCCTGAGATAATCGTCCACCTTGATGCCTTTGGCATCGTGGGCAACCCCCGCCTCGTCGAGGCCAAGACCGTCGACATTGGGCGAGCGGCCTATGCCGGTGATGATCTCGTCGACGGAAATGGTCGTCGTGTCGCCGTCCCGCACCAGATCGGCGAGCTTCTTGTCGCCTTCCCTGCGCACCGCCACCACTTCGGTGTTCAGTCGGACCTCGACCCCCTCGCGCGCCAGCGCCTCCGAAAGGATCTGCGCGGCGTCGCGTTCCTCGCCGGGCAGGAACATCGGATCGCTCTGCGCCAGGATGACCTTCGCACCGAGCAGGCAGAAGGCCTGCGCTGTCTCGCAGCCAAGCGGCCCGCCGCCGATGACCAGCAGCCGCTTCGGGCAGTCGACAAGGTCGAACATCGTCTCGTTGCTGAGATAGCCGGCCTCGACCAGGCCGGGAATGGATGGAAACTCCGGCCTCGCGCCTGTCGCAATCAGCGCCTTGCGGAAGCGCAGCGTGGTTCCCGCGACGGTCACGCAATCGCTTCCCTCAAACCGGGCTTCGCCGAAATGAACGTCGATGCCCAGCGCAGCAAGCGCCTCAGCGCTGTCGGCATGGCTGATCCGTTGCCGGATGCGCCGCATCCTGGTCATCGCGCGCTGGAAATCGACGCGAAGATGGTCCGGCGCATCGGCTCCGAAATTCTCGGCATCGCGCATGTCGGCATAGAGCCTGGATGTACGGATGATCGACTTGGACGGGATGCAGCCGGTGTTGATGCACGTGCCGCCGATCAACCCGCGTTCGATCAGCGCCACTTTCGCGCCGAGGCTTGCCGCTTCGGTCGCGGCAGTCAAGCCGGCAGGCCCGGCGCCGACGACGACGAGATTGTATGGTCCGGTGGGCGGCGGGTTTCGCCAATGCGGCGGATGGGCGCCCCTGACCAGCTCGACATCATTGTGGTCGGCCGGAAAACCGGCAGCTTTCGTCCCTTCAAGCGACATCGCGGCCATCCGGGCTTGCCGGCTGCGACAGCCATCCGCCTGTGAACCCCGCCTTGTTAAGGCCGCGGCGGATGTACTGGTTGGAACGCATCAGCTCCCACACCAGGCGCGAGCGGTGGTTCTCGATCATCATCACCACGATGCCCTGGTCGAGGCCGAAATGGCCTTCCGACACCCAGCCGTCGCGGCCAAATTTTCGCCGGTTGGCCAGCGTCGGGTTGAAGCCGCTCGGCAGCCGGAAATTGTCGATCACCTGGGGGTAGCGATCCGCGAGATGGCGCAGCGCCGCCATGCAGATATCAGGCGCAAAAGGCAGCGACGCCGGATAGGACCACGGCGCGATCGTGCCGTCGTCCGGCCCGAAAGGCGCACCGCGCGCGACGTAGCCGGAAAACCGGCGCCGCCGCCGTTGTATGCTGCTGCGAAAGCCGCCCGGTCCGTCCCCGGCCGAAAGCCCCCAGAGGTTCTCTCCGTATCCATCATAGCCATGGGGGTTGTGCCGAGCATAGTCGCGGTGGAGGTAGGTCGAGCGGCGGCTGTTTTCGAAATAGTCCGAATTCTTCTCGCGCATGAAAGCGTCGCGGATGCCGGCGAAGTCGATCCAGGCGTGTGAGAACTGGTGCATGAACAACGGACCGCCATAAAGCACGTCGTAGCCGTAGATGTTTTCCCACTGATAGGTCGCCGTCCAGCCCGCGTAGCTGTCGTCGGACGTCGGGCTGTCGGGCGAGGCCATCGACAGGACATAGAGGATCGTCGCCTCATTGTAGCCTTCCCAGCCATAGTGGAGAAAGCCGCTCTTCGGTTTCCAGCCCTGTCGCAACGTCGGACTACTGCCTTGCGCCCATCGCCAGTCGACGCGCCGGTAGAGCGCCTCGGCCAGCCGGCGGATTTCGGCTTCCTCGTCATTGTCGCCCCGGAAATAGGCGCCCGCCACGAGAATGCCGGCCATCAGCAATGCCGTATCCACCATTGACAGTTCGCAGCGCCACACCCGAAGTCCGGTGCGAATGTCGAGGAAATGATAGTAAAAACCCTTGTGGCCGGTGACATCAGCGCCACTGCCTTGCGTGCTGGTCCAGAAGAAACGCAGCGCGGCGAGCGTCAGCTCCACCGCTGCTTCCCGCTCCATCCAGCCGCGATCGATCCCGATCGGATAACAGGAGAGCGCAAAGCCTACGACCGCGATGCTGGCCGGTGAATTCGGCCGCGACGTGTCGGCGACCAGCCCGTTTTCGGGGTTCACGTTTTCCAGAAAATAGCCGAAGGCCGCGCGCTGGAAACGATCCAGAAGGTCGTCGTCCGACAGGATGGCAAGCTCGACCTTAAGCAAATGCGGCAAGCTCCGGTCCGGTCGTCGCGATTGTCGGAGAAAGGTGCAGGAATTGCGCGCGGGCCGAACTGTCACGCCTGGTCATGTCTTCGCCCTCATTGTTGCCGTTGCCGGGTTCCGGCTTCGGCCACTGTACGCTTGTCCAGCTCCGTTGGTTGCTTCCTCACGCGCAATTGTAGTGGCTTGCCGCCAGCCGGAAAGCGCCGCACCACATCAGTAGGTGGCGCGGCCGCCGGAGACGTCGAAGACGGCAGCCGTCGTGAACGAACATTCCTCCGAGGCGATCCAGCAAATCAGCGCCGCCACCTCGTCGACCTCGCCAAAGCGCGCCATCGGTATCTTGGAGAGCATGAAATCGATATGCTCCTGGCTCATCTGCTTGAAGATCGCCGTGCGCACCGCCGCCGGCGTGACGCAGTTCACGGTTATGCCGGTCTTGGCCAGTTCCTTGCCGAGCGATTTGGTCAGGCCGATCACCGCGGCCTTGGATGTGCTGTAGGCGGAAGCGTTGGGATTGCCTTCCTTGCCGGCGATCGAGGCGATGTTGACGATGCGGCCGTAATTGCGCTCCAGCATGTGCGGGACGAGCGCCTTGTTGCAGTAGAAGACACCGTTGATGTTGATGTCGATGACCAGACGCCAGTCCTCCACCGGATAGTCCCAGGCGGTCATGTTGGGACCGGTGATGGCGGCGCTGGTGATCAGGATGTCGACCCCGCCATGCGCCTCGATCGTCGACCGCGCCGCCCGATCCACCGCCGCCGGGTCGGCGACATCGACGGTCTGGCCATGCAGCGCTGGGATCGAAGCCCTGGCCGCTTCGATCTGGGCGGGATCGCGGTCCCAAACCGAAACGCGCCCGCCCTCTTGGATCAGCCTCTGTGCGACGGCGAGGCCGATGCCGGATGCGCCGCCCGTAATCACCGCCGAGCGTCCGGCAAACCGTTCCGCGAGAATCGTCGGCATCTCATTTTCCCCTGTCCTGGCGCAAATCGGCTCCGCTCGGCGAAACCATGTTCGGGGGTGACTGTGAGGTCGCCGCCGGCCAAGTTCAAGCCGGCATGCACCTCGATCGTCTGGGCCAATCCCTGAGGCGCGTTATGCCGGGCTCCCCTCGATCTGCCTGTCCAGCGCTTGCACCAGCGCCAGGCCTATTTGTCCGAGCGGTACAGGAAGAACTGCAGGAACAATTCCCGCTCGGTGGTGATGTCGAGCTTCTCATAGATGCGCCGGCGATGGTTCTTGACCGTGCCGACGGTGATGCCGAGCCGCTCGGCAATGTTGGCGGTCGGATGGCCGGCCAGGATCAATTGCACGAGCTCTCTTTCCCTGAGCGACAGTTCCGGCCATAGGCTCGCCGGGATTGTGGGTTGCTGGCGCGGCGAGGCGCCGGGGCTGGAGGGCGCCGAGCTGCGCGTGAAATCGCTTCCGCGCGCCTTGATGTCGAGCGCGTGCAGCGCCTCGAACACCGGCAGCCGCTCGGTCAGCAGGGCGATCTCGCTGTCCTTGAACGCCGTCGTCGAACGATCGAGGAAAATGCCGAGGCACCAGTCGCCGCCATCGGCCAGCATGATGCCGACTTCATCGCATATCTCCGATTGCGCGAGGAAGCCGGCTATGTACTGGCCGCGTTTCGCCTCGTCGTCGGCCAGCCGCTTGAGCGGCATGATGCCCAGCCGGCGCTCGCGCCGCCAGGAAGCGTAGAAGGGGTCGAACACGTAGTAATTATCAAGATAGCGCCGCACCATCTCGTCGGAGAAGCGCCGGTGCTTGACGAATTGCGGCGTCTGCGTCGCCGAGTAGCGCGTCACCGTCACCAGGTCATGCGCGATGTCGGCGCCGATCAGGTCGATCAGGCAGTCGACATGCCTGTCGGTGCCGGTGGCGGCGATCGCCATGGCGAGCGGCGCCCAGATGTTGCCCATGCGCATGCCTCTTTTTCGGCGACGAGCTCTCGCCCGTCATTGTGCCTTTAGGCATATGGCGCGATCCGGTCCCGCGAATCTAGCCTGTGGTCATGCTCGGCAAGGGAAGGCGACCCGTGGACCATATCTCTACCAATCCCATCGTCATCGGCATCGACGCCGGCGGCACCATGACCGACACCATCCTTGTCGATCAGGACGGCCGCTTCAAGATCGGCAAGTCGGCAACGACGCCGAAGAACGAGGCCGAGGGGTTCCTCGCCTCGGCCGAGGACGCGGCGGACGCCTGGGGCATCTCGCTCGAGGCCCTGTTTTCGGGCGTCAATGTGGTGCTCTATTCCGGCACCGGCATGCTCAACACGCTGCTGTCGCGCACCGGCAGGAAACTCGGCCTGATCACCACCAAGGGCCTTGAGGACATGATCCTGATGGGTCGCGGCCTGCAGGCCTGGGCCGACTATTCCTATGCCGACCGGCTGCACGCTGTGACGCATCATCATCCCGATCCGCTGGTGCCGCGCCGACGCACTCACGGCGTCACCGAGCGCATCGACCAGTTCGGCGACATCATCCTGCCGCTCTACGAACATGAGGTCCGTGCCGCGGCGAAAAAGCTGATCGCCGACAAGGTCGAGGCGGTCTGCATCATGACGATCTTCTCGCATGTCAATCCGGTGCATGAGAAGCGCATCGCCGAGATCTGCCGCGAGGAGATCGCCGCCGCCGGAGCCGACATCCTCGTCTACGGCAGCCATGAGGTGCGCCCGGTCATCCGCGAGCAGTCGCGGCTGAACTCGGTGCTGATCGAGGCCTACGCCACCTCGCGCGGCCGCAAGCAGCTCAAGGGGATCGAGGACGTCTCGAAGAAATACGGCTTCAGATATGGCGTCCAGACGCTGCTCTCCTTCGGCGGCCTCACCTCGATCAATCATCCGCGCCTGCACGAAACCATGATCTCGGGTCCGATCGGCGGCATTCTGGGCGCGGCTTATGTCGGCAAGCTGATCGGCAATGACTCGCTGATCTGCTCCGATATGGGCGGCACCTCCTTCGACATGGGCGTCATCACGCGCGGCCAGACACGGATCGAGAACGAGCCGCTGATGGACCGGTTCAAGCTGAACGTGCCGACGCTGCATCTCGACACGATCGGCGCCGGCGCCGGCATGATCCTCAAGGTCGATCCGCTGACGAAGAAAGTCTCGCTCGGGCCGGAAAGCGCCGGTGCCGATCCCGGCCCGATCTGCTTCGCCAGGGGCGGCACCGAGCCGACCATCGCCGATTGCGACGCCATCCTCGGTCGGCTGAACCCGCATTATTTCCTCGGCGGCAAGGTCGTGCTGCAGGTCGAGAAGGCGCGCAAGGCCTTCGAGGAGAAGTGCTCCCGTCTGCTCGGCGTCGGCGTGGAGGAAGCCGCCGAAGGCATGATCGATATGCTGGAGGCCGACGCCAACAACGCGCTGCGCCGCGTCATCTCCGGCCAGGGGATCCACCCTTCGGAGTTCACATTGCTTTCCTATGGCGGCTCGGGGCCGCTGCATCTGGCCGGCTGCTCCAGGGGCATCGGCTTCAAGGATATCATCACCTTCCAGTTCGCGGCCGCTTTCTCCGCCTTCGGCTGCACCACGGCGGATTTCATGCGCCGGCATTCGGTATCCACCCAGATCGACATCGGCGCGCGGGCGAGTGAGGCCGAGCTGCTGGCCTTCGGCGCCAGAGTGACTGCGGTCTGGGACGATCTCACCAGGGCCGCGGTCGACGAGATGGTGGCCGACGGTCATGCGCTGGACAAGATCAGGACGGTGCCGTTCCTGATGATGCGCTATACCGGCCAGCTCGAGGACGTCGAGGTGATGGCGCCGCTCTCGGCGATCAATTCGGCCGGCGACATGTGCAAGGTCATCGACGAGTTCGAGGCGGTCTACGCCAAGGTCAACCATCGCGTCTCGCGTTATGGCGAAGCCGGCTTCTCGATCACCGAGCTCGGCCTGATCGCCACCGCCGACAAGGTCAAGCCCGTGCTGCTCAAGCGGCCGCTCGGCCCCTCAAACCCCGCATCCGCGCACAAGGGCGTGCGCGAGGCCTATATTGGCGGCCGCTGGCACAAGGCCGATCTCTACGAGATGGATCTTCTGCTGCCGGGGCATGAGGTGACCGGCCCGGCCATCATCGAACACCCCGCCACCACCCTCGTCGTCCATCCGCGGGACCGTGTCTTCGTCGACGAATGGACGCTGCTCCACTACTCCCACGCTTGAGAGGGCGAACGCCATGCTGGACAAACCCGCCTCCGCCCTGCGCCTCCGCGAGCGGCTGATCGAATCCGAACGGCTCATGGACGAGACCGGCTGCTATGACGGCATTACCGATCTCGAACTGCGCAACCAGGATCCGCTGAAATTCGAGACGCTGCACACCAAGCTGCGCGCCTACTGCGTCTCGGCGCGCGAGATGGCGCGTCGCATCTCGGCTTCGCCCGGCGTGCGCGAGGTCGGCGAGATGGTCGTCGCCATCTACACGCCCGAGGGCGACGCGATCGCGCTCTCCAACGGCATCATGGTGCATGTGCACACGATGAGCCGCTTCATCAAATGGATGATCAGACAGGGCTACGAGGAAAATCCCCGCATCGTCGACGGCGACATCTTCGCCAACAACGACGCCTTCATCGGCACGGTGCAGGTGCCCGACGTGATGGACGTGGTGCCGATCTTCCACTCGGGCAAGCTCGTCGGCTGGGCCGGCGCCGTCTGCCATGAGCTGGAGGCCGGCGGCATCACGCCGGGCGGCGACGTGGCGCTGGCCCAGGAGCGCTTCACCGAAGGCCTGTTCGTCTGTGCCGAAAAAGTCGGCCAGAACGACGAACTGCGGCGCGACTACGTGATCCGCTGCGAGCGCAATCTGCGCATGCCCATCTACTGGGTGCTGGACGAGAAGGCCAAGGTCGCCTCCTGCATCGACATGCGCGAAAGCGTCAAAGCGCTGATCGACGAGATCGGCCTCGACTACTGGATGAAGGTGTCGAAGGAATTCATCGAGGAGGGCCGCCGCGCGCAACTCGCCCGCACGCGGCAACTGACCGTTCCCGGCATCTATCGGGGGCATACTTTTTACGGTCACGTCACCAAGGGCAAGCCGGGCTACCAGCCGCTCGGCGATCCCGACTGGCTCTACAACATACCGATCGAAATGGAGATCACCACAGGCGGCAAGATCATCATGGATTTCGAGGGCACGCAGCCCTGGGGCTACCATTCCATGAACTGCACGCCGGCCGGCATGGATGGCGGCATGTTCGTGACGCTGACCCAGCACATGAATTTCGAAGGCCTGGTCAATGACGGCGCCTGGATGGCGACGGAGCTGAAGCTGCCGCATGGCACCTGGACCAATCCCGACAATGAGATGGTGGCCACCGCCACGTCCTGGGCGCTGCTCTTGCCGGCTTATGGCGTCTTCCAGCGGCTCCTGTCGAGATCATTCATCGCCCGCGGCTTCGTCGAGGAGGCCTTCGTCGGCCAGGTCAACAGCCCGATGATCGAGATGGGGGGAACCAGCCAGTACGGCACGCTGTTCGGCATGGCGCATTTCGAATGCGCGGCCGCCGGTTCCGGCGCGCTTGCCATCAAGGACGGGCTGGACACCGCCTATGTCGGCTGGAACCCTGAATCCGACATGGGCAACATCGAGATCTGGGAACAGAACATGCCGATGGTCTATATCGGTCGTTCGATCGTTGCCAATTCCGGGGGCGCCGGCAAATATCGCGGCGGCTGCGCCTTCCTGTCGACCTGGCTGGTCAGCAAGACCGACCATCTCCGGCTGGTCACCTCGGAACACTCCTCGCGCGTCTTCGACAATGGCGGGCTCTGCGGCGGGTATCCGGCGCCGACGTGCCAGAAACACCGTGCGGTGCGCGACAGCAACATCTTCGAGCTTGCACAAAAGGGCGCGCCGCTGGCGCACCATACCGGCACCAATCCTTATCGTTCCGAACTCGAGGTCCGGCTCGAAGGCCAGCACGTGACGATGGAAGGGCCCTATATCACCGCGCCCCACAAAACCGGCGACGTGTTCACCCATTCCTACAATGGCGGTGGCGGCTATGGCGACGTGCTGGAGCGCGATCCGCTCAAGACGGCATCGGACGTCGAGAACGGCTATCTCACCAGGGAAGCTGCCGAAAATATCTTCGGGATCGTGCTTGACGAGGACGAGGACGGCTATCCCGTCGCCAACCTCGAAGCCACCAAGCGCCACCGCGCCGAGATGCGGTCGCGCCGGCTCGCTCGGGCCAGGCCGGTCTCGGAGTGGATGGCCAAGGAGCGCGAGCGGGTGAAGGCGGCCGATTTCGCGCCCGAGGTGAAGAAGATGTATGCCAGCGCCATCAAGCTTTCGCCGCGCTTCACCAGGGATTTTTCAACCTTCTGGGATGTCGACGCCAAATCGACCTTCGGCGTGGAGTAGGGACCATGACCTCATACAGCAAGGAAGTCATCGCCGATCTGGTCGCGGGCACGCTGCCCTGGCCGCAGACGCGCCGCGTCATGAGCGCCTACAAGGATGACGACCGGTTCTTCAAATATGTTTCGGTTTTGCAGGACCGAGTCGGCTGGAGCGATCCGATCCTGCTTCCCGTGGGCGACCACCTCTTCATCTGTCAGAGCGGCGATGAGCGGGTAACCCGTTGCGAATGCGGCCATTCCTTCGGCGACTACCGCAAGAACTGGAAGCTGAAGGCTTCGATCCTCGTGCGCGACAGCGAGGAGGCGCTGCGCGAGATTTATCCCAACAGCGACCTGCCGGATCCCGAATGGATGGAAATCCGCGAGTTCATCTGCCCGCAATGCGGCACGCTGCACGAGGTCGAGGCCGCGGCGCCGGGTTATCCCATCGTCCATGATTTCGAACCCGACCTGGAAGGTTTCTACCGCGACTGGCTGGGCAAGCCGCTCGAGCCGATGGACAAGGAAAGCTGATGGCAAGGACACAAGTTTCGTCACCGGCTCCGAAGGTTATGTTGGCCTATGAAGTTCAGATACTCTCGGGACTGATGGACCGTCCCGTGCCGCGCGGAGGCCATGCCCGATGACAAACCTTTCCGGCCGCGGCGCAATCGTCACCGGTGGCTTCTCCGGAATGGGCCTGGCGATTGCCACGGCATTGGCGCAGGCCGGCGCCAATGTCGCCGTCGGCTCCTATGTCGCACCTGGCGGCGTGGAGAGATCCGACGCCGCCTACTATCCCGGCGACGACGAGATAGAGCGCGTGCGTTCGGCTCTCGGCGCGCATGGAACGAGGATTTACGCCGCCCATCTTGACGTGCGCGACAGCGACGTCACGAACCGTTTCGCGGCCGACGCCCAGGCGGCGGTCGGTCCTGTCGACATCCTGGTCAACGCCGCCGGCACCACGGCCGAGCAGCCGGTCTGCGGCCATTCCGACGCGCTGTGGGACAAGATCGTCGACACCAATCTCACCGGCGCCTTCCGCGCCACCCGCGCTGTGCTGCCCGGCATGATCGAGCGCGGCTGGGGCCGCATCGTCAACATCGGCTCGACCGCCGCCTCGGTCGGCTGGAAGGACAATCCCGCTTACTGCGCCTCCAAGGCCGGTCTCCTCGGCCTCACCCGTTGCGTGGCGCTCGAAGGGGCGGCGCATGGCGTCACCTGCGTCATGATCAGCCCGACATGGGTCGAGACCGAACTGATGCGCCGCAACGTGGCGCAGGTCGTCGAGCGCGAGGGCAAGGGCCGCACGGCCGAGGACGCGATGGCCGAGATCGCCAGGGGCAACCCCCAGCAGCGCATTCTCCAGCCGCAGGAGATCGCGGCGCTGGCCGTGTTCCTCTGCTCGGATATGGCCAAGGGCATCACCATGGAAAACATACAGGTCACCGGCGGAGCACTTTGGTAGCGCGCACGGCTGTTTGCGGGCCTCGATGGAGAGGCCGGCAATGGAAAGAGAAGTCCGATCCCGTCCGGGCGTGTCCCGGACCTGATCTCTCGGCGCTCGCCTGGCTGTAAGACAAGGTGACCGCATTTGCCATTGAGCGCGCGGCGCGATAGGTTATATTGCACTGCACAATGGAGATGCCGTCGATTGCACCCTTCTTACGGAGATGCCTGCCGGCTACGCGGCGGTCCGGGGTAGGCTCGGCGAGAACCTGAGATGAAGATTCCAAAGTCCTTGCTGGTCGATCCCGAGAGGAACTCGGTCTACGGCAGTTTTGCCGTTGCCGTTTCGGTCTGGGCATTCTCCTACTCCGTCATATTCGGCCAGGTGCTGATCCTGGCCTATTATGCGGTGTGGCTGCCCCTCATCATGGTCGACTACAGGCGGTTCCTGCGGCATCTGTCCAGCGCCTGGCTGCCATTGTCGTTCGCGGCCTATGTATGCTTCTCCGTCTTCTGGTCGGACGCTCCCGGCATCACCGCGAGAACGGCCGTCCAGTACTTCTCCCACATCGCCTGCGCCTATGTCGCGGCGCGAGCCGTCAGTGTGCGGACCCTGACGATAGGCGCCCTGGTCGGCATATTCGTCGTCCTGCTCTACTCTCTCAAGGTCGGGGCCTATTCCGAGGACGTCCTCGACGGCACCTATAATTTCGTCGGCGCCTTCGCCTCAAAGAACCAGATCGGCTTCGTCGCCTCGCTCGGCATCTATTTCAGCGTCGTCTTCATCGCCTTCCTCAGGCACGGCCGGCTGAGCCTGTTCCTGACCGTGCCGGTGGTGCTTTTGTCGGCCTATCTGCTGGTCATCTCGCATTCGGCCACCTCGATGGCCTCGACACCGGCGGTGCTGGCGCTGGTGATGCTGCTTGCCATGAGCAAGGTGCTGTCGCGACGCTACCGCCGGGTGATCTTCCTGGTCGGCACAGGCATGCTGGTCGTCGCTATCCTTGTGGCGCTGAATCTCGGCCTCATGGACTTCGTCCTCGGCCTGTTCGGCAAGGATTCGACGCTCACCGGGCGCACCTATCTGTGGGAGCAGGGCTGGAACGCCGCGCAGAGGGCGCCCATGCTCGGCGTCGGCTATGCCGCATACTGGGTCCAGGGTTTTGCCGAGGCCGAGCGCCTGTGGAACGAGTTCTACATCACCACCCGCACCGGCTTCCACTTCCACAACACCTACATCGAAGCCCTTGTCGAACTCGGCTTCGTCGGGGCGACGCTGGTTTCGCTGGTCATCCTGCGCACGCTTTACGGCCATGTCTCGGCGGTCGCGTTCGGAACATGGCGGGCGGATTCGGTCGTTCTGGCCGGCGTCATGGTGCTGCTCCTGATCCGCTCCTTCGTCGAGGTCGAGATCCTCAACCCCTACATCATGGGTTCCTTCCTGATGTATTTCAGCTTCTTCAAGCTGGCGCGACTGCCCGTTGCCCGTCCTCGCCTGTCTGCGGCAAGGATCGAAGAGGCAAATGCCGCCAGAGGCTGGAGCGGCCCCGAGCCTGGCACGGACGCCGCTCGATGAATACCGATCGGTTTCCCGTTTGGGATTGCGTCAAAGCAAGGCGATAGAGCGGCTGGCGATTCCCTCAAACGCCGCCCCGCTCCAGCAATTTCAGGAAAGTGTGTACGGCTTCCCCGGGAAACGCGCGCAGCGCTTTCCGTCCGGAATTGCGCAAAAACAAAGGGATAGAGCAGCTCACCGTTTTCGTGAACGGTGAGCTGCTCTTATCTCGGCCGTTCGACCACTTACTGGCTGGGCATTGGCGCCAGCTTGACCTTGATCACATCGCCCGGCAGCACCGGCGTGTCTTCCTTGACCGCAATCTCGCTCGTCTTGCCGTCGGCAGCGCGCAGCAGTGAATAGATCAGGGTGGGCTCTTCGTTGGTTGCGCTGGCGGCCACGGTGGCGGGATCGGTGGCCTGGGCCATCAATCCTTTCTGCATGTTGACCCTCAGCGCGGCCTCGTTCAGGTCGGCTTCGGTCTGCTGCCGGTCGGCGGCGAGGCTCGAGCTCAGCGTGTTCTGGGCATCGATGGCATCCTGCGTTGCCTTGCTGATCGCTTGCTTGGCGGTGAGGATGGCCGTTTCGTAGTCCAGGATCTTGCCCTGAAGGTCGGTGACGGACTGCTGCGAATCCAACAGTCTTGCGTTGGCGACCAGGCCTTTCTGGGCCAGCGGACCGATGCTGGTGAGTTGCTGCTGCGCCAGGTCGACCTGCTTCTGCTGGTTGACGATCTTCTTCTGCAGCGATTCGATCTCGGCCTGCAGGACCCCTTTCAGGTCGCTGAGCGCCTCGAGCTTCAGCTTCAGCGCCTTCTGGTCAGCCGTGAGGATCGTCATCTCGTCCGCGACGATGGCTTGCAGTCTCGGATCGCCCTCGACCTCCTTCGGCACGTCGAAGCTGGACTTGCCCGCAAGGTCGGCATCGATGCGCGCGCGCTTGACGATCAGTCGAACGCGCTGATCGTCATATATGTCGAAATTGCCTTTGGCGGTGACCAGGTCCTTGCCGAGCTGCGGGCCGTAGTCGGCGCTTCGCCGGATGCCGCCCGCGATGCTGACCGCCTTCAGCACCGTAAGATCGGGCACATAGGGGAATTGGCCGGGGTTCTGCACCTCGCCCGAAATATAGAACGGCCGGAACTGCGCCATTTCGACCGATGCCTCGGGCCGGTCCGACAAGGCGAGCTTGTGCTGCAGCGCCTCGCCGATCGCCGCCGCGACTTCGGCCGTTGTCTTGCCGGATGCCGGCAGCTCGCCGACGAAAGGCACCGACAGCATTCCGGCCGGCCCGACCGTGTATACGCCATTCACCGCCGACCAGTCGCGGAACGTGCCTTCGACGGTCTGCCACTCCGCGATACGGATGGTGAGCTTGTCTTGCGATCCGAGATGGTACTCGTCGGCAAGGGCGATCCGAGGCAGGGCGAGCGACAGGGCCAGGCAGCTGGCCACGAGCCGCAAACGCCGCGAGCGGCCCGAATGCGGGCCGCTGCAAAAAACTTCGAACATGTCTATCTTCAACTGAATGTTCCGATCCGCTTTGGCCCCACCAGCCCGATGAGCCTGCGCCCGATGCCTGCCGGGAGAAATCTCCCGCGTGCGATCCGGTTCGCGACCGCTCAGTAGCAGCCGCGCGACATCCAGACAGCCGGAACTGTCTTGATGATGATGCGAATATCCTCAAAAAGTGACCAATTCTCGACATAGTGGCGATCGAACGCGACGCGGCTGTCATAGGAGACGTCGTTGCGGCCGCTGACCTGCCACAGGCCGGTCAGGCCGGGGCGGGACTTCAGGTAATACACGGCGGCGCTGCCATAGATCTCCAGTTCGTCGCGCACGACCGGGCGAGGTCCAACAAGGCTCATGTCGCCCTGAAGGATGTTGATGACCTGCGGCAACTCATCGAGACTGAGTTTCCTCAGGACCGCGCCGACCCGGGTGACTCGCGGATCGTTCTTCAGCTTGCGGGTGGCTATCCATTCCGCCTTGGCTTCCGGATTGGCCGCCAGATAGGCAGCCAGCACCCTTTCGCCGTCCGGCACCATGGTGCGGAACTTGAGACAAGGGAAAACCCGTCCGCCACGCCCGATTCGCCGGTGACCGTAAAAAATCGATCCGCCATCGGAGAATTTGACGAGCAGCGCTATCATCACGAACAGCGGGCTGAGAGCGATCAGGGCGGCCAGTGAACCGGCAATATCGAAACTGCGCTTGATAAGGCCGCCGATCGGCGGTGGAAAATCGACGCCAGCCTGCGAAAACTCCGCTGTGGCCGACTTGGCAACATCCCTCATGCCAAAACTCCATGCGTTGACCGGATGGTTTACGGCACGATATCAAAAAAATGTTGCAGCGCAACACACAATTTCCCGCACCTTTGAAATAGTCACGTCATGAATTGACTAAATAATAAGCGTGCCCTGCACAAATTTCGGAATATTTAGCACATTTATGACAATAAATGGGCATAGCCGGAAAAATAGAGGCGCTTTTGGGGCAACTTCTAGGCGGGGCGTTCTTTATGCCCTTGAATGGAGCTCGTTGGTGCTTTAGCGCGGCACGATATTCGGTGGTATTCATATAAAATACTATTCAATATTGTAGATTCTACTGAAAAACACCAAAGAGCCGAAGTTGCGCGTAATCCCGTCGTGTGCGTTGCAGCATGAGCGAGTCGAGCGCAAAAGCTCACCTAAAAATAAATGCAGTTGCCCTTGCGGCCTTTTGCTCGCCTTAATAGAATTGCAAATTATACCTGTCAAAGTGGCGACAGGTTGAAAGGCCGGAAGCAACCGGCCGGGAGCGGGCGACTTAACAAGCCCGCATGACAAGGGACGACGCTCGGGTGGGGCAATGATTGGAATATACCCGGGCCGGTTTGTGGGCTGTTGGGTATGTCGCTTCCAAAATTCATCGTTGGGATGATTTTCGCTCTTGCGATCGTCGTTGGCTGGTCATGGCTGGGCGGCGCTTCAATAGGCACGACGCTGCTGCGCGTCATCATCTGTGCCGTGGTCATCCAGGCGGGCTACTTCGTGCTCGTCTATGCCATGATCGTCAAAAGCGCGCCGACGCCGGCCGACAGGACACGCGAGGCCGAAAGAAAGCTGAGTTCGGCCGAGGTGGCCGAGGGTGAAAAGCTCGGCGGCGCCGGGCGAAGCCTTCACTGACCCAGACCGGGCTGGCCTCAGGCCACGTCGGCGGGTTCGGACTGAGATTGTTCGCCCGAAAGCATCCGGGACAACCGGCTTCCTGCTTTCGCCTTCAGCCGCCGATATTGCCCGGCCTCGACGACACGGCCGTTTTCCATCGCCACCACCCAGTCGGCGAAGGCGATCATCGATGGCCGGTGCGCGATGGTCAGGATCGTCATCGAGCCGCGCAGCCCGTCGATCGATTGCGCGATCAGCGCCTGGTTTTGCCAGTCGAGCGCGCTGGTCGCCTCATCGAGGATGAGCAGCGACGGCTTGCGCAGCAAGGCGCGCGCCAGCGCGATCCGCTGGCGTTCGCCGCCCGACAACCGCACGCCGCGGTCGCCGACCACCGTTTCGAGCTTGAGGTCGAGCCGTTCGACGAATTCGGCCGCATGGGCCGATCGCAATGCGGCCCACAGTTCATCGTCGCTTGCTTGCTGTGCGGCCAGGCGCAGGTTCGCCGCGATCGTGTCGTGCAGGAGAAACACGTCCTGCGGCACGTAGGCGACCTGGTCGCGCCAGCCCCGGCGATTGGCGGCGTCGATCTCGACGCCATCGACGAGGATCGTGCCGGCTGTCGGCTCGAGCAGGCCGAGCAGCATGTCGGCGATCGTGCTCTTGCCTGATCCCGAAGGGCCGATAAGGGCGGTGACCTTGCCGGCCGGAAGGCCGAAGGTGATGTCGCTCACCACCGTCTTGGCGGCGCCGTCCTCGTAGGCGAAGGAGACGCCGCGAACATTCAGTCCGAAATCGAGCGACAGCTTTCGAGCGTCCTCGATCCCGGCATGGCCAGGTTCCCGCTCGGCGTCGAAACGCATCTGCAGGCTGCGCATCGCGGCATAGGCGGGCAGGTTGATCAGGACCTGCTGCGCTTGCGTCTGCATGTCCATGAAGCGCGGCGCGATGCGCATGAAGACCAGCAGCAGCACCACGATCTCGGCCAGTGAGAGGTCGAAGCGAACCAGCGCCACATAGATGAACAGGCTCAAGCCGATCACGCTCGCCACCTGGAACAGGGCGGTGCCGGTCGAACTGTTGCGCACATAGGCGATGTTGTCGGCCTTCATTCTTTCAAGTGTCGCCTGCAACTGCGCGAAATAGGTCGCCTCGATGTTCAGGCTCTTGGCCACCTTGATGCCGCCGAGGAATTCCGAGACCGTCCGGTATTGATCCTGGCGGTTGGTGGTCAGGACCTGGCCAAAGGCGGTGGCCCGCGACCGGAATGGCCGCAGCGCGAGGAACATCAGCATGCCGATGACCACGGCGAACAGCGTCATGACCGGCGAAATGAACATGGAGATCACGAGATAGCCGGCCAGAAGCACGGCGATCTGCACCAGCATCAGCAGCGAGAAGGCCGCGCCCTGGACGCGGTCTATGTCCCCGGTCAGCGCATGGTCGAGGTCGGAGCCGCGCATGCGCGTGAAGACGCCCCACCGTGCCTTGCCGATGCTTTCGAACAGGTTCATGCGCAGGCGGTTGATGAAATCGAAGAGAAGCCTGGCCATGTAGACCGACTTGAAGCGGTTGAAGGCGGCCTGCAGCGCGACCAGCGCCACCAGCATGCACAACATCGTGGTCAGCTTCAGCGTGCCGTCCGGCACCAGCCAGCGCATGAAATCATTGTCGGGCAGCTTGATCGCGAAATCCTGGCCGGAGCGTCCGACCAGTTGCAACAGCGGGACCAGCAACAGGATGGATATGCCTTCGGTCAGGCTGCCCATGATCAGGAAGAGCAGCGCCGTCCAGGCCCGCCGCCCGCCTATCTGGGCGATAACGGCGCCGAACCCGGCGATTTCCCGAAACAATGACGGGCGAAGGAGCGATGATTTCGACATCTCCTGCTATCCCTGTCCGGCCATCAGGTCATGCTCGACGAGGCTCACGACCTCGCCGATCCTGTCGAGGCCCGTCGGCACTTCGAGCCTGCACACGCCGACGCGATCGGCGAGCCGTGCGCAATGCCCGAGATGCGCCGCCGCGAAATCGCCGACCAGGGCGGCGCGGCCGAAACGCGTGACGTATGAAAATCTGATCACGGCCGGCAAAGCGGCGATGCCGGGCATGGGCAAGATCTCAGTCTTTTGGCCGCGCTCGAGAATATAGATGCGGGTCGCCGGAACCCTGTCGCGCGAGAACGCCCCGTGCAATCGGTGCTGGGCCTTGTTGATAGCCGGATGCACCTGCGGCCGCACTTGTGCCCCTTCGAGCGAAATCGCGGCAGCCGCGTCGGCCGCCAGCTTGATCTGGGGAAAACCCGGCACGATCATCGGCTCGTCCGGATGGCTGAGATCGAGCGCCACGACGTCATCGGTAAGCAGTTCGTGTCCGGCACGGATCATGGCGCTTGCCGTCGTCGATTTGCCGGCGCCCTTGTCGCCCATGAAGATGGCGCTTTTGCCGGCAATCGCGACGGCGCTGGCATGCAGCACGAGCAGGCCGCGCTGGTGCAGGATGAGCGCCATCACCGGTCCCAGCAGCGGGAACGCGATCAGCGCGTCGTCGATGCCGGGCGCCGGCTCGACCTCGATGCGGCAGGCGTCGCTGATCAGGAACGCGGCGACAGCGTGCCATGCCAGATATTGCCGATCCGGTTCGAAGCGGAAAATGGTCGCGGCCTCGGGCGAAGGCTTCGGCATATCGATCGCGCCGACACTGATCACGATATCCGCCGCTGCGGGTTCGGCCGGCTCCAGTTCTGGCAATGTCACCTCGGAAGCGATGGTCAGGCCGTAGGCTCGATAAAAACGGCGCTGTCCGCGCGGCCAGCCTTGCGCGCGCGGGCGGAGGGCCAGCGGCTCGTTCAACGGCGTCATGCGGCACTCCCGGCACGCTGCACCTGCCGCAGCCACAGCGACAGCGACGCCGAGCGCCAGACATACTGGACGTCGAGCGGCGCCGGCCGGTCGGGCCGACTGAGCAGCCGGGCATAGGCAGCCTTCACGGCCGGCAGGTTGATATAGGGCTCGATGCGGCCGGCGTCCGGGCCGAGCACCTGTTCCAGGAGGTCGCGGTGGTTGCGCAGCATGCCGTTGACGAGATTGCCGGTGAAATCGATCTTGTCGCGCCGCCACTGGACCGCCGCCGGCAGCACGTCTTGCATGGCGCGGCGCAGCACGTAGCGGCCAAAACCGCGGCTGAGCTTCTCCTCGCCCGGCAATGCCAGGCAGAACTCGACCAGCGGCTTGTCCCAGAAGGGATAACGAGGTTCGACGCCGAAATTGGCGGCCGCCTTGTCGAGGACTTCGAAAGCATGCGGCACATAGCCGTTGGAAAGAATCCAGCGGTGGGTCAGCGCCTCGCTGGCGCTGACGTCGGGCGGCTTGTAGCCGGCTCGGTGAACCCGCTCGATGAGCTCGGTGCGGCCGGCAAGATCGGCATTGATCAGGTCGCGCCAGCTTCCGCCCTGGGCCGGCTTTCGCAGCCTGTGCAGGAGCCGGTTCGCGGCGTGCCTGAGCCTGGCCACGCGCCAGGCAGGCCCGTAGATGGTCAGGAATTGGAAGTACATGCCGAGCATGCCGTCGCCATAGGTGTTGGAAGCGCTGCGGATCTCGCGCCACAGCTCCAGCCACTTGCCTGCATTGGCAAGCTCGTGCAGATGGCCGTGCCCCTGCGATACGACTTCGTCCCCGCCATGGCCGTCGAGAAGCACCTTGACGCCTTTGGCCCCCGCCGTCCTGTAGACCTCCCGGGTGAGCGTAAGGCCCGGCGCCAGGAACGTTCCTTCCTGCTCTTCCAGCACCCGTTCGAATTCCGCGAACGGCGCGTAGTTGCCGACCGGGATCAGCGTGCCGTCGACGCGCCCTTGTTCCAGCACCGCGTCTATGAAGGGGGTTTCGTCCATCGCCGAGCCGCGTTCGAAAACCAGCGAAAAGGTGGGCAGCCTCGGCTTTCCCTCGGACAGGTTTTGCCGGCCCGCCACGCAGGCGATCGAAGAGGAGTCCAGGCCGCCGCTCAGCATGGCCCCGACCGCCGCGCTTCCGCGCATGCGGTTGCGCACGGACTGCGAGAAGAGGTGGGCGAATTCCTCGGCGGCGTCCAGCCGCATAGGCCGCGACGACGGCTCGATCTGCCAGTATCGCTGCAGCGTCACGCGCTGCCCCGTCACAGTGAGGCTGTGGCGCGCCGGCAGGCGGAAAATATCGGTGTAAGGCGTCGCTTGCGGATCGTCTGGCAGCCCGGCCAGGAAACCCGAGATCTGATGTTCGCTGAGGCGGGCGCCGGCGCTGGTGACGCCAAGAATCGGGCCGATTTCGGAGGCAAAGACAAAGCGCTGCCCGTCCGCGTGATAGTAGAACGGTTTGACGCCGAAATGATCGCGCGCGCAAAACAGCACCTGCCGCTCGGCATCCCAGATGGCGAAGGCGAAGTCGCCTTGCAGGTGCACGGGACAGGCTTCGCCCCAGCGCAGATAGGCCCACATCAGGAGCACGGCGTCGGCAACCGATGCGTCGCGGACGCCGAGCCGTGCCGTCAGCTCGTCGCGATTGTCCAGGCGGCAATCCGCGGTGACGGCCAGTTTGCCGCCCGCCATCGTCAGTGGGCCGGGGCCGGCTTCATCGGTCGTGTTGAGCCAGGCGTGGCCGAGCGCGACAGCCTTGTCGGTCCACCACGAACTGCCGTCGCGGGCGCGATGACGCATGCGGGCCAGCATGCGCTGGATATCGGCTGCGGACTCCGGCGCCTCGTGCCCGTGCAGGATACCGGCCACGCCGCTCATCGGTCATTGACCATAGTCGACGAGAGGGACAAACCTGTCTATCGAGCCGCCAAGGACGACATGGTTGCCGCTGATCAGCCAGGCATGCGCCTTCAGCTGCCGGCCGGTGTCGCGCTCGATGCCGATGCGGATCTTCGAGGCGTTGCCCTGGCGGGCGAGAATGTACTGGCCGGCGAGCGCCTGGGTGAGGCAGCTTGCGCGCGGCACCAGGCGGGCCGCGGCGGCAACGCCCCAGGCGACACGGCGCAGCTCTCCCGTGCTGGCGCATTCACGCGCCTCCAGCCGGGTGACGATGCCGCGAAGGCGGTTGTAGGAGAACAGGGTCAGCCCCAGGCGAACGGCCGCGACCACCAGCAGGCAGCGGCAGAGGAACAGCATTTCCGGGCCACTCAGGGAGAGAGCTCGAAGCCGACGCCGCCGGTGCTTCGTCTGGTCGGGACTTTTCTCCGTCGCAGGTTCTTGCCGCAAAACCGTGACCCGCTTTTGCGGAACCTGCCTAGACAGGTTCCTCATGATGCAGCCTCGCAAGTCCGCTATCGGCCAGACCTTTCAACAGCGCGTCGACATCGGCCCTGCAGCGCTCGGCGTCGACATCATAGCGCGCGAGCACGGCCCGGCGGATTTCGGCAATTGGTTTCGGCTCCTGAATCAGCTCCCAGATGAACGTGCCTACCCCGTTGAGGCTGTAGTAGATGTTGGATTTCAGGTTGAGAAGCGCCAGGCCATTGCCGAATTCGCAGGCAACCGCTTCCTTGGTCGCACTTACGCGATCGTGGTCAGATGGGTTCCAGTTCATCCGAAAACCTCGTTTGCTACACACTGTCCGCAATGCGTGCCGACCATTCTGGCGATGAAGAAAAGCCGGGTCAGGCAATGAAGAGAAGCCGGGATTTTCACCCCGACTCCCTTTATGGTTCTTGGATTCCAGAGGCTCAACGTGTCCCTCCAGAATCAGGACAGGCTCAGGAGAACGTCAGGTCGCCAATCGGCGTGTGCGCAGGAAATGCTGCGTCGAGCGCCGTGTTGCCGCCACCGCCCTGAGTGATGGTTTCAATCGAACCATGAACCGTCAGGCTGGGCGTTTCGTACTCCTGCTTTTCAACATTCTGTTCCATTTTACACTCCATCAAGGACTGGAAACGGCCTGTCGATTGCCGGCGGCACTTTCATGCTGCGATGCAATAGCTGCATGGCAGCATTTATGAGTCAAGCCTGATTTACCGCGCATTAATCAATTATGGACTGCGCGCGCAGACACAGTCGTGAGTAACGATCTCAAGCTTTGGCCTTCATCGCCTCGAGATCCCTGCATATGGGCCTAATGCACTAGGTCAGCATAAGAAATTGATTTGCATATATAAACTTTATAAGCCCTGTCACTTCAAGGCATGGCGACAATAATGCCCTAGCACCGGGTCTCCCGGTAGGTTTGCTACGGAACGCCGAAAAGGCCACTCGTCCCCTGGGGTCCAGCAGTTCTCCTCATCGTTCGCCCGAGCCGGTTTCGATAAACGTCGGGGCCGGATTTTTGCGCTGCAAAAGGAAAAACTGGACGGCGCAAAAGTTTTTGGCGATGCTTTGCTTCGCACCTGCAGCATAGGCGTCGCGCCGATCGCTTCTGGAGAACCGTGCGCCCGATGGCCTTGAACGAACGTTCATATGAGCGACTGCGCGCCGCCGATTGCGCCGGCGAGATCGCCTATGTGCAGGCCTGTCTGCGGCTGTTCTTCGCGGCGCGATCCGGCGCCGCGCCCGGCGATGCCTCCGGCCTCTCCGTGGCCAATGTCACCGACATAGCCAGGTTGAACAAGGTCGCGACCTTTATCCTCAAGGTGCTGTCGAGCGCACCCGCGAACGGGCCGCCGGCTCAGCTCTCCCAATGGCTCGACGCCTACCGCCGGAAGACCGTTTCGATGAACGCGTCCTGCATCATGGATTCGATGGCGATCCAGGCGGCGCTGCGCGACAGGCAGATCGATTTCGTTTTCCTGAAAGGTCCCTTCCAGCAGCATCTGCTTTACGACGATCATTTCATGAAGCCTTCGGGCGATGTCGACATATTGGTGGCGCCGGCCGGGTTTTTCAGGGCGCGCGAGGCGCTCCGCTCGATCGGATACGAGATCGCCGGCAAGTCGCGCTCCGTCTGGTGGGTCCGTTTCCTCGGCGAACAGCACATGGTCCGCGGCGACGGGCCGACGCAATCCACTGTCGATCTGCATTATCGGCTCCAGCAACCCGGCTCGCCCAGCCCGCGCGACGCGGATGGCTTCCTGCGGCGCAAACGGCAGGTCGAGATCACCGGCGTCGAGGTGCCGTTCACATCGGCGGCCGACACTCTGCTGTTGTCCTGCATCAGCGTCGCCAAGGCGCTTTTCAACCGGGAACCCTGCGCCGGTTACGTCTGCGACGTGCGCGCCAGCGCCGACCGCCTGGACGAAGCCGAGCAGCAGCGCCTGCTCGATGCCGCCGCGGCGCAGGGGCTGGACGACACGCTGCTGCTTGGCCTGCGCGCCGCCGACGTGCTCCTCGGCGGCGCCGACACGCTCCTGTCGCAGCGCGCCGCGCGGATGCTGTCGCGTATCGGCAATGAGGACCTGCTCAACATGGTCATCGCGCCATGGCTGTCATCCCTGCGCTGGCCGCAGCGGCGCACCGTGTTGTGGGAGTTGTGCGGTCGTGCGCCGGTCCGCTATCTGGCGGAAGCCGGCTGGGCGGCATCGGCCGACATCAGCCGCCGCATCTTCGAACGGCAGGGCAGCCCGTGACGGGAAGCCTGTCAGGCATCGAACACGTACAGGGCGAGGGCAGAATGGAACCTGTGCAAGAGGCAAATTCATGTCGATGACAAAATCAAAGGTCTGCGTGATCATCGCGGCCCGAAACGCGGCGCGAACAATCGCGGTCGCCATCGCGTCCGCGCTGCGCGAACCGGAAGTGGCCGAAGTCGTCGTCGTCGATGACGCCTCCACCGATGACACGGCCCAAGTCGCCCGCGCCGCCGATGACGGCAGCGGCCGGCTCGCGGTGATCCGGCTCGACGTCAATCGCGGCCCCTCCTTCGCCCGCAACGCCGCTATCGCGGCCTCGCAATCGCCGTTCATCGCCATTCTGGACGCCGACGACTTCTTTCTCGCGGGCAGATTTCACAATCTGTTTGCCGGCGCGGACTGGGATTTCGCGGCCGACAACATCATGCTCATCAGGGACGACGCCTTGAGCGATGTCACCCAGATCGTCGCACCGCAGTTCGCGGCCGAGCCGGAATTCCTCGACCTTGAGCGCTTCGTCGAAGGCAACATCTCCAGGCGCAACGTGCGCAGAGGCGAACTCGGTTTCCTCAAGCCGGTGATCAGCCGCGCTTTTCTCGACAGGCACGGCTTGCGCTATGACGAGAGCTTGCGTCTGGGCGAGGATTACGAACTCTACGCGCGCGCGGTCGCCAGCGGCGCGCGCTTCAAGGTCATCCGCTCCTGCGGTTACGGCGCCATCGTGCGGGCCGATTCGCTGAGCGGCCGCCACAAGACCCAGGACCTGAAGCGTCTTGCCGACGCCGACCTGGCGCTGCTGGCGATCGACAGCCTGCCTGAGGGTTCCAAAGCGGTGCTGCGCCGCCATGAGCGCCACGTGCGCGACAAATACCGGCTGCGCAATTTCCTCGACGTCAAGGCAGAGCGGGGCCTGGCGTCGGCCGCGGCCTATGCCTTCGCAAGCCAATCCAACCTGGTTCCCATCGTCCAGGGCGTGGCGTCCGACAAGCTCGAGGCGCTGTTTCGCCGCGTCGGGTTAGCCTCCCGGCGTCAACATGTGCCGCCAATGCGTTTTCTCATGGCCGGCACCAGCACGGGCAAGCAGCCTTGAATGCGGGTATCCGGCCGCGCTCTTGCCAGCCCGTCGCGCAAACCATTTCCGGCGGATTTATGAGTTTACGAATTGGGTGGTTGCCTACGCGGCCCGGGGATGGCAGTCTATGTTGCGGTGCAGCAATTAGGATGGCCAATGAGCTGGCCTCCGATCGGACTGCCCGATATTGAACCGGTAAGGGGTCCGGCCGACGGCCGGACTACCATAGGACTTTGAACGCATGGCCTCGATATTCGGCTTCAGATCAAGGAATCCGGCCCGCGACCGCCAGACCGACATTTCGCGCCTCGACCGCCTGGCGAAGCTGTTCGAGCAGATCGCGGCCGAGATCGAGGCCGAGCGAAACGGGCTGGAGAATCGCTACAAGGCGACGGCCACCAACGCCGCCTTTCTGGTCGAGGCCATGGAGAACGGCTCGGCGTCTGCGCGCCGTTCCGCCGAGGTCGATGAATTGACGACGTCGATCCTGAATTGCGAGCGCCGCATCGCGGCGCTGTCGCGCCAGAACGGCATGGTCCGGGAGCTTCGTCATTCGCTGGATATGGTTTTCGATGAGGACGGGTCGTCCGATATGACGGCCAGCCAGGGGCTCGCCAAACCGGCAGGCGCCGGCAGAGGATGAAGGCTGAAGGGTGGATTTGGCGCGAGGCGGGAAGGCAGCTTGGGGAGGGGCTGACGAGAGAAAGAAAGCGCCGTTTGGCAACGGCTCGAATGGCTACTTTGGGTTGGGGATGCACAGCGCAAAGGTTGAGTTTCGTATGAATGCGGATCCGAGAACCACGTTCACCGTCGCAGTTCGCGGCATATCGTCAACGCGCCAGGCCAGACAAGCCCGCCCGGGCGGTTCCGCCGGACGCAGGGCTGCCCTGGTCGCGCTGGCCGCTCTCGCTGGCCTGTTCGCCGGGCCGGCGCCGTCCTGGTCGCAGGATCTGAAGTCGGCGCCCTCATTCGTCGATGATTTCACCAGCTTCAACCGCCAGCGCTGGTATGTCTCCGATGGCTGGACGAATGGCGGCCATCAGAATTGTACCTGGGCGAAGGGGCAGGTCAGCCTGGCGGACGGCGTGCTGTCGCTGGGTTTCGAGAAGCAGAAGACGAAGGACCGCGACTACGCTTGCGGCGAAATCCAGACCAAGCAGCGCTTCGGCTACGGCACCTACGAGGCGCGCATGAAGACCGACACCGGTCCCGGCCTCAACGCGGCTTTCTTCTCCTATATCGGACCGTCGGACAAGCAGCCCTGGGACGAGATCGACTTCGAGATCCTGACCAAGGACACGTCCAAGGTGCAGGTCAATGCCTACATCGCCGGCAAGGGCAAGAACGAGAAGCTGGTCGACGTGCCGGGCGGCACGGAAAAGGCCTTCAACGACTACGCCTTCGTCTGGCAGAAGGACAGTTTGCGCTGGTACGTCAACGGCCAGCTGGTGAACACCATCACCGATCCGGCAAAGCTGCCCAGCCATGCTCA
Source organism: Mesorhizobium sp. B2-5-3 (assembly GCF_006441005.1). Taxonomy (NCBI): domain Bacteria; kingdom Pseudomonadati; phylum Pseudomonadota; class Alphaproteobacteria; order Hyphomicrobiales; family Phyllobacteriaceae; genus Mesorhizobium; species Mesorhizobium sp. B2-5-3. Next base: position 36,786 of record NZ_VFUS01000005.1, read on the forward strand.
GAAGATCTTCTTCAGCCTCTGGGGCAGCGATACGATGACCGGATGGTTGGGCGCATTCGCCGATCCCGGACGCAAGCTTTCGCTGCAGATCGAGCGCGTCGCCTTCACCGCGCAGGGCGAACCCTGCCAGTTTCCGGAATCGCTGGCATGCAGCGTAAAGTAGAACCTATTGGGAAAGTCGATTTGAACCGGCCGGGCCGACCACGGTCCGCTGCCCTGGACAGGAACAAAACAGAATGAATTTGACGGTGTTTGGTATCGGCTATGTCGGTCTCGTGCAGGCTGCTGTGCTTGCCGAAGTGGGCCACCAGGTCGTCTGCGTCGACATCGACGCGAACAAGGTCGAGCGGCTCAATCAAGGTCTCGTCCCAATTTTCGAGCCGGGCCTGGAAAGCATCGTCAGGGAGAACCATGCCGCCGGCCGGATCAAGTTCACCACCGACGCGGCCGCCGCCGTCAGGCATGGTGAAATCCAGATGATCGCGGTCGGCACGCCTCCCGGCGAGGATGGCTCGGCCGATCTCAAATACGTGCTGGCGGTCGCCGAGGCGATCGGCCGGGAAATGGATGCGCCCAAGATCGTCGTCGGCAAGTCGACCGTGCCGGTCGGCACCTGCGAGAAGATCAAGGCCAGGATCGCCGAAACGCTGAAGAAAAGAGGCCGCGAGGACCTGACCTTCGACGTCGCTTCCAATCCGGAATTCCTCAAGGAAGGGTCCGCCGTCGCCGATTGCATGAGGCCGGACCGCATCATCGTCGGCACATCGAGCGAGGCCACCGAGGCGGTGATGCGCGAGCTCTACGCGCCCTTCAACCGCAACCACGAGAAGATGATCGTGATGGATGTGCGCAGCGCCGAATTCACCAAATACGCGGCCAATTGCATGCTCGCCACCAAGATCAGCTTCATGAACGAAATGGCGAATCTGGCCGAACAGCTCGGCGCCGACATCGAGGAGGTGCGCAAGGGCATCGGCAGCGATCCGCGCATCGGCTACCACTTCATTTATCCGGGCCTCGGCTATGGCGGCTCCTGCTTTCCCAAGGACGTGCGCGCCCTGATCAAGACCGCCGAAGGCGTCAAGTTCGACGCCAAGCTGCTGCGCGCCGTCGAGGAGCGCAACAACGAGCAGAAGTCCGTGCTGTTCGACAAGGTGAACCGCTATTTCAAGGGCAACCTCAAGGGCAAGACCTTCGCGCTCTGGGGCCTGGCTTTCAAGCCCAACACCGACGACATGCGCGAGGCGCCCGCCCGCACGCTGATGGAGGCACTCTGGAACGTCGGGGCCACCGTGCAGGCCTATGATCCCGAGGCGATGCAGGAATGCCAAGCCATCTATGGGCTGCGCGACGACCTGCTTCTGTGCGGCACCAAGGAAGCGGCGCTGCGCGGCGCCGATGCGCTGCTGATCGCCACCGAGTGGAAGAGTTTTCGTGCGCCTTCCTTCGACGCGCTGAAGGACGCGCTGACCACGCCGATCATCTTCGACGGCCGCAACCTCTATGATCCCAAGGTCATCGCCCGCCACGGCATCGAATATCACTCGATCGGCAGGATGGCGGCATGAGACCGGGTTTGGGCAATCCAATGTGGGATCGCCGCGGCCGGCCGGTGTGCTTGCCATGACGAACGCACAAGACCCGGAAAGGAGTTGCGGCTGATGGTGCTGGACGTAAAGCCGGAGCAGATCACCAAGGACCACTTCGACGTTGTCGCGATCGGTTCCGGTTTCGGTTCGGCCTTCTTCCTGCACGAATTCACGAAGCGGCGTAAGGCGCGCATCCTGCTCCTGGAATGGGGCCGGCACAACACGCATGAATGGCAGCTCAAGCAGAACGTCAACACCGACATCGAGGACGAGTCGACCTACAAGACCAATTCCGACAAGCCCTGGAACTACACGATCGGGCTGGGCGGCGGCACCAACTGCTGGTTCGCGCAGACGCCGAGGTTCCATCCCAACGACTTCAGGCTGAAAAGCACTTACGGCATCGGCAATGACTGGCCGATCAGCTATGACGACGTCGAGCCGTTCTATTGCGACGCCGAAGACATCATGTCGATCTCGGGCGATCCCGACATGGCGGCGATGCTGCCGCGCTCGAAGCCCTTTCCGCAGCCGCCGCACCGCATGTCGACGCCCGACCGGATGATGAAGGCGGCGCAGCCAGGCCAGCATTTCGTCATGCCCACCGCGCGCGCCCGCGTGCCGACCGCGCAGCGCACCTCGTGCTGCGCCAACCTCAGATGCTGGCTATGCCCGGTCGACGCCAAGTTCACCGCCAACAACGGCCTGATGCATGTCTTCGAGCATCCCGACGTGTCGGTCTGCCTCGGTTCGGAAGTGCGCCGGCTCGACCATGTCGGCGGGACGGTCCGCTCGGTCACCTTCGTCCACGCCGGCAAGGAATATCAGGTCAGCGGCGACCTCTTCATTCTCGGCGCCAATGCCATCCAGAGCGCGGCGATCATGCTGCGTTCCGGCCTGGGAGGCGAATTCGTCGGCCGCGGCCTGCATGAATCCTATGGCTGGAATTTCGAGGTCTACCTCGACGGTGTCGACAATTTCGACGGCAGCACCATCACCACCGGCTTGAATTTCGGCCTCTATGACGGTCCGCACCGGTCCGAGCACGCCGCGGCGCTGGTCTATTTCGAGAACCGCTGGCAACACGGCATGCGCGCCGAGAAGGGGCGGTTGCGCCAGGCGCTGCCGCTCGTCGTGGTGACCGAGAACCTGCTCGACCATGAGAATTTCGTCACGCTCGACGAGGACGACAACGCCTTCGTCAGCTTCAAGGCGCCGTCCGACTACGCGGTCAAGGGCATGGCGCGGGCGCTGGAGAAACTGCCCGGGCTGCTCGCCCCGCTGCCGGTCGAACAGCTTTTCGATCGCGGCATCCGGCCAACCGAATCGCATGTCCAGGGTACGCTCCGGATGGGAACGGGCCCGGCCGATTCGGTGGTCGACAGCGGCATGATTCATCACCAGTTCAGGAACCTGGTCGTGGTCGGCACCAGCACATATCCGAGCTGTTCATGCGCCAATCCGAGCCTGACCGCGGCAGCGCTGTCCCTGCGGGCGGCGAGCCGGATGGCGTGAGAGGAGCAAACCAGATGATAGAGATCTCGCGACGCTCCGCACTGGCCGTCATGGCGGGCGGGGTGGTGTCGACCGGCATTGCCTACGCGGCAGTATCCTCGTTTTCGGATGAGGATCTGGTGCGCGTCACGCTCGAGAAATATTTCGGCAAGCTCAACATGCGCATCGAGCATTTGCAGCAGTTCGTCCTGGCGTTCCGCGACAGGAACCCATGGATATTCCCGAGCAAGAAACTCAGCGACGCCGTCACCTTGCTCGAGGAGACAAGGCTGGGCAAAGCCCGCGCTCTGCTGCCGGAGCAGAAGAGGCAGGACCTGCTGCATTTCGACCGCTGGCTGATCGCCGAATTCCACATGCTGACCGACTACGCCTGGCGCAGTTCGCCGGGCGATCCGATACGGTTCACCGGATGGCAGCCATGCACCAATCCGTTCGCCAATCTCGAGCAACAGAGTGCCTGAGGCGGTGCCGGAGCAAGCTCTCGGGCCACATTGAACGAAACGCGAAAGAACCAGGAGCCAGGACCATGAAAGTTCTTTTTGCAGGCGGAAACGGATACACGCCCGAATTCAGCGGCGGCGTCCAGTCGAGCACCCATCATCTGGCGGAACAGTTGATCGAGCACGGCCATGAGGCGGCCGTACTGGCCGCCCTGTTCGGCGACGGTGTCTTCGGCTTCAAGGCGCGCGCCAAGATGAAGCTGCTGCGTCAGCCGGCGGTCATCGACAGTTTTCCCGGTTATCCGGTGGTGCGGGCCTGGTTTCCCTGGAAGGCGGCCGACTTTGCCGTCCGCAGATTGAAGCCGGACGTGGCCGTCGTCCAATGCCACAAGTCGGTTCCGGTGGGCAAGGCGCTGCAGGCCGAAGGCGTGCCGCTGGTCGTCTATCTCAGGAACGTCGAGTTCCATGAGCTGGGCGGCGATCTGCGCGAGTTGCATTCGGCGCTCTACATCGCCAATTCGCAATTCACCGCGCGCGCCTACAAACAGAAGTTCGGCATCGATGCGGCGGTGCTGCCGCCGACCATCAATGCCGCCCTCTACAGCACGCCGACCACGGGCCAGTTCGTCACCTTGATCAATCCGTACGAGGAGAAAGGCTTCGAGCTCGCCGTGCGCATCGCCGGCGCCTGCCCCGAGATTCCGTTCCTGTTCGTGGAGAGCTGGAAGCTTGCCGACGATCATCGCGCCCGCATCGAGAAAACCATCGCCCCGTTCTCCAACATCAGGCTGGAGAACCGCACCGGCGACATGAAGACCGTCTATGGCCGCACCAGGATCCTGCTGGCGCCCAGCAAATGGGAAGAGGCCTGGGGCCGTGTGGCCTCGGAAGCCCATTGCAGCGGCATTCCCGTCATCGGCTCGCGGCGCGGCGGGCTGCCCGAAGCGATCGGCCCGGGCGGCGTGGTGCTGGATTACGATGCGCCGCTCGCCGACTGGATCGCGGCTGTCAGGCTGCTGTGGAACGACCGCCAGGAATATGACCGGCTCTCGGCCACGGCGCGCAGCTTCTCCGAGCGTCCGGAGCTCGATCCGGACCGCCAGTTCCTCACCTTCTTTTCCATACTGGACAAGGCCACACAGCAGCGTTCGCGACAGGCGGCGTAGCCAGGGCTCAGGCTGGCACCGGACCCGGCAGCCCTGTAATAGGAATTTTTTCTTGACAGGGTGAAGGCAGCTATGGTAGATTTTTGGTCATGGTGCTGAGTTGCGCCGGAAACCCGCCGCACAGGCGGGTTTTTCGTTTGATGCTTCTCGACCGGCACGCCGGCGAAACACTCCGAAGGAACCCGTTAATCTGGATTCGCAGCCTTGGCGGATCAGGCCAGGCGCTTGACCCGGCTTTTCAGCGTCTCGTAGCCGCGGGCGCCAAGCAGCGCGCGGGCAAGGGCCTTGGCGGCGCCCTTGCGGCCTTCCTGTGATTTGGCCTGTCGCAACCTGGCCGGCAGGTTGCGCGCCGCCTGGCCGAGCGCCGGGAGCGACAGCGCGTTGGGAAAGCTGACCATGTGCGTTTCGACGCACAGCACCGGTTTGCCCGACAGCTCGGTGATCCTCAGCGCCTGCTCGTGCTCGCTCTCGATGAACAGGATGGCATCGGATTTGCGGTAGAATTCGGCCTTGAAACTGCCATGCGCGCCAAGCCGCTGGCGCTCCGCCTTGCTCGGCAGGTCGAGCATGATCAGATGATCGTACTTGATCTCGTGCTTGGCCAGCCATGCCTCGGTCAGCGCGCGGTATTTCTCCAGCCGGCTGGTCACCAGCCAGCCGATCTTGCGGGTCGCGGTGTGGAGCGGCCGCGCTTCGCTAAGGAATTTCTCGTAGGCCGGACCATCGTCGTTTTCCGCTTCGGTCGGATCGAGGCACAGCACCCCGTCTATGTCGACGCAGCATTGCGCCAGGAACTTGTGATGCATGAAGTTCCACTGGAACATGCGCGGATGCGGCACGACCTCGAAGACGACATCGGTCTCGGCATGCTGCGGCTCAAGCCCGAACACGGCGGCAAAGGTGTAGTCGGCCTCGATGCCGGCACCCTCTATGCGGGCGCGGGCGTCGCGCATGGCGTTGCCGCCGGAGACGCTGTCGTCGATCACCAGCACCTTGCGCATTTCCGCGACCTTGCGGTCGAGCACCGCACGGCGCTTGGTGATGCCCGATGTGTAGACGCGACCCTCGAGGAAGGAGTCCAGGTCGGTCATCGGTATGTTCGCCGCGAGGCTGACCAGCGTCGCTGCCAGCACCCCGCTTCTGGGGACGCCGACCACCAGGTCGATGTCGCGCGGCAACCGGTGAAGGTTGCTCACGATCGCGTCGTTCATGTCTGAGATCGATCGGTAATGCATGGATCAGGCCTGATGCTCGGGTGAACGGTAAGGGTCGAAAGCGCCGAAATTATTGCGCCTCGCGCGGTGCTGCCGCCGGCGGCCTTGCCGGCAGCATTTTCAAGGCCTCGCGCAAGGCTTCACGGCCGGCTGCGAAGGCCAGCGCGATGACGATGGTGATGAGATAGGCAAGGATCGCGCCGCTGGCCAAGGCAATGACATGCTGCTGCGGTAGCAGCGGCTTGACCAACCAGACCACCGCCAGCGCCACATGCGCGCCGAGCACGAACGGCGTCGCCGCGCGAAGCACGTGCCTTGCCCGCAGCGGCCCGCTCCTGCCGACATAGAGCCACAGGAAAGGCGTGCGCAGATATTCGCTGACGGCATAGGCGATCGCCACGCCGAGCGCGCCATAAGGCAGGCCCAGCACGAAAGCGAGCACCGACGTCACCGCCGTGATGATGCCCCAGCGCATGAAGTCGCCGGAACGGCCTTGGCTGACGAACAGCCATCCGGCCGGATTGTTGAGCGGCTGCAGCAGCCCGGCGAAGCCAAGCGCCAGGAAAATGCCGGCGCTCGCGCGCCATTGCTCGCCGAGCACGAAGGGGATGAGTATGTCCGACATGGCGGTGGCGAAAGCGACGCCGGGAAGCGCCACCAGCAGGATGAGCGGCATGACGCGAAGATAGGCGCTGCGGTAGCGGTCGGGCTCGTCCTTCAGCCTGGAAAGAGCCGGCACCATCACCTTCGACAGCGGGTTCGTGATCTGGCTCAGCGGGAACAGGAGCAGCTTGTAGGCACGGTCATAGAGGCCGAGCTGCGCCTCGCCCCAGTATTTTCCGATCAGCACGTTGTCGAGATTGCGGGCGAAGAAATTGGCGAAGTTGAAGCCGGTTATGCCGGCGCCGAAATTGATCAGCTCGCTGATCCCGGCGACCTTGCGCGGCAGGCTGGGCCGCCAGCGCGAACTGGCCCAGTAGCACAGCGTCGGCAGCACGGCTCCGGTCAAGGTGCCGGCGAAAAGTGCCCAGTAGGAGCGGTCGATGAAGGTCCAGGCGATCGACACGGCAAGACCAGCCACGGCGCCTGCGACATCGATGATGGCCAGGCGGCCGAACTGCATGCGGCGGGTCAGGAGCGCCAGATGCTGCGCACCGAGGCCGTAGGCCATGATCTGCAGGCCCAGCGCCGCCACCAGGCCAGCCACACGCGGTTCGCCGTAGAAGGCGGCGACCAGCGGTGCCGCGCCGGCAAGCACGCAGGCCAGGATGGCGCTGACGGCGACATTGATCCAGAACAGGTAGTTCACCTCGTCGTGCCGTATGCCCGATTTCTGGATGGTCGCCTGGGTGAGGCCGAAATCCTGGAACAGCGCGATGAAGGCCAGCACCGGCGCGCACATCGCCACGACGCCGAAATCCTGCGGCAACAGGAGACGCGACAGCACGATGACGGAAATGATCTGCGTGGCGACCCGCACGGACTGCGACAAGGCCGTCACGACCGCGCCGCGCCCGACGGATTTGCGCAGCGAGCCTTCTGGCGGATCGAATGGATTGGCTTCCAAATTCAGGATTCCTGATTCTTGTGCAGGTTCCGACCAGGAACCCTGCAACCGCCGCCGCGGCCAAATTACGGCATTTATTTTGCAGTGCAACAAAAAACGTGGATTTTGCTACGCTGCACCAAAAATGTTGCGATGCAGCAAGACCTGTACTAGGTTCGCCGTGGGTGGGCCAACAGCGGTCGAGTTTTCATGCTGAATGTCTTGTACCTTGTGCATGACGTTTCCGACCCGGCAGTGCGCCGGCGGATTACAATGCTCAGGGCAGGTGGCGCCCAGGTCACGCTCGCAGGCTTCCGCCGCACGGCAAATCGCATTGCCGACGTCGAGGGTTTGCGGCCGCTGGATCTCGGCGCGACGCGTGACGGGCGATTCGCCCAGCGCCTGACGGCAGTCGCCAAGGCGGCGGTTTCGATCGGCACCAGGCTCCGCGGCATGCCGAGGCCCGATCTCATCATCGCGCGCAACCTGGAAATGCTGGCGCTCGCCCGCCGCGCCAACACGGCATTCGGCGCCGCGGTGCCGATCGTCTATGAATGCCTCGACATCCATCGCCTGATGCTTCGCAGCGATGCGGTCGGCAAGGCGCTGCGTGCCACGGAACGTTACCTTGCCAGGGACGTAAGGCTGCTGGTGACCAGCTCGCCCGCATTCACCGCCAATTATTTCGAGCCGTACGGCCAGGTGACGGCGCCGGTCGAACTGGTCGAAAACAAATATTTCGAGGCAGCGGCGATCCTGCCGGCCGAGCATGAGATGGCCGAGGCGCCTGTCGCGCCACCCTGGCGCATCGGCTGGTTCGGGGCATTGCGCTGCCGCCGCTCGCTCGAACTCCTGGCCGATTTCTCGCGCCGCGCCGACGGCCGGTTCGAGATCGTGCTGCGCGGCCGCCCGGCGTTGACCGAATTCCCGGATTTCCACGCCTTCGTCGAGGCGGAGCCCTGGCTTTCGTTTCGCGGACCCTACCGCAACCCGGAGGACATGGCGGCGATCTACCGGGACGTGCATTTCTCCTGGGCGATCGATTTCTTCGAGGCGGGCCAGAATTCCGAATGGCTGCTGCCCAATCGCCTCTATGAAGGCTGCCGATTCGGCGCGGTGCCGATCTCGATGGCCAACACGGAAACTGGGCGGTTCCTCGGCCGGCAAGGCATCGGCATTCTGTTGCCCGAAGCCTCACCCGACGCGCTCGAAGCCGCCATCGGCAAGATGGAGGAGCGCCGCTTCAGCACGTTGAAGGAGCGCGTTCTGTCGCGCAACCCCAGGATATGGAGCTATGATCGCAGCGATTGCCAGGCGCTGGTCGACAAGCTTCGCAGCCTGGCCGCCATGCGCCAACCCTTCGCGGCCGAGGCTTTGGCCTAGGATGGAGATCGCCCGATGATGCAAGCGCTCCCCTCCAGCCTGATCGTGATTCCCTGCCTCAACGAGGCAGCCCATATCGGTGTGCTGCTCGACCAGCTCAGCCCCGCGGCCGCGAGGCTCGGCGCCAGGATCGTCGTTGCCGATGGCGGCAGCACCGATGGTACCCCGGCCATTGTCGGCGAGCGTGCGAAGGAAGATCCCCGCATCATCCTGCTCCACAATGAAAAGCGCATCCAGAGCGCGGCGATCAATCTTGCCGTCGCCAGATTCGGCGATGGTGCCGAATATCTGATCCGCATCGATGCCCATGGCGGCTATCCCGCCGACTATTGCGACCGGCTGGTCGAGGAAGCGCTGGCCACGGGCGCCGATTCTGTCGTGGTCTCGATGCTGACCAGCGGCAGCGGCACCGTGCAGAAGGCGGCCGCGGCGGCACAGAATTCAAAGCTCGGCACCGGCGGTTCCAAGCACAGGCATCTGTCCGCCGGAGAATGGGTCGATCACGGCCATCACGCGCTGATGCGGATTTCTGCCTTCCGGGCCGTCGGCGGCTATGACGAGACGTTCAGCCATAATGAGGACGCCGAGCTCGACTACCGGCTGAGACAGGCCGGCTACAGGATCTGGATGAGCGGCAGGACGCAGATGGTCTACTATCCGCGCGCGTCGCTCAGCGGCCTCTATTTCCAGTATCTCGGCTACGGCCGCGGACGCGCCAAGAATGTCCTGAAGCACCGCGTCATCCCGAAGGTCCGGCAGATGGTGCCGCTGCTGGTGTTCCCGGTGGTGGTGCTCGCGGCCTTTTCCTTCGTGCACTGGCTGGCGGCGGTGCCGCTTTTGATCTGGGCATCCGTATGCCTCGGCTATGGCCTGTGGACGGCGGTAAGCCAGCGCAATGCCGACATCGCGCTTGCCGGCGTCTCGGCGATGGTCATGCATTTCGGCTGGTCCGTCGGTTTCTGGCTGCAGCTTCTCGGCCTTGGCAAACAGCGCGGGGTCGCGTGATGGCGGTTCCAGGCAAGAACCGCAGCATCGATATCGGCGTGTGCACGTTCCGCCGGCCGGAATTGGCCCACACGCTGCGCTCGCTCGACGCCATGGACAGGCTGGCCGGTTTCGATGTCCGTGTCATCGTCGCCGATAATGACGACACGCCGAGCGCCAGGGATCTGGTGACGACGCTGGCGCGCGAACTGACGCTGCCGATCAGCTATCACCACTGCCCGGCGCGCAACATCTCGATCGCCCGCAATGCCTGTCTTGACGCCAGCACGTCGGATTTCGTCGCCTTCATCGATGACGACGAGACGGCTTCGCCGCGTTGGCTTGCCGAGCTCGTCGCAACAGCCCAGGCAAGTCGCGCCGCCGCCGTGCTGGGCCCGGTCAAGGCGCGCTATGGGGCCGATGCGCCGGACTGGATGCGGCGTGGCGACTTCCATTCGACCTTGCCGGTCTGGGTGCGCGGCGAGATCCGCACCGGCTACACCTGCAACGTGCTGCTCGACATGGGGTCGGACAGCCTGCGCGGGCGCCGCTTCAGCCTGGCGCGTGGCCAGACCGGCGGCGAGGACACCGAATTCTTCGACCAGATGCACAAGACAGGCGGCACGATCGCGTTTTCTCCGGAGGCTTGGGTGGACGAGGTCGTGCCACGGACCAGGGCCGCGTTCGACTGGCTTGGCCGCCGCCGCTTCCGCGTCGGGCAGACGCATGGCCATCTCCTGGGGCGCAATGCGAGCGGCATTGGCCTGCTCAAACAGGTCGCCATTGCCTCGGCAAAGGCAGCCTATTGCTTCGCCGCGGCGTTTCCCTTCCTTGCCAGCCCCGTGCGGCGGAACCGCAGCGTGCTGCGCGGCATTATGCATGTCGGCGTCGTCAGCGGCCTTGTCGGCATCCGCGAGATTCGTCTCTACGGCCAGCCCTCGCCACAGGAAGGAGGCAAGCGTGCAGCCTGACGTCAGCTTCGTCCCGGACGTTTCCTTCGTCATTGCAGCCTACAACGCCGAGGCGACCCTCGACCGGGCGATCGCCAGCGCCATCGCGCAGAAGGGTGTCAGCGTCGAGGTCGTCGTCGTCGACGACAAGTCGCGCGACGCCACGCTCGACGTGGCAAGGGCCTATCCGCAGGACATCGTGCGCGTCGTGGCGCTCGCGCAGAACAGGGGCCCCGGCGGCGCCAGGAACGCCGGCCTCGAGGCTGCCCGCGGCCGCTGGGTCGCGGTCCTCGATTCCGACGATGCGGTCTATCCCGGCCGCATCGCCGCCATGATCGCGCGGGCCGGAAGGGCGGGCGCGCAAATCGCCGTCGACAACCTCCAGGTCGTCCGCGAGGACGGCGTGATCGAGGATGCGATGTTCCCGACGCGCTATCTGGAGGAATTGGGCGAGATCTCGCTGGCCAGCTATATCGCCGGCAACGTCGTCTTCGAATCGAAGTTCAATCTCGGCTATCTCAAGCCGATCTTCGAGCGCCGCTTCCTGGAAGAAAACGGACTTCGCTACGACGAGGACCTGATCATCGGCGAGGATTACATATTCCTGGCCAACGCCCTGGCCAAGGGCGGCAGGTGCGTGGTCGAGCCTGACATCGGCTATGCCTATCACATCCGCAGCGGCTCCATTTCGCGCGTGCTCGAGCCTCATCATGTCGAGGCGATGCGCAAGGCCGATGCAATTTTCGCTCAAAGCCATCAGATGGACGCGGCCGCGCAAGCGGCCTTCGCCCGGCGCAGCCGCAGCCTGCGCAAGGCAGCCTCGTTCCTGTCGATGGTCCAGCACATCAAGGCGCGGTCCCCGCTCAAGGCGATCCGGACGGCGCTCAGCGACCCGGCGGCGGTCAGGCATATGGGCATGCCGATCGCCGTGCGGTTGCGACGAGTAGCGGCACAATTTGCCGTAGGGGCGGGGAGGTGAAGATGCAGGCACATGGAGGGATTTTTCCTGGCCTGCGAATGGACTGAAGTCGATCTCCTCAGAAGGAACTTGCGATGAAGAAAATCAGGAAGGCCGTGATACCGGTGGCGGGGCTTGGAACGCGGTTCCTGCCGGCGACCAAGTCGATGCCGAAGGAAATGCTTCCCGTCGTCGACCGGCCCGTCGTGCAATACGCCGTCGATGAGGCCTTCGAGGCCGGCATCGAGCACATCGTGTTCGTGACCGGCCGCAACAAGGCGGTTATCGAGGATTATTTCGACCTGCATCCGGAATTGATCGGAACACTGGAGCAGAGCGGCAAGAAGGCGCAATTGCAGTCGCTGGAAAGCCTGCTGCCGGTGGCCGGCGCCACCAGCTTCATCCGCCAGCAATCCCCGCAAGGCCTTGGCCACGCCGTCTGGTGCGCGCGCGAGGTCATCGGCAACGAGCCCTTCGCCCTGCTTTTACCTGATATGGTTTCGTTCGGCGGCCGCGGCTGCCTGGCCGAGGTCGCCGACCTCTATGCCGAGACCGGCGGCAACGTCATTGCGGTCGAGCGCTGTGACCCGACCGAGACCAACAAATACGGCATTGTCGGCCGCGGCGCCGACATTGGCGGCGGTTTCGAGGTGACGGCGATGGTCGAAAAGCCGGCGCCGGCCAATGCGCCGTCGAACTTCTACATCAACGGCCGCTATATCCTGCAGCCCGAGATCTTCGCCCTGCTCGGCAACCAGCAGCGCGGCGCGGGCAATGAGATCCAGCTGACCGACGCCATGGTCCGCCTGGCGCAGGAGCAGTCCTTCTTTGCCCAGCCTTTCAAGGGCCGCATGTTCGACTGCGGCTCGAAGGAGGGCTTTATCCAGGCCAACATCGCCTTCGCCTTGGCGCGCGACGACATGAAGGGTCCGGTTTTCGAGATGCTCCAGGAGTTCGTCCGGTCGCATGAACGACAGGAAGAAGCCGCATAATGCCCATGTTTCGGGAGCATTGTCGGACGGCTGACGGTGCGATGCGCGCAACGCCCTGTGGCGTCCGGCATGGAACTTGCGTTGCTTTTTGGCAATGCTCCCGATCTTCGAAGTGCCTGGGAGCCAAGGCATGATCCCGGAAAGCGCAAGGCGGTTTTCGGAAAAGATCATGTTCAAACAGTGAGATAGAGCCCATCCCGATGATTGGGATGGACGGGCTCTGGAATTGGACCGAAGATGAACTATGCCAACTTTCCTCTCGACAAGAGGATGCCATTGCCGAATTCGGAAGCAGGAGACGGCGAAGACTTCATCGATGTCGAGCGGCTGCTTGGCATGGCAGCGCGGCAGGCCAAGGTGGTTGTCCTGGGCGCGGTCATTGGTCTTGTCCTGGGCCTGCTCTATCTGCAGACCACGCCGCCCAAATACCAATCGGTCTCGAGCGTGCTGATCGATGAGGGGCTGAACAAGATCGTCGACGACATTTCGGCGGCGTCGACGACCATGCAGACCGATTCGGCCATCCTGAGCCAGATCGAAATCCTGACCTCGACGCGGCTTGCCGCCGTGGTCGTCGACAAGCTGAAGCTCGACCGCAACGACGCATTCATGAACCCGCCCCAGTCGGCGCTCGCCCAGGGCATCGGCCTGATCCGCGGCCTGATCCAGTATGTTCGCCCTAGTCCTCCCATGCCGGGCGTCGGCGACGTCACCAAGCTCGACCCCGCCACCCGCGATGCGCTGATCGCGACCTCACGTCGCGACTACGCGATCCTCAAATTGCAGAACGAGGTGCAGGCGGAGCGCGTCGGGCGAAGCTATGTCATCGCGCTTGGCTACCAGGCGACGGACCCGGCACTGGCGACCGCGATCACCAAAGCCTATGCCGATGCCTATCTCGCCGACCAGCTCGACGCCTCCTTCGATGCCACCGAGCGCGCAGCGGTCTGGCTGCAGGGCCGGCTGACGGAACTGCGCGAAAGCTCGCAGGCGGCATCGTTAGCGGTCGAGAAATTCAGGGCCGAGCACGGCCTGTCCGCCAACAGCGACGGCCAGCTGATGAGCGCCAAGCAGCTTGCCGACCTCAACGCCCAGCTTATCGTGGCGCAGGCCGATACGGCCCGGGCCAGCGCCCGCTACCAGCAGTACAAGTCAATCGTCGAAAGCGGTTCGGAGAACGCCTTCAAGGATGCCGCCATATCGAGCGACCAGCCGAGCAGCTCGGTCATCGCGGCGCTCAAGACGCGCTATCTCGCCGTCGCCAAGCGGCAGCAGGATGTCGAGGCCAATTTCGGGCCGCAGCATCCGCAGGCGGTGGCGCTCGCCAAGGAGAAGGCCGACATATCGGCGCAGATATTCGGCGAGTTGAAGCAGCTGACCGAAAGCTATCGCAACGAATATGAAGTGGCGCTGGCGCGCGAGACCGCGCTCAGGGCCAATGTCGCCGCGGCGCAAGGCAAGAGCGCAATCGACAACCAGTCGCAGGTCAAGCTGCGTGAACTCGACCAGAAGGCGACGGCGCTCTCCACGCTCTACCAGACATTCCTCGGCCGCTACGAGGAAGCCGCCCAGCAGCAATCCTTCCCGGTCGGGAAGATCCGCATCATCTCGGATGCATCGACGCCGCTCAGCGCCTCCAGCCCGCGCACGGTGGTTGTGCTGGCGCTCTCGCTTGTGCTGGGCACGTTGATGGGTGCCGGGCTCGGCGGCCTGAACGAATTCAACGAGCGTTTCTTCAGGACCGGCGAGGATGTCCGCGACCGCGTCGGCCTCAAATTCCTCGGTTATCTGCCTGTCATCGGCGGCAAGACCGCCAGGGAGGAAAAGCCGGCCGACCCGGATCTCAAAACCGCCAAATCGCCGGCCGCCGCCGAAAAGCGCGCGCGCATGCGCGTCAGCGTCGATGCTCCGGCGTCGATGTTCTCCGAGACGCTGCGCAGCGCAAAGATCGCCTTCGACGTCGTCATGGAAGGGCAAGGCAGCCGCGTCATCGGCGTCATCTCGGTCCTTCCCGGCGAAGGCAAGTCGACGGTCGCGGCCAATCTGGCCGGACTGCTCGCCGCCAACGGCGCCAGGACGCTGCTGATCGACGGCGACCTGCGCAATCCGGGCTTGAGCCGCAGCCTCGGCATGGAGGCCGAGCAGGGACTGATGGAAGCGGTGGTGAGCGGCCAGACCTGGCAGTCGGTCGGCAAGATCGACCGGCAGACCAAGCTGGCGATCATTCCGGCCGTGCTGCGCAGCAATTTCTCGCATACCAGCGAGCTTCTCTCCTCGGCCGGCATGCGGCGCTTCATCGACAACGCCAAGGAGACCTTCGAATACATCGTCGTCGATCTGCCGCCGCTGGGGCCGGTGGTCGACGCCAAGGCCTTCGCGCCGCTTGTCGACGGCTTCGTGCTGGTCACCGAATGGGGCCGCACGCCGCGCGCGATGGTGAGATCGATGCTCGAATCCGAACCCTATGTCGCCAACAAGATCGTCGGCGCGGTGCTGAACAAGGTCGATCTCAAGAAGCTCGCCAAATACGGCTCGTTCGGAGCGTCCGAAAAATTCTTCGGCCAGTACTCGAGCTATTATCTCGACAAGACCGAAGTGCGCAGCAAGACAACGGTCTGAGTTCAACCGTGGCGATTTCCGTGCCTGAGTGACGAGGCAGGTCATCGCCTATGTGGCCACGGCGGGCTACAGTGGGAGTCTAAACCCGGGCATCATCCGGCAGGCAATGTCAGCTTACGCGGCCAATAGCGGCTGGCCACCAAAAGACTGAGATGGACGACAACTATTCCGAGGATGCCTGCCAAAGCCTTCAGCGAGCCGTCCGAAAGGCGCGCATGCCGACCGGGTTCGAGGAGCTGCATCAGCTCCAGCACAGTGGCTACGACGACAACTATAGTGACAGTTCCAGCCAAGCGGTTTGGAAAGCCGAGCCCAATTGCCACGCCGAACAGAACGTAGGCGAGGGCGCGTTCGAAATCTGGGTCACCCAGGTGGGGCCGCATCTGGATTGGCGACAGCGTCGCGAAGACAATGACGGCGAGCAAAGCAAGGGCGGCAATGCGAGAGATGAGGGTCATTGCCGTTCGTAAAGCGAACAAGCCGGCGAAACAAGTACGGGCATCTTCAAGGGTCGAATTTATAACGAGGTAGCTTCCGTACTGCTTGGCGGATTCAAGCAGCCGCGCCCGATCCAAAGACGCCATGCTAGCCCGTGACGCCCGGTTTCTTTGGCTGATTGGCGATGTCTATGAAATGACATCCGGAGCAATATTGTATTGCGCAGAATCGACGCGCTTTGAGGTTGGCGACATGGATTGGAAGCAGGTCGGCCCCAGAGCAGATCAGTCTATTTCGCTTGCCAGCGATTTCGACGGCAGGTCGATCGTCCGCTCTGGATGGACGGCGGTGTCGGTCCAAGCCCTGGTCAGTTTGAGTTCTGACCGGGTTTCGCAGACAGCGCGATCGGGTCGGTTTCGATAAGCCGAAGCGACCGCACCATGTTCGCCGTTTGCGTCTTGTACTTGAGAAAATGCGGTGTGGTCAGATGGGCTTCGTACGCCGTCTGATCGGCGTAGCATTCGATCACGCGCACCTTTTCAGGCGCACCTTTTTCCGACACGGCATGAAGGAAAAGCACGCCCGGCTCGATTCGCACGGAGGCCTCGATCTCTTCGGCAATCAGGGCCTTGTAGCTGTCGATCTGGTCAGGATCGATTTCCAGTTCGGCTATCCTGACGATCCGCATCGATTGGTCCCTAACTTTGTACAGGGCCGCGACTCACTATCCAGGCCTTGGAACCCTGCGGCTGGACAGTGCGCTCCTGCGAGGAAGGCACCGAGGTGCCCGTTGGTCAATCCTCATTGGTCAACAAGATCGCGACTACGCGGCCCTGAGCCGGTAGCGGAACACCGTGTGGTCGAGCAGCAGCCGGATGCGCGGTTCGGCTTCGGTCGCCACCAGCCAGCTTGCCGCGATCATGGTCGCGCCAACCATTGCCATGGACAACAGATAAGGCAGCCCGGCGCGGACCATCGCGCCGAGCACCGCCGCGCCGATGACGTCGTGGATCAGATAGAGCGGGTAGGTCATCAGGCCGATCCGGCGCCAGCCGCTCCAGCTGAGGTCGAGCCGCAGTGACCACGCCATCAGGGCGATGGCGACCAGGAAGACAAGGATCGGCGGCGCATAGGGCATCGCGGCACCGACCTTAATGCTGTGGACGTCGACCGAGCTGGCGATTTGCAGCACGCCCCCGCCCAGGAACAGCAGGCAGAAGGCTAGGCGCGAGGCCGTCACCGCCTTGAACCGCATCAGCCAGATGAGCACGCCGACGGCGAAAAAAGAGCCATGGTGCACCAGGACGAGCTGCAGCCAGCGTGTCTCGGCGAGGTCGGACCAGCCGAGCGGATAATAGAGGCACCAGAACAGCGTGCTGACGAGGCCGATCACGACTGCCACCGTCTCCATCAGGTGGAAGCGGCCAAGCCGCAACAGGATCCAGACGACAGCGTAGAAGGCGATCTCGATGCCGAGCGTCCAGTAGACGCTGTCCACCCAAGGGTCGTAGGGCGCGAAAAGGCCGGTGCGAACGAGCCTGATCACGGCATCGGTTGGCCAGCTCAGACCGGTGAGCAGCAGCACCGCCGCGGTCACCGGCGCGCAGATCCAGACCGCCGGCGCCAGCCTTTTCACCCTTGCCTCGAAAAACCGCAGCGGCGTCGAATTCTCGGCGCTGAAGGCGATGACGAAACCGCTGATGACGAAGAATATCTGCACGCCGACCCAGCCGGAGCCGACCAAGGCCATTTCGGGATGGGGCGGGATGCCGCCGGTCGCGCGCGCCGAAACCCCGTCAGGGAATGCCCATACCCAGAAGCCATAGTGATAGAACATCACCATGACGGCGGCCAGGAAACGCAATATGTCGACGCCGCCGAATGTCGCCTTGTGCTGAGCCATGCCGTGCCTTTGAATGGCCCCCCAAGCCAAACCCTAGAGTCTGTTGTTGCATTGCACAACAAAAGATTGGCCAGATGTGACAGTTGGCGCCGACCTTCACCCGCGAACGACGGGGAGTGGGGGAAGTCGGCACTGGAGTACGTCGCTACCGTCCTTCATGGGGAGAAGGTGCGGGCAGGCGGATGGGGGGGCGGCGCCGACCGCTCAATAAACGGAAGGATCGTGTCTGCTGCGCCCGATCATCTAGACCCCGATGCCGCGCTCCTTCAGCACGGCCGTGATCTCGTCGAGGATGGCCGGGTCGTCGATCGTCGCCGGCATGGTCCAATCTTCCTTGTCTGCGATCTTCTGCATGGTCCCGCGCAGGATCTTTCCCGACCGCGTCTTCGGCAGCCGCTTGATCGTCACCACCGTCCTGAAGGCGGCGACCGGGCCGATGCGCTCGCGCACCAGCCCCACCACTTCGCTCTCGATGAGGCCGATCTCGCGCGAGACACCAGCGTTGAGCACGACGAAGCCGAGCGGAACCTGGCCCTTCATCGCATCGGCGATGCCGACAACGGCGCATTCCGCGACATCGGGATGCGTTGCCAGCACCTCTTCCATGGCGCCGGTCGACAGCCGATGGCCGGCGACATTGATGATGTCGTCGGTGCGGGCCATCACGTAGAGGTAGCCGTCCTCGTCGATCATGCCGGCATCGGCGGTCTTGTAGAAGCCGGGGAACTCGTCGAGATAGGCCTGGCGGAAACGGGCGTCGGCGTTCCACAGCGTCGGCAGGCAGCCCGCCGGCAGCGGCAGCTTGACCACGACATTGCCGAGCGTGCCGCGCGGCACCTCGTGGCCGGCATCGTCGAGCACGCGGATGTCGTAGCCGGGCATCGGCACGCCGGGTGAGCCGTATTTTACCGGCAGCAGGCCGAGGCCTGCGGGGTTGATGGTCATTGGCGAGCCGGTCTCGGTCTGCCACCAATGGTCGATGACCGGCACGTTCAGTTTCTGCTCCGCCCATTTGATGGTTTCGGGATCGGCGCGCTCGCCGGCGAGGAACAGCGTGCGGAATTTCGACAGGTCGTATCTGGCGACGAATTCGCCCCTGGGATCCTGCCCCTTGATGGCGCGGAACGCCGTCGGCGCGGTGAACAGGGCGACCACGCCATGCTGCGCGATCACCCGCCAGTAGGTGCCGGCATCGGGCGTGCCGACCGGCTTGCCTTCGAACAGGATGCTGGTGCAGCCATGCAGCAGCGGCCCGTAGACGATGTAGGAATGGCCGACCACCCAGCCGACGTCGGACGCCGCCCAGAACACTTCGCCGGGCTTGACGCCGAACTCGTTTTCCATCGTCCATTCGAGCGCCACCATGTGGCCGCCATTGTCGCGAACGATGCCCTTGGGCTGGCCGGTCGTGCCTGACGTATAGATGATGTAGAGCGGGTCGGTGGCAAGCACCGCAACGCAGTCGACATTGGCGCCGGCCGCCCGCTCGCGCGCGACCGCGTCCGCATAGTCGATGTCGTAATTGTCCCTGAGCTCGCAGCGCAGCTGGTCGCGCTGCAGGATCAGGCAGGCGTCCGGCTTGTGGCGGGATATCTCGATCGCTTTGTCGAGCAGCGGCTTGTAGGCGACGACGCGGCCGGGCTCCAGGCCGCAGGAGGCCGAAATGATCACCTTCGGCCTGGCGTCGTCGATGCGGGTGGCGAGCTCATGCGAGGCAAAACCGCCGAAGACGACCGAATGCACGGCGCCGATGCGGGCGCAGGCAAGCATGGCGATGGCCGCTTCCGCCACCATCGGCATGTAGATGATGACGCGATCACCCTTGCCGACGCCGCGGTTCTTCAGCACCGAGGTCAGCGCCACCACTTCGCGTTTGAGCTCGGCATAGGTGAATGTCTTCACGGTGCCGGTGATGGCGCTGTCATGGATCAGCGCGATCTGGTCGGCACGCCCGCCGGCGACATGCCGGTCGAGGGCATTGTAGCAGGTGTTGCAGGTGGCGCCGGTAAACCAGCGGCCATAAACGCCGGCTTCCGCATCGAACACCTTGTCGTAAGGCGTGTACCAATCGATGGCGTTCGCCGCATCCGCCCAGAACTTTTCCGGGTCGCGTTTCCAGCCGTCATAGACCTCGTGATAGCGTGAAGCCATCCGTTTCCTCCCCGGGAAGATTTGCCGTCCTGGCAATAGCCTATGCTGTTTTTTCCGGCGATGTCTTCCCTCAATTCGTCTGATCCGGCCCGGTCCTGGCCGCAAAGGTGCGACATCGTGGCCCTCCGGGAAGAAAAGCACGGTCCGGCCCGGGCGTGCCCATGTGGCCGTGTGCACCGGTGCGTCAGCCGGTGGTCTCGTCGTCGGGCACGGTCACCGCGATGGAGCAGCCGTCTCCCGGCTCAGTCGACCCTTTTGGTGCTCACGATGACCGGTCGGATCGGCGGCGCCGGCGGCAGCAGGTCGCGAATGTCTGCAAACGGAAACATCGGCTCGAAGCGGAAGGCTTCGGCCTGCGATCCCGGCGCGCCGTTGCACTGGCCGGCGCGAAAAAAATTCTGCGTGCGGGCGATGTCGACGAAGCGCTCCGGATCCTGCGACTGGTGCAGGCGGATCGCCTTGGCCTTGATCTCGGCCTGGGCTGATATCTCGACATAATGGGTCGGGGAGAATCCGGTGCCGCCCATCGTGTCGGCATGCAGCACCGGTACGGCGAACGACGCCGCGATGCGCACGGCGTCCGACAGCGCGCGGTGGTCGGCGTGATAGTCGTTGGACGCATGGGTAATCACCAGATCCGGTCCGGTTTCGCCAATCAGCGTCTTCAGCGCGCCGATCAGCGCGGCATCCGCCACCAGCCTGCCGTCGGGAAAGTCGAGGAAGCGCGGCGCCGCCCCGAGCAGCGCGGCCGCGGCCGTCGCCTCCTCGCGACGGGCACGGGCGAGAACCGTGGGATCGCTCTTGCCGCCTCTGGCACCATCCGTGGCTATGGCAAAAGTCAGTTCTGCGCCTTGCGCCGCATAGGCCGCCATCGTACCGAACATGAATATCTCGATGTCGTCAGGATGCGCGCCGAGCGCCAGTATTTTCAACGCTTCTCTCCCCGGAAATGGAAAAACGTGACGAACGGAATCCTGCTCGCCCTGATCGCCTATGCAAGCTATTCGGGCAGCGATGCCGTTGTCAAAAGCCTGGGTGGGCAGTTCACGGTGTTCGAGATCGGTTTCTTCTCGATATTGTTTGCCGGCTGCTTTCTCTTCTTCACCCGGCCGGCGGACGAGCGTTGGCGTGATTTCTGGCGCACCAAACGGCCTTGGGCGGTGCAGGCGCGCGCCTGGGCAGGCATCGCCTCGGGCGTGCTCAGCGTCTATGCCTTCACCACCATTCCACTGGCCGAAGTCTACGCGCTCGTCTTTCTGGCGCCGCTCTGCGTCACTATCCTCTCCACGGTCGTCCTTAAGGAAAAGGTGGGTCCATGGCGCTGGCTTGCGGTGGTCGCCGGCTTTGCCGGCGTCATGTTGGTGGTGCGACCGGGTTTTCGCGAACTCAATCTTGGGCACCTCGCCGCCTTTGGCGTTGCCTTCCTCGCTGCCGCCAGCGTCATTCTGATGCGCTCGCTGGCAAAGCAGGAAAAGCGCACGACCATGCTCGGCGTGTTGATCGGCTACGGCCTGTTGTTCAACGGCATCGGCATCGCCGCCACCTCGTTAACGCTTCCCGACGCAAGGCAACTTGCATGGCTGATGATGGCCGGCGCCTTCACCGCATGCGGACAATTGCTGCAGCTGCTGGCCGTCAAATACGCGCCCGCCAACCGGATCGCGCCGACGCATTATTCGCAGATGGTCTGGGCGGTCATCCTCGGTGCGCTGTTCTTCCGGGAATATCCTGACTGGCTGTCGCTGGTCGGCCTCGCGGTCGTCGGTGGGTCCGGCCTGCTCACCATGGTGCGCGAGGAAGTACGGTTGGGCACGGTGCGCTGGAACCCGTTTTCGCGCACCCGGCTTTGATCTGGCGCCGGTTGCATGGCGACCACGAGCGCTGATATGCGGGCGCGATGACGACAAAAGTCTTGCCGGAGCTTCCGGTATCCGCCGTGCTGCCGGCGCTGGGCCATGCACTCGGCTCCGGCAACGGCGCCGTGCTTGTGGCGCCGCCCGGCGCCGGCAAGACGACGCTGGTGCCGCTGGCGCTGCTCGATGCGCCATGGCTGGGCACGGGCAAGATCGTGCTGCTGGAGCCGCGCCGGCTCGCCGCCCGCGCCGCCGCCCGCCGCATGGCCGAATTGCTTGATGAGGAGCCCGGCGCCACCGTCGGCTATGCCATGCGCATGGAGAACCACACTTCGGCCCGGACAAAAATACTGGTCGTCACAGAAGGTGTGCTGGCGCGGATGATCCTTGACGATCCCGAACTGCCCGGAATCTCGGCCGTGATCTTCGACGAATTCCACGAGCGCTCGCTCGACGGCGATTTCGGCCTCGCTTTGGCGCTCGACGTGCAAGGCGCGCTGCGGCCGGACCTGCGCGTCTTGGTGATGTCGGCGACGCTGGACGGCGCCCGTGTCGCGAAGCTGTTGTCGGGCGCGCCGGTGATCGAAAGCGAAGGCCGTGCCTTTCCCGTCGACATTCGCTACGACGAGCGGCCGGCCGGCACCGCAATCGAGGACGCCATGGCCAAGGCGATCCGCGACGTTCTTGCCGACGAAAGCGGCAGCGTGCTTGCCTTCCTGCCCGGCCAGCGCGAGATCGAGCGCACCGCCGAGCGGCTTGCCGGCAAGGTCGGCGCCGACACCGATATCGTGCCGCTCTACGGCATGCTCGATGGCAAGGCGCAGGACGCGGCGATCAGGCGGGCGCCGGCGGGCCGCCGCAAGGTGGTGCTGGCTACGTCAATCGCCGAGACCTCCATCACCATCGACGGCGTGCGGGTCGTCATCGATTCCGGCCTGTCGCGGCTGCCGCGCTACGAGCCGGCCAGCGGCCTGACGCGGCTGGAGACGGTGCGCGCCAGCAAGGCCTCCGCCGACCAGCGCGCCGGCCGTGCCGGACGCACGCAGGCCGGCGTCGCCATCCGACTGTGGCGCGCCGAACAGACGGCGTCGCTTCCAGCCTTCACCCCGCCGGAAATCCTCGAGGCCGACCTTTCCGGCCTGCTGCTCGACTGCGCCGCCTTCGGTGTCGCCGATCCGACGAGCCTCGCCTTCCTCGATCCGCCGCCGGCCCCGGCGCTCAACGAGGCAAGGGCGCTGCTGCGCGCGCTTGATGCCATCGACGAGGCGGGGCGGCTGACGGAAGCGGGCGCCGCGATGCGCAAGCTCGCTCTGCCGGTGCGGCTGGCGCATATGGTCGCCGAGGCGGCCCGCGGCGGCCATGCCGGCGAGGCGGCCATGCTCGCGGTGCTGCTGACCGAGCGCGGGTTGGGCGGTGACGGCGCCGATCTCGAACGCCGGCTGATGCGCTTTCGCCAGGAAAGATCGCCGCGCGCCACCGCCGCGCGGCAACTCGCCGAACGCCTGGCGAGGCAGGCCTCTTCACCCTCCCCCTTATGGGGGTCCGAAGGACGGGCGAGACCCGTGGCTCGCCCCGGAACGTCGATCCGCGAAGCGGAGCGGGGCGGGGGGCTTTGGCGCCGCACCCCCACCCCGGCGCTACGCGCCGACCCTCCCCACAAGGGGGAGGGTGGCAGCGCTGGTCCTCTCCTCATCCATGCCTGGCCCGACCGCGTCGCCAAGGCGCGCGGCGAGCGCGGGCGTTTCGTGCTGGCCAACGGCTCCGGTGCCATGCTCGATGCTGCCGATCCGCTTGCCGGCGAGGCGTTTCTGGTTGTCGCCGACCTGCAGGGCAAGGCGCAGAATGCGCGCATCACGGCGGCGGCGGCGATCAGCGAGGACGATATTCGTTCAGCACTGGCGGAAAGGATCGAAACCCGCAGGCAAACGAGCTTCGATCGCGAGCGCCGCGCCGTGCGCGTGCGCGAAACCGTACGCCTCGGCGCTATCACGCTGGCCGAGCGCATGCTGCCTCCGCCAACCGGCAATGAGGCCGACCGCGCCATGCTTGACGCCTTGCGCGAACATGGACTTTCGCTGCTGAGCTGGAGCAAGGAGGCCGAGACGCTGCGCCAGCGCCTGTCCTGGCTGCATCGCGGCCTTGGGGCGCCGTGGCCCGATATGTCCGACACGGCACTTATCGATCGCCTCGACGACTGGCTGCTGCCGTTCCTGTCGGGTGCCGCATCCTTCTCGGCCATCGATCCGGGTGTCGTCCCGGCCGGGCTGACGGCGCTTGTGCCGCACGATTTGCAGCGCCGGATCGACGCGCTTGCGCCGACCCATTTCGACGTGCCGTCCGGCAGTCGCGTGCCGATCCGCTATGACGGCGAATGGCCCGTTTTGGCGGTTCGTGTCCAGGAACTGTTCGGCCTCGACCGGCACCCTGCAATCGCAGGCGGCACCGTGCCGCTGACGCTCGAACTGCTGTCGCCTGCGCACCGGCCGATCCAGACGACGCGCGACCTGCCCGGTTTCTGGCGCGGCTCCTGGGCCGATGTGCGCGCCGACATGCGCGGCCGCTACCCCAAACACGTATGGCCGGAAAATCCGCTGCTCGCCGCCGCCACCAGCCGCGCCAAGCCGCGCGGGACGTAGTTGCTTGGCGATTGGCGCAAACGCCATCGCTTCGTCATCCACCTAGCGCTGGCCGCTTCGCGGCTGTATTTCATGGCCATGATCAACGTATTGCGTTCTCCCGACTTCCAGCAGAGCCAGCGACTGCGCCTCAACACGCTGATCCGGCTGCGCTGGCTTGCCATTGTCGGCCAGAGCGTGACGGTGCTTTTCGTCGCCTACGGCCTGAAATTCCCACTGCCGGTCAGCCTGTGCTTTGCCCTGATCGCCTGTTCGGCCTGGATGAACCTGCTCCTTGCCTTTCGGTTCCCGGCCGCGCACCGGCTCACGCCGTTCGCCGCCTTCGGCATCCTGATCTTTGATAGCCTCCAGCTTGCCGGCCTGCTCTACATGACCGGCGGCCTTACCAATCCGTTCTCGCTGCTGATGACGGTGCCCGTGGTCATTTCGGCGACGTCGCTGCCCTTGCGCCTGACCGCGGTGCTTGGGGGGCTGGTGATGACGACGGCGACCTTGCTGGTCTTTTTCCACTTGCCATTGCCCTGGCATGAAGGCGCGCCGCTGGCGATGCCCTTCATCTATGTTGCCGGCATGTGGATGGCGGTGCTGTCTTCGATCGCCTTCACCGCCATTTACGCCTTCCGCGTGGCCGCGGAAGCCCGCCTCCTGGCCAATGCGCTCGCCGCCACCGAACTGGTGCTCCAGCGCGAGCAGCATCTGTCGGCACTCGACGGGCTGGCCGCCGCCGCCGCGCATGAGCTGGGCACACCGCTCGCCACCATCACGCTTGTCGCCAAGGAGATGGAAAAGGCGCTCGGCAAGGACGCGAAACACGGGGAGGATGTGACGCTGCTGCGCTCCCAGAGCGAGCGGTGCCGCGAGATCCTCAAGCGCCTGACCAGCCTGTCGTCCGAGGGAGAGGCGCATTTGTCCCGCCTGCCGCTGACCTCGCTGGTCGAGGAGGTCACCGCGCCGCACCGCGACTTCGGCATTTCGATCAAGCTCAGGCCCGGCGAGCGCAGCGGCCCCGAGCCGGTCGGGCGCCGCAATCCCGGCGTCATCTACGGCCTTGGCAATTTGGTGGAGAACGCCGTCGATTTCGCCCGCGAGAGCGTCACCGTGCGCTGGAGCTGGGACGAGGCCACCGTCTCCTTCTCGATCATCGATGACGGTCCCGGTTTTCCGCCCGAGATCATCGACCGCATCGGCGAGCCCTATATGTCGACACGCCAGGGCACGGAGGCCGGCGGCGGGCTGGGGCTGGGCCTGTTCATCGCCAAGACATTGCTCGAGCGATCGGGCGCCACGCTCGACTTTCGCAATTCGAGCGGACTGGGCGAGGGCGCCATGGTGCGGATTTCATGGCCTAGAAATGTTTTCCTGAACCCGGAATCGGCGCCCGCGACGATGTTTGACACCGCGTAAATTGGACAATCGCGACGCAAAACTATATCTGCGTAAAATTAAGGCAGCAGGAATTTCAAGACGATGACAGGCGATGAAAACAGTGGCGCAATGGTTGAGGGCGAGGACACCTCGCTTCTGATCGTCGACGACGACAAACCGTTCCTGACCCGTCTGGCCCGCGCCATGGAAACCAGGGGGTTCGTGGTCGAAACGGCCGAGAGCGTCGAGGAGGCGGTCGGCAAGGCACGCGCCAATCCGCCCGCCTACGCGGTGGTCGATATGCGGCTTGGCGACGGCAACGGCCTCGACGTCGTGGCCGCTATCCGTGAGAAGCGCGAGGATTCCCGCGCGATCATCCTGACCGGCTACGGCAACATCGCCACCGCGGTGACGGCGGTGAAGCTCGGCGCCGTCGACTATCTGTCGAAGCCGGCCGACGCCGACGACGTCTTTGCCGCGCTAACCCGCACGGCCGGCGAGCGCGCCGCGCCCCCGGAAAATCCGATGTCGGCCGACCGCGTGCGCTGGGAGCACATCCAGCGTGTCTACGAAATGTGCGAGCGCAACGTCTCCGAGACCGCGCGCCGCCTCAACATGCATCGCCGCACCCTGCAGCGCATCCTGGCCAAGCGCGCGCCGCGCTAGGAGTGTGCGCGCTGAGCAATTCCTTCGGACCGGTTTCTGCTTACGGGGAAGCATCCAATTGTCGAACTCGGCGCCGCCCCTCACCTGCCTGCCGGCATCCTCTCCCCGTATAGTGACGGGGAGAGGGGCGCTGTCATCGCCGATTTCGCTAACCACCAGCGTTGCAAAAAGGCGCCGACGCTGCGGCCAGCCTCTTTCTCCCCGTCACTATACGGGGAGAAATGCCCGGCAGGGCAATGAGGGGCGCCGCCGGCCTCGACAATAAGCCTGCCGAACAGGCGGCATAACGGAGGGTGACATGCGGGACTTGAAACAGCGGCCGGTTTCCGTCTTGCGCGAATTTCTCGACAGCGAGGCGGCCGGCGGCATCATGCTGATGGTAGCGGCGGCATTGGCCTTGATCGTCGCCAACTCACCGCTCTCCGGAACCTATTTTGCCGTCCTCCACGCCTATCTCGGCCCGCTCAGCGTGTCGCATTGGGTCAATGACGGGCTGATGGCGGTATTCTTCCTGCTCGTCGGCCTGGAGATCAAGCGCGAGATGCTGGACGGCCAGCTCTCGACCTGGCCGCGCAGGGTGCTGCCCGGCATCGCGGCGGCCGGCGGCATGGTGGTGCCGGCGCTGGCCTATGTCGCCATCAACCGTGACAATGCGGGCGCGCTGTCCGGTTGGGCGATCCCGACCGCTACCGACATCGCCTTCGCGCTCGGCGTGCTATCGCTGCTTGGCAGCCGCGTGCCGGCCTCGCTGAAGATCTTCCTCACCGCCCTTGCCATCATCGACGATCTCGGCGCGGTGATCATCATCGCGATCTTCTACACGAGCGGCCTGTCGCTTGCCTATCTGGGCGCCGCCTTCGCGGTCATCGCCGCGCTTGTCGTGCTCAACCGCATGCGGGTGATGAGCCTCGTGCCCTACCTCGTGCTCGGTGCTATCCTGTGGGTGCTGGTGCTGAAGTCGGGCGTGCATGCCACGCTTGCCGGCGTGGCGCTGGCGCTGACCATTCCGCTCGAACGCACCGCCGGCATCGAACACGATCTCGATCATTCGCCGCTGCACCGGCTCGAGCACGGCCTGCACGCAATAGTGCCCTTCGTCGTCATTCCCATCTTCGGCTTTGCCAACGCCGGCGTTTCGCTGGCGGGCCTCAGCGTCGGCGCGCTGTTCGAGCCGCTGACGCTCGGCGTCGCCGCCGGCCTCGTCGTCGGCAAGCTGGTCGGCGTGTTCGGTTCCTCCGCGCTCGCCATCCGCTTCGGTCTCGCCGACCTGCCGGCCCATGCCGGCTGGCTGCACATGATCGGCATCTCGCTGCTGTGCGGCATCGGCTTCACCATGAGCCTGTTCATCGGCCTGCTCGCCTTCGCCAGCGACGTCGCGCTGCAGGACGCGGTCAAGGTCGGCATTCTCTCCGGCTCCCTGGTCGCAGCGCTGCTCGGCGCGGCCGTCCTGCTGATGGCGCCGGCGGCGACTGAGGTGGATGAGGGCGAGGAGTAGGGGCCTATCAGCGACTTCAATGCACTCTTTTCGAGGTCGCGCTGCCCCTCATCTGCCTGCCGGCATCTTCTCCCCGTATAGAGACGGGGAGAAGGGGTGACGCGACCCCTTGGCGCTTTCTTCCATAAGTTGGCGAATCGCCGACGACAGCACCTTTCTCCCCGTCTCTATACGGGGAGAAATGTCCGGCAGGACAATGAGGGGCGGCGCCGTCGGTTGCGTTCTATCTCCTGCCTGTCAGCCTATTCGCTCTCCCCCTCCAGCGCAGGCACGGCCACCCCGGCGAGCTCCGCCGCCAGCAGCCGCGCGGCGCCGGCCCGCGCGATCCGCAGCATCAGCGCCTTGCGCGTCGCCGCCACCATGCGGTGCTCGGGCGCCTCGCGCAAAATCTCGGCGCCATAGCCGTCGGAGAGGATGAAGCCGCATTCTTCGGGAAAAATCTCCGCCGGCACGCCGGGATGGGTGGCGAAGAAGAAGCGGTCCGAGTGCAGCCGGTAGTCGGGCCATTTGCGGTCGACACGAAAATCCTCGACCGAGGATTTGATCTCGATGATCCATATGTCGCCGTGGCGGGTCAGCGCGACGAGGTCGGCGCGGCGGCCGGTCGCCAGCGACAGTTCGGGCAGCACATGCGCGCCCATTTCGCGGAGCAGGCGCTGCACCCCGCGCCGCACCAGCATGGCGCGTTCGGACTGGCGACCATCGATGAGCGGGTTCAGGGGAATCGGTGAGATGATTGGCATGACGGGACCATGCCAGATTTTGTTCACGATTTGAACCCGTACCGCTCATTTGGTGGCCACCCAAATCAATGGGTGCTCGATGGCATGAGCAGGCACGGAGAACCGTATGGCCACCTTCACTTTCCGTGATGGGTGAACGTGGCGGGACGACCTACGGCGCGGGAGAAGTCCTGGCGTTTATGAGCGACCAGGCCCCGTCGTTTCGATCGTAACCGGCACGCCCTGGCGCAACGAGTTGCTGACCGTGGAAACCACGCTTGCACGGTCAATGATCCTTTGGGGATCGGACCCGTCCAAGGTCTCGCAGGAAACCGTCATCCTTGCCGCGGTCGCCAGCAGGAGCTTGCCGTCGAGGTCAAGCCTCACCGAGACGGCGATCCTGCCGAGTTTCACGCCGATCTCGTCGGCGACATAGCGAAGGTCGTTGCAGAAGCAGCCGCCAATCGCCAGCGCCAGCAGCTGGCCGCCATTGAAGCCCAGGCCCATGCCGCCGGCCTTGCCCTCGGGCCGGTCGACGACGATCGTGTGGCCGCCGGCCCAGCCCATGGCGGCTTCGGTGCCTTCGACATTGTGCAGTTCGACAGTCATCGAGGCCATCGGCATCCTCCCTCCGTAGCCGAGAGGCGTCGGGCCTGGCCGGCACGGATCTATGCGACCGTGACGGCTTTATCGCCGAGCGGCGCGGTTCCCGCAATGTCATCGATGATCGGGCAGTCCGGCCGGTCGTCGCCATGGCAGGCCTGGACGAGCTTCTGCAGGGTCGATCGCATCGACTGCAGCTCGCGCACCTTCTCCTCGATCGCCCTGACATGGGCGGTGGCGATCTCGCGCACGTCGTGGCTGGCGCGGCTGCGGTCCTGGTAAAGCGCCATCAACTGGCGGCAATCGTCGATGGAAAAGCCCAGGTTGCGGGCACGGCGCAGGAAGGTCAGCCGATGGATGTCGTCGCCCGAATAGTCGCGATAGCCATTGCCGGCACGCGCAGGCGCGATCAGGCCAATTTCCTCATAGTAGCGGATGGTCTTGGCTGGCAGACCGGAACGCTGGGCGGCGTCGCCGACATTCATGGTTGTTCCTCGATTCCTGCTGGCCCGAGAGTCATGGCCATTGAATTTCCTTCACAATCCGGTGAAGGCTGTTGCCGAAATGCCGCAGTTGCTGGCTTACCGGCAGGTGAGGTCTTGCATATAGGCATCGCGTACTTGGCAAGCAAAGCAAATGCCAGCATGAATGATGGCAAGAAAGCGGCCGACTCGTGCCGCGGATGTTTGGCGGGGCACGGATCACCTCATGCGCATGAAGTCGCTTGCAGTAATTGCCGCACTGGCGCTGTCGACCGCACTCGCCGGTTGCAGCACCATTGGCGGGCAGATATTCTCCAACGACTATGGCGCGGTGACCGACGCCGGCTACCAGCTGCCGCGCATCCCGATCGAAAAGGTGCCCGCGAAGTATCACCGCCAGGAGGTGAGCTACGACACCAAGGAAAAGCCGGGCACTATCATCGTCGATACGCAGAACAAGTTCCTCTACTTCGTCGAGGGTGACGGCCGGGCAATTCGCTACGGCATCGGCGTCGGCCGCGAGGGCTTCGAGTGGCATGGCACCGCCCATGTCGCCATCAAGCGCGAATGGCCGACCTGGACGCCGCCATCGCAGATGATCAAGCGCCAGCCGGAACTCGCCAAGTTCGCCGGCGGCATGGAGCCGGGCCTGAAGAACCCGCTCGGCGCGCGCGCTCTGTACCTGTTCAACAAGGGCGGTGACATGGGCTATCGCCTGCATGGCAGCCCGGAATGGAACTCGATCGGCAAGGCGATGTCGTCGGGCTGCATCCGGCTGATGAACCAGGACATCATCGACCTTTACGATCGCGCCGAGGTCGGCGCCAAGGTCATCGTTCTCTGACCGTGACCGCGAGGTTCATGGTCAACACCGTTCGTACGCGGACCGTCTAGGCAACAACGGACGTCCCCAACAAAAAACCGGGCAATTCGGCCCGGTTTTTTGTTGCTTGCATGTGAGAATCGTCGCCGCGCTCGGCGAAGGCGAACGGTCAGGCGACCTGTTCGACCTGCTGGACCTCGGGAACGAAGTGGCGGAGCAGGTTCTGGATGCCGTGCTTCAGCGTCGCCGTCGATGACGGGCAGCCGGCGCAGGCGCCCTTCATGTGCAGGAACACGGTGCCGTTCTCGAAGCCGCGGAAGGTGATGTCGCCGCCATCCTGGGCCACTGCCGGGCGCACCCGCGTGTCAAGCAGTTCCTTGATGGTGATGACGAGTTCCTCGTCGGCCTTGTCGTAGAACTCGCCGGTCTGGCTGGTCTCTGCGGCCGGGCCGGCATTGGCCATGACAGGCGCGCCGGACATGAAATGCTCCATGATCGCGCCCAGGATCGCCGGCTTCAGATGCTGCCAGTCGGGGCCGTCCTTGGTCACGGTGATGAAGTCGTAGCCGAAGAAGACGCCGGTGACGCCCGGTATTTCGAACAGCCGGCCGGCCAGCGGCGAGGCCGTCGCCGCACTATCCGCATCACGGAAATCGGCGGTGCCTTCCAAAAGCACTTCCTTGCCGGGCAGGAATTTCAGCGTCGCCGGGTTTGGCGTCGATTCGGTCTGGATGAACATGGCCGTCTCCGTGCCCGTCTCGGGCAGATAGTTTGGAATAATTCTAAATAAGCTCTATCGGCTGGACATTCAAGCGAAACGCATCGCCCGAATGGCTGGCTGGCGGAATGTTTTTGCGACTCCTGCCAAGCACTATGAAGTGTGTCGAGATTCGGGTCAGGCCGAGTCGAAAATGGTGGTTTCCGAGAACCGGAGCGGAGCGTATTTGAAGTACGTGAGCACCGGAAGCGCAGGAACCCGGCATTTGTAGGCCGGCATCACCCGAATATCGATACACTTCAGGCGAGGCTGTCGATTTCCTCGTCCGAAAGGTTTTGCGGCACCACGGTCACCGGGATAGGGAAGGCGGCGCCCTTGCCGGCCACGGCGCCGACCAGCGGCCCGGGCCCTTCCTTGCCGGCGCCGGCCGCCAGCACCAGAATGGCGATATCCTGATCTTCCTCGATCAGCTTGTGGATCTCTTCGGTGGGCTTGCCCTCGCGCACCACCATCTCGGGTTCGATGCCGAGCTTCTGGCGCACCTTGTTGGCGTAGCTGTCGAGCGCGGTGCGTGCGGTGGCGGTCGCCTCCTCGCGCATGATCTTCTCGACGCCCAGCCAGTGCTGGAAATCGTCCGGTTCGATGACATAGAGCAGCACCAGCACGCCGCTGGTGCTCAGCGCCCGCTTCGAGGCGTAGGCGACGGCGCGCTCGCATTCGGGCGTATCGTCGATGATCGCCAGGAACTTCCGGCGATGTCCGGCTTCGCGGCTGAGGCGTTTGGAGACCATGTCTATTTACTCGATGTCATTTCGGCCGCAATCTGCCACTGCGGCTGACCGGCGGCAAGCCGCCGGTCTTTGGCCGGTATGGTGCGGGGCATAAGGATGCGGATCAGTCCTGCAGCAGCCCGATGATGTCGCGCACCGTCTTCATCGTCGCTTCGGCCAGCACGCCGGCGCGCTCGCCGCCGTCCCTCAGCACCGCGTCGACATAGGCGCGGTCATCGGAAATGCGGCGCATTTCGGCGGCGACGGGAGCCAGTTTTTCGACTGCCAGGTCGGCCAGTGCCGGCTTGAACACCGAAAACTGCTGGCCGCCGAACTCCTTCAGCACCGCCTCTTTCGATATGTCCGCAAGGCCGGCATAAATGCCGACCAGGTTTTCCGCTTCCGGCCGGGTGGCGAGGCCGTCCACTTCGCTCGGCAAGGCTTCCGGATCGGTCTTGGCCTTGCGGATCTTCTTGGAGATGGCGTCGGCATCGTCGGTCAGATTGATGCGCGACAGATCCGACGGGTCCGACTTCGACATCTTCTTGGAGCCGTCGCGCAACGACATGATGCGCGCCGCCGGCCCGCCGATGACCGGCTCGGTGATCGGAAAGTAGCCGTTCACAATTTCCTCTCCGACCTGCATCTCGACGCCGACGCCAAGACCGGCGATGCGGTCCGAAAAGTCGTTGTTGAATTTCTGGGCGATATCGCGCGTCAGTTCCAGATGCTGCTTCTGGTCCTCGCCGACCGGCACATGGGTGGCGCGGTAGAGCAGGATGTCGGCTGCCATCAGCGAGGGATAGGCAAGCAGGCCGAGCGAGGCGTTCTCGCGGTCCTTGCCGGCCTTGTCCTTGAACTGCGTCATCTTGTTCATCCAGCCGATGCGCGCCACGCAGTTGAAAATCCAGGCGAGCTCGGCGTGCTGCATCACCCGCGACTGGTTGAACACGATGTGCTTCTTCGGATCGATGCCGGAGGCAAGGAATGCCGCGGTGATGGAGCGCGTCTGGTCCTTGAGATCGTCATAAACCAGCTGGGCCGTCAGCGAATGCAGGTCGACGACGCAGTAGATGCAGTCGGACGTCTCCTGCAGGGCGACGAATTTCTTGATGGCGCCGAGATAGTTGCCAAGATGCAGATTGCCGGTCGGCTGGACGCCGGAGAAGACGAGTGGCTTGAAGGCGGACATGGTTTCCTCGTGGCTTGTGGAGGGCCGTATAAGCGCGATTCCGAAAAGTTGCAGACTTTTCGGAGCCAATCACGCGGCTGGAAACCGCGTGCGGCGAAAGTCTTGCGACGGCGCGCTTATGGACGAACATGACGCTGCGATCAAGACTGCTATTGCAGTCGGGCTGCCCGGCCTACTCGTCCAGCTCGGCGTTTACGGCTGGTGGTGTCGCCTTGCCTGAGCCGCGCTTCACATTGCGGCGGATCATGCCGAAATCGGCGCCGCCGCTGGCAAAGGCCGTGACGAAGTAGAGCAGCGCCCCGCCGGCCACCAGCCCCAGCAGCGTCGTCGCCTTGACGACCAGCGGCGAGCCGGAGCCGAGCCTGGCGCTCAGCCAGTGTTCGGCGAAATAGAGGGCGACGCCCATCACCGCCGCCGAGAGCACCAGACGCGGAATGCGCTTCAAAAGAGGCACGTCGCGGCCCCAATGGCCGCGCCGGATCAGCACCCCGAGCAGCATCAGCGCGTTGACCCAGCCGGCCACCGCCGAGGCCACGGCGATGCCGGGCGCGCCCATCCTCGGAAACAGCGTCAGCGCGGTGGCGACGTTCACCGCCACCGAGATGGCGGCGAAGATCATCGGCGTGCGTGTGTCCTCGCGGGCGAAATAGCCCGGGGTGAACGCCTTGATCAGCACGAAGGCCGGCAGGCCGAGCCCGAAGATCGCCAGGATCGCCGCCACGACAGGCGTCGAATGGTTGGCGGCGAACGCGCCGCGCTCATAGACCAGCCGCACGATCGGCTCAGACATGACCCAGAGCGCCACCGCAGCCGGCAAGGTCATGAACAGGGTGAATTCGACCGAGCGGTTTTGCAGATTGGCCGCCTCGATCAGATTGCCCGACTTCAGCGCCCGCGACAGTTCCGGCAACAGCACGATCGCAACAGCGACGCCGACCACGCCAAGTGGCAGCTGGTAGACGCGGTCGGCATAGGCGAGCGAGGAGACGGCGCTGTCCTGCGCCGAGGCGATGGCGGTGCCTATCAGCTGGTTGATCTGGGTGATGCCGCCGGTGATCGCCGCCGGCAGCGCCAGGATCAGGAGCCGCTTCACGTTCGGCGTCATCTTCGGCCGGCGGAAACCGATCGAGATGCCGGCGTTGCGAACCGCCACCCAGACGATGGCGAGCTGCACGAGGCCCGCCGCCAGAACGCCCCAGGACAGGCTGAAGCCGACGGCATGCGCATCCAGCCCATGATACCAGGCATAGCCAAGCACGCTGATCAGGATGATGTTGAGAAAGGCAGGCGCGATCGCCGCGGCGAAATAGCGGCGTAGCGAATTCAGCATGCCCGCCATCATGGCGGCCAGCGACATGCAGATGAGATAGGGGAACATGATCGTCGCCAGAGTGACGGTCGTCTCGAACTTGCCCGGCGTGTCGGCGAAACCCGGCGCCACCAGGTAGCGCACGATCAGCGGCATCGCCAGTTCCATGGCGATGGTCAGCGCCAGCAGCGCCGTGAACAGCACCCCGAACACTTCCTCTGAAAAGCGCTTGGCGCCGTCGGTGCCGTGCGTCTCGATCTCCTTGGCGAACAGCGGCACGAAGGCGGCGTTGAAGGCGCCTTCGGCGAACAGCCGGCGAAAGGTGTTGGGAAACTGGAAGGCGGCGTTGAAGGCGTCGGCCACCGGTCCGGTGCCCAGTGCTGCCGCCATCAGCATCTCGCGGCCGAAACCGAGCGCGCGGCTCATCAGCGTGCCGGAAGCGACCGTAGCGAATTTCTTGACGAGGCTCATGCGTTTGGAGACTGCCTGCGCGATTGGGACAAAGTGATGGTGGCGCTCACTCGGCGGCGGCCCTGGTCCTGCTGCCGCGTTCGGAGGCCGTGCCCTCGAGCGTCGCCGTCAGCCGGTTGCGGATGGTGGTGGTGCGTGACGGGCTGTCGATCTTCTGGCCGGTGAGGTCGGTGACATAGAACGTATCGATCACCTTTTCGCCGAAGGTAGTGATGTGGGCCGACGCGATGTCGAGCGACAGGTCGGACAGCGTTCCGGTGATCTCCGACAACAGGCCCGGCCGGTCCAGCCCCTCGACCTCGATCACCGAAAATCGGTTCGACAGCGTGTTGCGGATTTCGGCGCGCGGCGCGATCCGGAAGACCTTGGCGCCGCGCTTGGGTTTGGTGCGCTTCTCGATCATCTCCGGCAGCCAGCTCTTGCCCGACAGCACGTCCTCGATCAGCCGCCCGACGCGCTCGGCACGCCGGCGCTCGTCCTCGTCGCGGTCGAACTCCCTCGAGATCAGGATCGTGTCCAGCGCGCGGCCGTCCGAGGTGGTGAAGATCTGCGCGTCGACGATGTTGCCGCCGGCCGCCGCACAGGCGCCGGCGATCACCGACAGCAGGCGCGGATGGTCCTGCGCCAAAACGGTGATCTCGGTCACCGCCTCGAACTGGTGCGTCTTGACCATGGTGGCGAGCTTGTTGCCGGACGCATCCGCCTCGCGGATGAATTCGGCGTGGCGAAGCTGGTCCGGCAGGTCGACGGTCAACAGGTAATTCTCATAGTGCAGGCCGACATAGCGTTTGCGGATCTTGTCGGGCCAGCCGGCGAGGGCTTCGGCCAGGCACTCGCGCGCCGCCGCCGTGCGCTGGGCGCGCGACACTTCCGAGAAGCCGCCGGTGAGCAGCAGTTCGGTCTCGTAGTACAGCGTGCGCAGCAACTGGCCCTTCCAACCGTTCCAGACGCCCGGTCCGACGCCCCTGATGTCGCAGACCGTGAGGATGAGAAGCAGCTTCAGCCGCTCGACGGACTGCACGATCGAGGCGAAGTCCTCGATCGTCTTGCGATCGTTGAGATCGCGCGTCTGCGCCGTCATCGACATGACCAGATGGTTCTCGACCAGCCAGGCCACCGTTTCGGTGTCGGCGGTCGAAAGTCCCATATGCGGGCAGATGCGCCGGGCGATCCGCGCGCCGGCTTCCGAATGGTCCTCCGGCCTGCCCTTGGCGATGTCGTGCAGCAGCACGGCGACGTAGAGCGCTTCGCGGCTCTTTCTCAGTCCCGGCATCAGCGAATGCGACAGCGGATGCACCTTCTCGCCGTCGCCGCGCTCGATCTCGGCCAGCACGCCGATGCAGCGGATCAGATGCTCGTCGACCGTGTAGTGGTGGTACATCGAGAACTGCATCATGGCGACGATCTTGCCGAAATCGGGGATCAGCCGGCCCAGCAGCCCCGCCTCGTTCATGCGGCGCAGATTGAGCTCGGCGTTGCGGTCCGAGGTCAGGATGTCGAGGAACAGCCGGTTGGCCTCCTCGTCGCGTCGGAGCGATTTGTTGACCAGGCCGAGCGAGCGGGTGAGCAGCTTCAGCGCGTCGGGGTGAAACTCCAGCCCGTGCTTGTCGGCGAACCAGAACAGCCTGAGCAGATTGACCGGATCGCGCTCGAACACCTGGTCGTCGGCGATGTTGATACGGTGGTTGTCGACGATGAAATCCGACGTGCCGGCAAGCTTGCGCTTGCGGCGCTGGAAGGTGAGAAAGATGCGGTTGAAGCCCGGCACATGCTTGGCCTGCTCCTCTTCGAGCGCGGCGCAGAAGATGCGGGTCAGGTCGCCGACATCCTTGGCGACGAGGAAATAGTGCTTCATGAAGCGCTCGACCGCCGACAGGCCGGGATGCGTGGTGTAGCCCAGCCGCTCCGCGATCTCGCGCTGGATGTCGAAATGCAGCCGCTCCTCGGCCTTGCCGGTGAGGAAATGCATGTGACAGCGCACGGCCCACAGGAAATCCTCGGCCTTCTGGAATTCGCGGTATTCGGCCTGCGTGAAGACGCCCTTCTCGACCAGCTCCTCGCCGGTGCGCACCCGGTAGAAATATTTGCCGATCCAGAACAGCGTCTGCAGGTCGCGCAGGCCGCCCTTGCCGTCCTTGACGTTGGGCTCGACCAGATAGCGGCTTTCGCCGGCCTTGGCATGGCGCTCGTCGCGTTCGGCGAGCTTGGCCTGCACATATTCCGGTCCGGTGGTGCGCACCACCTCATGGTCGAAGCGCAGCATCAGTTCGTCGTAGAGCTTCTGCTCACCCCACAGGAAGCGCGCTTCCAGGATCGAGGTGCGGATGGTGATGTCGGTGCGCGACAGCCGCAGGCATTCCTCGATGTTGCGGGTCGCGTGGCCGACCTTCAGCCCGAGGTCCCACAGCATGTAGAGCATGTATTCGACTGTCTGTTCGCCCCACGGCGTCTGCTTGTAGGGCAGCAGGAACAGGAGGTCGATGTCGGATCCCGGCGCCAGCGTGCCGCGCCCATAGCCGCCGACCGCGACGACGGCCATGCGTTCGGCCACCGACCGGTTCTTTACCCGGTAGACATGGGTCGCGACAAAATCGTAGAGCGCCCGGATCAGCTCATCCATCAGATGCGACAGCCGCTCGGCGCAGGCATTGCCGCCGCCATCCTGCTTCAGCATGGCCTCGGCTGTTTTGCGGCCCGCGGCGAGCCGGCCCTTGAGAAGCTGGAGAACCCCGGCGCGGGCGGCCGATCCGGAGCCGTCCCCGGTCGTGGCCGCCGTCAGCGCGGTCATCTCGCGGCGCAAGGCGTCGCCGTCGATCAGTTCATCGAGCTTCAAGGAGATTTTCGCCATGGTACCGGTTGGCCTTGCCTTTTGGGCGGCGTCTATAGCGCGTTTCCGCGGCGCTGGGTATGGGGGCGGGTTGACGCGTTTCCATGGTGCGGGACACCCGCGACAATAAAATTCAAGCCAGTCCTTGACCTTCCAGTTACTGGAAGGACTACCTCCGGCTCGAAGCAGTTTGATAGAGGCATTCGAAATGACGCATTCAGATCACGATCATCACGCGCATGGTGGTTGCTGCGCGGCAAAAGGTGCGGCCGTGGATGCGGGCGCCGTCACACGCGATCCGGTCTGCGGCATGACTGTCGATCCAGCCGCCGGCAAGCCGACATCGCAGCATGCTGGCCGTCTCTATCATTTCTGCAGCGAAAGCTGCCGTTCGAAATTCCGGGCCAAGCCGGAAACATACCTGACCGCCACCGACCCCGTCTGCGGCATGAGCGTGGACCGCGCCACGGCAAAGCATTTTCTGCGCCATGACGGCCAGGGCTTCTATTTCTGCTCCGCCGGCTGCAAGTCGAAATTCGAGGCGGCGCCGCAAACCTATCTCGGCGACAGACCGGCGCCGGAAGCGATGCCGAAGGGCACGCAATACACTTGCCCGATGCATCCCGAGATCATCCGCGACAAGCCCGGCTCCTGTCCGATCTGCGGCATGGCGCTCGAGCCGATGGGCGTGCCGACAGGCGATGAGGGGCAAAATCCCGAACTGGTCGATTTCACCAGGCGGTTCTGGGTCAGTGCGGTGCTCTCGGTGCCCCTTCTCATCGTCGCCATGGCGCCGATGATCGGTCTGTCGCTCGAGAACCTGATAGATGACCGGACAAAGGTCTGGATCGAGCTGGCGCTCGCGAGCCCGGTCGTGCTTTGGGCCGCATTTCCGTTCTTTCATCGTGGTTGGGATTCGATCCGCAACCGCAGCCCGAACATGTGGACGCTGATTTCGCTCGGCGTCGGTGCGGCCTATCTCTACAGCGTCGTCGCGACGCTGTTCCCGGACATTTTTCCGCATCAGTTCCGCGGCCATGGCGGGGCGGTGCCGGTCTATTTCGAGGCCGCAGCCGTCATCGTCGCGCTGGTCTTTCTCGGCCAGGTGCTGGAACTGCGCGCCCGCGAAAAGACCGGCTCGGCGATCCGCGCCCTGCTCGACCTTGCGCCCAAGACCGCCCGCCGCATAGGAGAGGACGGTTCCGAGAGCGATGTGCCGCTGGACAGCGTCAAGGCCGGCGAGCGCCTGCGCATCCGGCCCGGCGATGCCGTGCCGGTCGACGGTACCGTGCTCGAAGGCCGCTCTTCCATCGACGAATCCATGATCACCGGCGAACCGTTGCCGGTCGAGAAGGCCGAAGGGGATGCCCTCACCGGCGGCACGCTCAACAAGAATGGCTCGCTGATCATGCGCGCCGACCGCATCGGCGCCGAGACCACGCTCTCGCGCATCGTCGAGCTGGTCGCCAAGGCGCAGCGTTCGCGCGCCCCGATACAAGGCTTGGCCGACCGCGTTTCCTTCTACTTTGTCCCGGCTGTCGTTCTGGTCGCCATCGCCGCGTTCGCCGCCTGGGCGGTCTTCGGCCCAGAGCCCAGCCTGATCTTCGCCATCGTCTCGGCGGTCTCGGTGTTGATCATCGCCTGTCCCTGTGCTCTGGGCCTCGCCACGCCGATGTCGATCATGACCGCTACCGGACGCGGCGCCCACGCCGGCGTGCTGATCAAGGAGGCCGCCGCGCTCGAACGCTTCGCTTCCGTCGATACGCTGATCGTCGATAAGACGGGGACACTGACCGAAGGCCGGCCGAAACTGACGGATGTCGTGGCGGCCGATGGGTTTTCGGAGGAGGAATTGCTGGGCCTCGCCGCGAGCCTGGAGAAGGGCTCGGAGCATCCCCTGGCCGAGGCTATTGTCGAAGGCGCCGCGACCCGCGGTGTAAGGGTCGCCGAAGCCAATGGCTTCGAGGCGGTCACCGGCAAGGGTGTTTCCGGTGCCGTTTCGGGCAGGAATGTAGCGCTCGGCAACGCCGCGATGATGCGTGATCTCGGTGTCGACGTGTCCACCGTTTCGGCCGTGGCCGAGGCGCTACAAGGCGATGGCAAGACGGCGATGTTCGTCGTCGTGGACAGGAAATTGGCCGGCATCGTCGCCGTCGCCGATCCGGTCAAGGCGACCACCGCCGAGGCGATCAAGGCCCTGCACGACAGCGGCTTAAGGATCATCATGGCGACCGGCGACAATGAGCGCACGGCAAACGCGATCGCCAGCAGTCTCGGCATCGACGAAGTCCGCGCCGGCCTGTTGCCGGAACAGAAGGGCGCGCTGGTCGAGGAATTGCGCGGCAAGGGCGCCGGCGTCGCCATGGCCGGCGACGGCGTCAACGACGCACCGGCCTTGGCCGCCGCCGATGTCGGTATCGCCATGGGCACCGGCGCCGATGTCGCCGTCGAAAGCGCCGGCATCACATTGGTCAAGGGCGACCTCAACGGCATCGTGCGTGCCCGCACACTGGCCCAGGCGACCATCCGCAATATCAGGCAGAACCTGTTCTTCGCCTTCCTCTACAATGTGCTTGGCGTGCCGGTTGCGGCCGGCGTGCTCTATCCGCTGACCGGCACGCTGTTGTCGCCGATGCTGGCGGCGGCGGCGATGAGCCTGTCCTCGGTTTCAGTGATCGCCAATGCGTTGCGGCTGAGGACATTGAAACTTTGAGCCGATCCCCCAAATACGAAACCCGATCAACAGGAGACCATCAATGACCTTGGCCAAAAAAATCGTGCTGCTGCTGATGGCGGCTGGAATGCTGGTTGCCGTCTTTCTCGAAAGCGTTCCCGCACAAAGCGAGGAGATGAAGCACGACATGGCCGGCATGGCGACGGGGGCGGAAGGCCCGTCGACCGCAGGCTACAAGGCGGCGATGAACAAGATGCACGCCGACATGATGGCCTCCAAATACACCGGCGATGCCGACGTCGATTTCGTCCGCGGCATGATCCCTCACCACCAGGGCGCCATCGACATGGCCAGGGTCGAACTCGCCAACGGCAAGGACCCCGAGATCCGCAAGCTGGCCGAGGCGGTCATCGCGGCGCAGGAAGCCGAGATCAAGCAGATGCAGGACTGGCTCGCCGCCCATCCGGTGAAGTAAGCTTTCGCGGCTCGGCGAGAACGCCTCTGAATTTCTCGTCCGGCCTGTGATGCGATCCCGTCTCAACTGGAGCCTGCCATGCCATCGAGCGTCAGAACCACCACGCTGCCCTGCGGCGAAGCCATCCCCGTTCTCGGCCAGGGCACCTGGAAAATGGGCGAGGATTCGCGCCGCCGCGCGGAGGAGGTGAATGCCCTCAAGCTTGGTCTCGATCTCGGCGTCAAGCTGATCGACACCGCCGAAATGTACGCCAGCGGCGGCGCCGAGGAGGTGGTGGCCGAAGCCATTGCCGGGCAGCGTGCCGAGGTCTTCCTGGTCTCGAAGGTGCTGCCGTCCAACGCCTCGCGCGCCGGCGTGCAGCGCGCCTGCGAAAACAGCCTGAAGCGCCTCGCCACCGACCGTATCGATCTTTATCTGCTGCATTGGCCGGGCAGCGTGCCCCTGGCCGAAACCGTCGAAGCTTTCGAGGCGCTGAAGAAAGCCGGCAAGATCCGCCACTGGGGCGTCAGCAATTTCGACACAGGGGAGATGGAAGAGCTGGTCGGCCTGCCCGACGGCGGCAACGTCCAGACCAACCAGGTGCTCTACAATCTGGTCCGGCGCGGCCTTGAGTTCGATCTGGCGCCCTGGAGCCGGAAACGCGGAATTCCTCTGATGGCCTATTCGCCGGTCGAGCAGGGCGCCTTGGCGCGCAACGCCAGTTTAGACGCGGTCGCAGCCCGCCATGGCGTGACACCGGCGCAAATCGCACTGGCCTGGGTGATGCACCAGGATGGCGTCATCGCCATTCCCAAGGCCAGCAGCCAGGACCATGTCCGCCAGAATGTCGCGACACTCGACATCGAGCTTACGCGCGAAGACCTCGCCGACCTCGACCGCGCCTTCCCGCCGCCGAGCCGCAAACGCGGGCTGGAGATGATCTGAGCGTTGTCGGTGAAGCTGCCAATCTCCCCCCCTCGAGGGGGAGATGCCCGGCAGGGCAGAGGGGGGCGCTGTCCCGCCAACATATTAATTTTTACAACGACGGCTTCCGCGCTGGCATGCTCCGGCGGGCATCGTCAGGGGGCAAGTTAATCAAGGCCGGCACTCTACGAGGCCCCCCTCTGTCCTGCCGGACATCTCCCCCTCAAGGGGGGAGATTGGCGGTTTCGGCGATACCGCCGTGCCAGCAGGTTCAATTTACGTCCCCGCCAACCCCTTCAACCGATAAAGCGCTTCCAGCGCTTCCCTCGGCGTCATCTCATCGGGATTGATGTCACTGAGTGCGAAGCCCAGCGCGTCGCTCTTGACCGGCTTCTGCGCTTCCCGCTTCACCGCCACTGAAAACAGCGGCAGGTCGTCGACCAGCCGGTTGGTCTTGCCCGAAACCTCGCCTTCCTCGAGCTGGTGCAGCACTTCCTTGGCACGGTCCACCACCGCCTCCGGCAGGCCGGCCAGCCGCGCCACCTGGACGCCGTAGGAGCGGTCGGCCGCGCCCTTGCCGACCTCGTGCAGGAAGACGACGTCGTTCTCCCATTCCTTGACCCGCATGGTGACGTTGTGGAGCCGCGCCAGCTTGCCGGCAAGCGAGGTCATTTCGTGGAAATGCGTGGCGAAGATCGCCCGGCAGCGGTTCTTCTCGTGCAGATATTCCACCGCGGCCCAGGCGATCGACAGGCCGTCGAACGTGGCGGTGCCGCGGCCGATCTCGTCGAGGATTACCAGCGCCCGTTGGCCGGCCTGGTTGAGGATCGCCGCCGTCTCGACCAT
The DNA here is from genome assembly GCF_006441005.1 of Mesorhizobium sp. B2-5-3. Taxonomy (NCBI): domain Bacteria; kingdom Pseudomonadati; phylum Pseudomonadota; class Alphaproteobacteria; order Hyphomicrobiales; family Phyllobacteriaceae; genus Mesorhizobium; species Mesorhizobium sp. B2-5-3. The sequence continues at coordinate 79,464 of NZ_VFUS01000005.1, forward strand.
CTCGACCATGAAGGTCGATCGGCCGCGCGCCAGATCGTCCGAGGCGCCGACGCGGGAAAAGAGGCGGTCGACGACGCCGATATGGGCCGATGTCGCCGGGACGAAAGAGCCGGTCTGGGCCAGGATGGCGATCAGCGCGTTCTGCCGCAGGAATGTTGATTTACCCCCCATATTGGGGCCGGTCAGCAGCCAGATCGCGCCGTTCTTGGCGCTGCCCTCCGGCGACAGGTCGCAGTCATTGGCCACGAACGGCCCTTCGCCGGAGCGCCGCAGCGCCTGTTCGACCACGGGATGGCGCCCACCCGAAATCTCGAAGGCAAGGCTGGCATCGACCAGCGGCCGGCACCAGGCCTCGCTTTCCGACAAAAGCGCGAGCGCCGCCGACACGTCCAGCACGGCGAGCGCATCGGCCCCGGCGCGGATCTTCTCCGCTTCGCCGACCGCTTCCGCCGTCAGCGCGTCGAAGGCCGCAAGCTCGATGCTCAGCGCCCGGTCGGCGGCATTGGCGATCTTTGTTTCCAGCTCCGCCAGCTCCGTCGTGGTGAAGCGCATGGCGTTGGCCATGGTCTGGCGGTGGATGAAGCGCGCCTTGGCGCCGTCGCTGCCGGTCATCACCGCGTGGTGGTTGGCGGTCACCTCGATGTAGTAGCCGAGCACATTGTTGTGCCGGATCTTCAGGGACCGAATGCCGGTCTCCTCGATCAGCGAACGCTCCAGCCCGGCGATCACTTTTCGCGACTCGTCGCGCAGCGCCCGCATCTCGTCGAGCTCGGCGTTGTAGCCGCCTCGGATGAAGCCGCCGTCGCGCTTCAGCAGCGGCAGTTCCTCGCCAAGTGCCTGCGTCAGATGCCCGGCAAGCGCGTGCGGCAGCGCCCGGATGGCGGCGAGCGCCGCCGCCAATTCCTGGGGCAGGGCGGTCGCGGCAAATATCCCCGCGATGGTGCCGGCCGCCTCGAAGCCGGCGCGCAGCGCGCCGAGGTCGCGCGGGCCGCCGCGGTTGAGCGCCAGCCGCGACAACGCGCGCGGCATGTCGGCGACGCTCTTCAGGCTCGCCCGCACCGCCTGGCAAAGCCGCGTCTCGGAACGGAAGAACGACACCGAATCCAGCCGCGCGGCAATTGCCGCCGGATCGGTCAGCGGTGCCATCAGCCGGTCGGCGAGCAGCCTGGCGCCGCCGCCGGTCACCGTGCGGTCGATCGCCTTGAACAATGAGCCTTCACGGCTGCCCGACAGCGTGCGCAGCAGTTCCAGGTTGCCGCGCGTCGCCGGGTCGATGAACAGGGTCGAGCCGGCCTCCTCGCGCTCGGGGCGCGACAGCGGCGGCCGCTCGGCCTTCTGCGTCTTTTCGACATAGGCGATGGCGCCCGAGATCGCCGACAGCTCGGCACGGGAAAACGCACCAAAGCTGTCCGGTGTCGCCACCTCGAAGAAGCGGGCGATGCGCGCGGCCGCCGAGGCCGAATCGAACAGGCTCGGCGGCTGCGGGTTGGCGACGCGGCCGAGCATGTCGAATACCGGTCGCAATTCGGGATCGTGGAACACCGGATCGGCGACGATCAGCTCGCGCGGATCGACGCGGAAGATGTCGGCGAGCAGCCGGTCTGCGGTGGTGTCTGTGACCCGGAAAGCGCCGGTCGAAATGTCGATCCAGGCTAGGGCAAAGCTCCCCTGGTTCCCGGTCGCGCCGCCGCGCTCCCCGCCTCTTGCATCGCTGCTGCCCTTCACCCGTCCCAGCGCCATCAGGAAGCTCGATTCCGACGGCGCCAGCAATTTGTCCTCGGTGATGGTGCCAGGCGTCACCAGCCGCACCACATCGCGGCGCACCACCGATTTGGAGCCGCGCTTCTTGGCTTCGGCCGGATCCTCGATCTGCTCGCAGACGGCGACGCGGAAACCCTGCGCGATCAGTTTCTGCAGATAGTCGTCCGCCGCATGCACTGGCACGCCGCACATCGGGATGTCGTGTCCCTGATGCTTGCCGCGCTTGGTCAGCACGATGCCGAGCGCCCGGCTCGCCTTCTCCGCATCCTCGAAGAACAGCTCGTAGAAATCGCCCATCCGGTAGAACAGCAGCGAATCCGGGTTCGCCGCCTTGATCTCGATGAACTGCTCCATCATCGGCGTGACGCCGCCAGCGGCTGCCGGCGTGATCGCCTCGGGAGCGTCCGGTTCGTTTTGAATGTGCATGTTCATGCGCTCACGCTAGCAGATGTGGCGGCGGGGTTTAATGCCGGCCATTGGAAAAGCAGGGGAAGAACGGAGATCAACCACCATTGAACGCCATGCGTCCTTCCGACGCCAGTTCGGTAACGCTTGGCGGTTTACACGCGGCGGCGCGTAGTCTTAATTCGGAATCACACAAGGCACCCGCCTCAAGGAGGTGCCGCATGGCGAGGAAATCAAAAGCATCATGGCAAGGAAAACCGAAAACAGCGGTCCGTCCGTCAGCGCGCAGGAAGCGCTCGAATTCCACGCCATGGGGCGGCCCGGCAAGCTCGAGATCGTCGCCACCAAGCCGATGGCCACGCAGCGCGATTTGAGCCTCGCCTATTCGCCTGGCGTCGCCGTGCCGGTGCTGGCCATCGCGGAGGATCCCAGCCGCGCCTTCGACTACACGTCGCGCGGCAACATGGTCGCCGTCATCTCCAACGGCACCGCGATCCTGGGCTTGGGCAATCTCGGCGCGCTGGCCTCCAAGCCGGTCATGGAGGGAAAGGCGGTGCTGTTCAAGCGCTTCGCCGACGTCGATTCCATCGACCTCGAGGTCGACACCGAGGACGCCGACGAGTTCATCAACTGCGTGCGCTTCCTTGGGCCCTCCTTCGGCGGCATCAACCTGGAGGACATCAAGGCGCCGGAATGCTTCATCATCGAGCAGCGGTTGCGCGAGCTGATGGACATCCCGGTCTTCCACGACGACCAGCACGGCACCGCCATCATCTCGGCCGCCGGCCTGATCAACGCGCTGGAGATCACCGGCCGCGACATGAAGACCACCAGGATGGTCTGCAACGGCGCCGGTGCGGCCGGCATCGCCTGTATCGAGCTGATGAAGGCGATGGGCTTTGCGCCCGAAAACATCATCCTGTGCGACACCAAGGGCGTGGTCTTCCAGGGCCGCACCGAAGGCATGAACCAGTGGAAGTCGGCGCATGCGGTCAAGACCGACGCGCGGTCGCTGGCCGAGGCGCTGGACGGCGCCGACGTCTTCCTCGGCCTTTCCGCCAAGGGCGCGCTGACCACCGCCATGGTGCGTTCCATGGCCAAGAACCCGATCATCTTCGCCATGGCCAACCCCGATCCCGAGATCACGCCCGAGGAAGTGGCGGAGATCCGCACCGACGCCATCATGGCGACCGGGCGTTCGGATTATCCCAATCAGGTCAACAACGTGCTCGGCTTCCCCTATATTTTCCGCGGCGCGCTGGATGTGCGGGCCACCACCATCAATGACGACATGAAGATCGCCGCCGCGCGTGCGCTTGCCGACCTGGCACGCAAGGACGTGCCCGACGACGTCGCCGCAGCCTACCAGGGCAACCGGCCGAAATTCGGCCCCAACTACATCATCCCGGTGCCGTTCGATCCGCGCCTGATCTCGGCCATTCCGCTGGCCGTCGCCAGGGCGGCGATGGATTCTGGCGTCGCCCGCAAGCCGATCCTCGATCTCGACCGCTACGCGCAGGAGCTGTCGGCCCGCCGTGATCCGATCGCCTCGACCTTGCAGCGCATTTACGACCGTGTGCGCCGCCAGCCCAAGCGCATCGTCTTCGCCGAGGGCGAGGAGGAGCAAGTGATGCGCGCCGCCGTCTCCTATGTGAACCAGCGGCTCGGCACCGCCATCCTGCTCGGCCGCGACGACGTCATCAAGGAGAACGCCAGGCACGCCGGCATCGACCTCGACAAGCAGGGGCTGGAGATCATCAATGCTCGCCTGTCGCGCCGCAATTCGGTCTATACCGATTATCTCTACGAGCGCATGCAGCGCAAAGGCTTCCTGTTCCGCGACTGCCAGCGCCTGATCAACAACGACCGCAACCATTTCGCCGCCTGCATGGTGGCGCTGGGGGATGCCGACGGCATCGTCACCGGCGTCACCCGCAACTATTCCACCGCGCTCGACGATGTCAGGCGCGTCATCGACGCCAAGCCGGGCCATCGCGTCATCGGCGTGTCGATCGTTTTGGCGCGCGGCCGCACCGTGATCGTCGCCGACACCGCCGTGCACGACATGCCGAACGCCGAGCAGATCGCCGATATCGCGGAGGAAGCGGCAGGCTTTGCCCGCCGCATGGGCTATGAGCCGAGGCTCGCCATGCTCGCCTATTCCACCTTCGGCCATCCCCACGGCGAGCGCTCCGAGCGCATCCAGGAAGCCGTGCGCATCCTCGACAAGCGCCGCGTCGATTTCGAGTATGACGGCGAGATGGCCGCCGACGTCGCGCTCAACGCCCGTGCCATGGCGCAATACCCGTTCATGAGGCTGACCGGCCCGGCCAATGTGCTGATCATGCCGGCCTTCCACTCCGCCTCGATCTCCACCAAGATGCTGCAGGAGCTCGGCGGCTCGACGGTCATCGGCCCGCTGCTGGTCGGGCTGAACAAGCCGGTGCAGATCGTCTCGCTGAACGCTAAGGACAGCGATATCGTCAACATGGCGGCGATCGCGGCCTACACGGCGGGGACCTGAGGAAGGTCCGCGCGTCGGATGCGAAAGCTGCGGCGGATCTGGTCGCGCTTAATCCGCGGAAAACACCCGCGCCGCCTCGACGACCTCCTTGACCTGGTCTTGCCGCAGCAGGTCGATGGGAATGCGCTCGTCGAGCAGCGCCGAGGGGCGGGTCAGCCACAGCCATGCCAGCCTCGGATTGCCGATCAACGACAGCACGTCTCGAATGCCCGCCACCGGCCTGCCGTCCACGAACTGCGCCAGCGGGAAGACGTGCTTGCGGCCGCCCTTGCGCAAGGCGACCACCTCGCCCCGCCTTTGCCAGCGGTGCAGGGTCGAGCGGGCAATGCGCAGGTGTTCCTCCAGATAGGTCGAACCGGCGACCCGCCCGGCCCAGTCTTCGATCAGCATCGATTCGAGATCGTCGGACTGGGTGCGCGGAAGCGGGGAGGCGGGGCCGTCGAAACCCGCCGATGGATTTGTGGCGCCCGCGGTGCCGGCTTCGCTGCGGCGCGCGGCTTCCGCGGCCAGCGCACGCACGAATTTCGACGCCAGCCCCGGAAGGTCGGCATGGATGGCATCGATGGCGCGCTGATGCTTCGGCGGCAACAAGGTGAGGGCGGACGCTATGCTGCCAGCGATCTTGCCGACCGAGACCATGGTGGGTTTGTTGATGGCCTCGTCATAGTGGGCAAGCGCCCGCTCGACCTTCTCCGCGACCATGTCCGCGAAGTCGTCTTGTTTGGTTGTATGAAATCTGTTCATGCGTCTGTCTTCTGGCCGCGAGCGCTCCTCCCCGATCGCGGCCCGTTGCTGAATTTCTAATGTGGAAAGCGGAAATCGCGGCGGCAACAAATCCGGCCGCCCGACAGCTTGCTGTCTTGCATCTTGGCACCCCAACTGGCTGAGGGCGCCCAAATGTCAGTCAAGGACGCCCCGATTGCGTGTAGGTGCGATGTGTGACAGCCGCGCGACGGTGAAGCTGCCGATCTCCCCCTCGTGGGGGAGATGCCCGGCAGGGCAGAGGGGGGCGCGAAGGATCGCTAGGTTGCGGTGGTTCCCTTCCGCGTGCCCATACTCTTCGAACTGGCGCCCCGACATGACAGTACGCTCATGCCGTTCATTTCGGGCTTGGCGGCAGTGTAGAACCCTGGAGATGCCAGCGGGACAGCGCCCCCTCTGGCCTGCCGGCGATCTCCCCCACGAGGGGGGAGATCGGCAGCTTCACCGCCCCCCTACAGCAGCCCCGCCAGTTCGGCCTCGCGACGCAGATTCTGCCTTGGCCTCGGCCCGATCTGCTGGATCACCAGGCCGGCCGCCAGTGAGCCGAGATCGCCGCAGGTCTTGAGGTCGCGGCCTTGCGTGTAGCCATGCAGGAAACCGGCAGCGTAGAGATCGCCGGCGCCTGTCGTGTCGACCAGCTCCTTGATGGCGGTCGCCTGGATGACGACGGTCTCGTCGCCGCGCGCGATGACCGATCCTTTTTCCGAGCGCGTCACGGCGGCGACCTTGCAGTCCTTGCGGATCCGGGCCAGCGCCTCGTCGAAGGACGAGGTCTGGTAGAGCGACTTGATCTCGTGGCTGTTGGCGAAGACGATGTCCACGGTGCCCGAGCGCATCAGCTCGAGGAACTCGTCGCGGTAGCGGTCGACGCAGAACGAATCCGACAAGGTCATCGACACTTCGCGGCCCGCCGCGTGCGCCAGCTTGGCCGTCTGCCGGATCGCCTCCTTGGCGCGCGGCGGATCCCACAGATAGCCCTCGAAATAGGTAACCTTGGCGCCCGACGCCTTGTCGGCCTCGACATCCTCCGGCCCGAGCTCGACGCAGGCGCCGAGATAGGTGTTCATCGAGCGCTCGCCGTCGGGGGTGACGAAGATCATCGAGCGCGCCGTCGGCGGCTCGCCCTGAAGCGGCTTGGTGTCGAAGGCGACGCCCTGGGCATGGATGTCATGCGCATAGATCTCACCGAGCGCGTCGTTGGAGACCTTGCCGAAGAAGGCGGCGCGGCCGCCGAAGGAGGCAACGCCGGCCGCCGTGTTGCCCGCGCTGCCGCCGGACGCCTCGATCGCCGGGCCCATGCGGCTGTAGAGCAGTTCGGCGCGGTGCGTGTCGATGAGGTTCATCGCGCCCTTGATGATGCCATTGGTCTCCAGGAATTCCTCTTCGCACTGGGCGATGATGTCGACAATCGCGTTGCCGATGCAAAGCACGTCATAGTCCGGCATCAATGTCTCCGCCAAAATCCGCGCCGGCTTCTTGCCATGCCGGCCGGGCGCGGGTCTAGCGATTTGCAACCGGTTTGCCTAGGCCATGTTCATATCGCCTGACGCCTAGGCGCTACGACAATTCGGTCGTGGCCGAAGCATTTTACCGCGGCTTTGCCTAAAAAGGGCCGTTCGATCCCGGTCCGAAGGCGGCAAGCCCATGCCTGCAAGAAACGACATGAACACCGATCTGGCGCTGCTCGCCCTCCTGGCGGTGCTTTGGGGCGCCTCCTATACGTTCATCAAGATCGGCGTCGAGACGATCCCGCCGGTGACGTTCATCGCCGCCCGCACCTTGATCGCGGGCGCGATCCTGCTGGCCATCATCCGCTGGCGCGGGCTCGCCATGCCGGGCGATGCAGCGAGCTGGCGTCGTTTCGCCTTCCAGGCGTGCCTCAACAGCGTCATCCCGTTCACCCTGATCGCCGCCGCCGAGCGCTCGGTGGATGCCGGCCTCGCCACCATCCTCAACGCGACGTCGCCTATCTTCACCTTCCTGTTGACCGCGCTCATCACCCGCCATGAACCGGTGACGCTGCGCAAACTGATCGGCGTCGGCGCCGGCATTGCCGGCATCTGCCTCATCGTGGGCACACAGGCGCTGGGCGGTCTCGGCCATGAACTTTGGGCGCAGCTTGCCATCGTCCTTGCAACGGTCTGCTATGCGGGGGCGGCGATCTTCGGCCGAGGCTTCAAGGGCCTCGACCCGATGCTGCCCGCCGCCGGCTCGATGCTCTGCGGCGCCGTCATCCTGGTGCCGCTCAGCCTCGCCGTCGACCAGCCCTGGACCTTGGCGCCGTCGACGGCGTCGATCCTGGCCTTGCTCGGCCTGTCGGTGTTTTCGACCGCGCTGGCCTTCGTCATCTATTTCCGCCTGATCCACACGCTGGGCTCGGTCGGCACGACCTCGCAGGCCTATCTGCGCGTGCCGATCGGCGTCGGCATCGGCGCCGTTTTCCTTGGCGAAAGCCTGGGTTCCACGGCCTGGCTCGGCATGGCCTTCGTCGTCGCCGGCGTCGCGGCCATGACCATTCCCACCCGCAAGCCGGCGCTCGCACAATAGGCAGACAGGGCAATCGCCTCAGACCACATGGCTCCGATTGTCGAGGTAGCGCCGCCCCTCATCCGCCTGCCGGCGTTCGTCACTCGAAAAGCCAAGCAGTTGGCTTTTCGTCCGCTTCGCGGACGCTCCTCAACTCCCCGTAAGTGACGGGGAGAAGGGCGCTGTCATCACTGGTTTCGCCAATCACCACGTTGCGATGGAGGCACCGGGGTTGCCGCCAGCTCCTCTCTCCCCGTTCTACGGGGAGAGATGTCCGGCAGGACAGTGAGGGGCGGCGCCGGCGCTCGCAAGAGGGGTGATGCGGAGAGTTCGAAACCTGAAACGACCGCCTTGACCCACGGCAGGCAATAGAGCTTGTGACCGGCGAACCTGCTGCCTATCCTCCCAGGGGCAATCCGCCGAAGCGAGGAAGCACCGTGATCTCCAGCGCCGCCCGTGCCGCCGCCGGCCAGTTGTTGTCGCCCGAATTCCGCGCCGTCTTCCTCAAGACGCTGGGCTTGACTGTGCTTGCTCTGGTTGCCTTGTGGTTCGGGCTGACCAGCCTCGTCGAGTGGCTGGCGCTGCCATGGCTGCAGACGCTCTTTCCCGGCCTGCCGTCCTGGGCCGGTTGGCTGGGCGGCATCATCGCGGCCATCGCGCTTGCTTTCGGCATGGCGCTGCTCGTCGCGCCGGTCACGGCCGTCATCGCCGGTCTGTTCCTCGACGATGTCGCCGAAGTGGTGGAGCGTACCGATTATCCCGGCGATCCGCCCGGCCGCGCCATGCCGGCGCTGCGCTCGCTGGTGCTGGCGATAAAGTTCTTCGGCGTCGTCGTTTTGGGCAACATCGTCGCCCTGCTGCTCCTGCTGGTGCCGGGCATCAACATCGCCGCCTTTTTCATCGTCAACGGCTACCTGCTTGGGCGCGAGTTCTTCGAATTCGCCGCTATGCGCTTCCGTCCGGAAGAAGAGGCCAGGGCCTTGCGCCGGCACCATGCCGGGACGGTCTTTCTCGCCGGCCTGGTGATAGCGGCCTTCCTTGCCGTGCCGGTGCTCAATCTGGTGACGCCGCTCTTCGCCGCAGCCATGATGGTGCATCTGCACAAGGCGATCTCGGCCCGGCCCGATCGGGGGAGCAAGCCGTCCCGTTGATGCGCCAGTCCCTACCGCAGCAGAAAGCCGCGCCCCAGTTCGTCGTCGGGCTCGACGATGAATTCCGCCCGGCCGCAATAGTAGGCGCGGCCGCCGACGCGGGCGATGATCGCTTCATGCGGTCCGGCTTTCGCCGTCCGCGCCACCGCGCCGGAAAAGCGCGAGCCGGCGATGCTCTCGAAAGTGCGTGTCTGGCCTGTTGCGATCTCGCCCTTGGCATGCATCGCCGCCAGCCGGGCGGTGACGCCGGAGCCGGTCGGCGACCGGTCGACCTGCGCCTCGGCGAAGACGCAGACGTTTTTCGTCGGCTCACCCGAAAACGTATCCCGCCCGTCCGTCAAAATGGTGCCGTAGAGAAAGGCGAGGTCGACATGGTCGGGGTGTGACAGGGGGAATTCCTGCTTCAGCCTTTCGGTCAGCGCCGTCGCCGCATCGACGAAATCGCGCACCCGATCGCGGCCGAATTCCAATCCGAACTGGTGGCAGTCGGCCAGCGCGTAGAAGGCGCCGCCATAGGCGATGCCGAAGCCGATCGCGCCGTAGCCGGGCAGCTCGATCCTGCGGTCGCGTGCGAACAAGAAAGCCGGCACGCTGTCGAACGACACAGCACCCGCCTTGCCGTCGCGCACCTCGACCGAGGCGACGACCATGCCGCAGGGCGCCTCGATGTTGACCATCGTCACCGGTTCCTGCTTGGCCACCAGCCCTTCGTCGACGGCATAGCGGCCGAGCGCGACGATGGCGTGGCCGCACATGGTCGAATAGCCCTCATTGTGCATGAACAGCACGGCAAGGTCGGCGCCCGGCAAATCGGGCTCGACCAGCAGCGCGCCGTACATGTCGTAATGTCCGCGTGGCTCGAACATCAGGATTTTCCGGAGATGATCGAGATGGTCGCGCACATAGGCGCGCTTTTCCAGGATCGTGCCCTTCGGGATATCGGGATAACCCCCGGTGACGATCCTCAGCGGCTCGCCGCCGGTGTGCATGTCGACGACGGTCAGCGTCATGTGTCCGGCCCGCTTATCCCGATTTGCCAAACAGCGCCTGCAACTTGCCGAAGGGCATGGCGGCGCGGGCGAAGCCGAACGTGCCGTCCTGCTGGATCTCGCGCGCCGCCGTTTCCAGCATGCCATAGGCGAAGTTGGTGAGCCACGGCCCAAGCGAAACGCGCTTTGCCCCGGCCGCGGTCAGATCGGCAATGGTGAAGTCGGGCCTTGCCATGACGTTGACCGGCTTGCTCACCGCCGAGCAGACCGTGCGCACCATCTCGACGTCGCCGATGCCCGGCGCGTAGAGCACGTCGGCGCCCGCCTTCTCGAATGCCTGCAGCCGCTTGATCGTGTCGTCGAGGTCGGACTTGCCCCAGAGGAAGTTCTCCGCCCGCGCGGTGAAGACGAAATCGCGTTTCAGCGCGCGGGCCGCTTCCGCCGCCGCCGCAACGCGCTCCACCGCGTGCGAAAAATCATAGATCGGCTTGTTCGGGTCGCCGGTGTGGTCCTCGATCGAGCAGCCGGCAAGGCCGGCGGCTTCAGCCGCGAAGATGGTTTCGGCGGCCTGCTCGGCGCTGTCGCCCTTGCCGCGTTCGAGGTCGGCCGAAACCGGCAGCTCGGTTGCCGCCGTCACCTCGCGGCAATGATGGATCATCTGGTCGAAGGTCACCGCGCCGTCCGGCAGGCCGCGCGAGAAGGCGAAACCGGCGCTGGTCGTCGCCAGCGCCTTGAAACCGAAGGATCCAAGCAGCTTCGTCGTGCCGACGTCCCAAGGGTTGGGCATGACGAAGGTCGAGGCATGCAGGTCGCGAAAGATCTTGCCCTTGTCCATGGAAGTTCCCCCATCGTGTTGAGTGCGATGGCGCGGATTTTAGCTTGCCCGCCTTGCCCGGGCAAACGAATGCGGTTGGCTCAGAAGCGTTTCGCGTTCTCTGCTGACAATTCGTCCGGCGCGTCCTCGCAACCCCAGAAAAACGGTCCAGATCAGTGGATCGGCACCAGTCCGGCCAGTGTGCGCATGTCGTCGAACAGGATGCCGCCGGCTCGCATCAAGCCGTCACGGTCGCTGTAGGGATCGCCATGATAGGAAAATACCCGCATGCCGGCGGCGATGCCGGCCTGCGTGCCGGCGACGCTGTCCTCGATGACGATGCAGTCGGCAGGCGCAAAGCCCATCGTCTTGGCCGCATGCAGGAAGAGGTCCGGAAACGGCTTGCCGCGCGCGACCATGGTCGAGGAAAACATCGCATGTTCGAACAGCGGCAGCAGGCCGGTCTGGCCAAGCGTGATGTGCATTTTCGACACCCTGGCCGAGGTGGCGACGCAATAGGCGATGCCGGCCGCGCGGACAGCCTCGACGAACTCCCGGACATAGGGAATCGCCTCGACCCCATGGGCGAACAGGTCCGGCAGCCCTGCATTCCAGCGCTCGACGAAGTCTGCGCCGAGCCTGACGCTGGTCTCTTCTTCGATCTGCTTCTGCACTGAGACCATGCTGCGGCCGGAGAAGTTCTTGCGGCAATATTCAAAGCTGGTGGGATACCCGGCTTCGCTCAGCCATTCGGCGAGACGCCGGTTGGCCAGGTTCTCGGTATCGACCAGAATCCCGTCGCAGTCGAAGATGACAAGTTTCGGTATGTTCATCAGGCCGTGCCGGTCGAGCCGAACCCGCCCGAACCGCGCGCCGTGCCGCCGGCCAGGTCGCGCTCTTCGACGCCCGCCTGCGTCACCGCGGCGAACACCATCTGGGCGATGCGCATGCCGCGCGTCACCGCAAAATCCTCGTCGCCGAGATTGACCAGCAGCACTTTCACCTCGCCGCGATAGTCGCTGTCGATCGTGCCCGGCGTGTTGAGGACGGTCAGCCCGTGTTTGAAGGCAAGGCCGGAGCGCGGCCGCACCTGGCCTTCCATGCCTTCGGGAATTTCCAGGATCAGTCCGGTCGGCACCAGCGCACGTTTTCCCGGTAGGATCAGCAGCGGCCGATCGTCGGGCACCGCCGCGCGCAGGTCCATGCCGGCGGCGCCGGGGCTTTCATAGGCAGGGAGGGGGAGTCCTTCCGCATGCGGTAACCTTACGAAGCCGACGGTCGGACCGATGACGGAGGAATTTTGGATGGCTGCGCGCATAAAATCGATCCTATCGGCGCGATTGCCGATTCGGTCAATTCGCCCGCGACCCTATCAACGGCTTTCTTTCGGGCATCACTATGGCCGGAGCCAATCCTTAGCGCATTTCCATCGGCACCACCGTCGTCTCCTTGATCTCCTCCATCACGAAGGACGCCGAAACGTCCGACAGCGCCACCTTGGCGATCAGCCGCTGGTAGAGCCGGTCATAGGCCTTCACGTCGGCGACGCGGGCGCGCAAGACATAGTCGAGGTCGCCGGACATGCGGTAGACTCCCGTGATCTCGGAAAACCCGGTCACCGCCGCCCGGAATTTCTGCAACCACTCGGGATCATGATTTGAGGTCCGAACCAGGATGAACACGGAGAGGCCGAGCCCGAGCTTCTCGGCATCGACCAACGCCACCCGGCCGGTGATGACGCCATCCTCCTCCAGCCGCTTGACGCGCCGCCAGCAGGCGTTGCGCGACAAGGCTACCCGTTCGGACAGCTGATCGACCGACAACGTGCCGTCGCGTTGCAATTCGGCGAGCAATTTCCGATCGATTTCGTCGATTTCGATGGCCATGTGGGATGTTTGTCCCACGAACAAGCAAAATACAAGGACATTTTGAGACCGATGAACCGACGAACCGTGCCAGGATACCCCATATCAGGAACTTTAAGCGCTGAAGGGGAGCAGCATGTCGGTCGCAAGGATTTTCACCTCCCATCCGGCCAAGGTCGGCGAAACCTATTTCGGTCACATGGCCTTTGCCGCCTGGTTTTCCTCGCGCCTGCTGACGGCCGCCGGGGCCGCCCTCGTTCACGCTTTCTTGCCATTTCTGTTCGAGACTACCGCCAGCCGAATCGTCCGCGAACTTTACGAGCGGACGCACAACAGAGGTTCGCACGCGGTCAAGGAGCCCAAGGCCCTTCCGGACCACGCCTAGGAACGGAAGAAGCGATGTGCCGGTGGGCGGCCTATCTCGGTGAAGCGGTCTTCCTCGAAGACATCCTCACGGCGCCCTGCCACTCGCTGATCGCCCAGAGCCATTGCGCCGAGGAAGCCAAGTCGCCGACCAATGGCGATGGTTTCGGCCTTGCCTGGTATGGCGACCGGTCCGAGCCCGGCCTCTACCGCGACATCCTGCCGGCCTGGTCCGATCCCAATCTGAAGAGCTTGTGCCGACAGATCAAATCCGGATTGTTTCTCGCCCATGTGCGCGCCTCGACCGGCGGCGCCACCAGCCGCATGAATTGCCATCCCTTCATCTCGGGCCCTTGGTCGTTCATGCACAACGGCCAGATCGGCGGCTTCGAGAAGATCCGCCGCGCGCTGGAAAATTCGCTGTCCGACGCCGTCTTCGACCAGCGCGAGGGCACCACCGATTCCGAGCTGTTTTTTCTCCTGATGATCGACGAAGGGTTGGCCGCCGATCCGAAAGGCGCCGTCGCCCGTGCCACCAGCCGCGTGCTGGAGGCTTCGCGGCGTGCCGGCATCGAGCCGGCGCTGAAGCTGACGGCCGCCTTTTCCGACGGGCAGGCCCTCCACGCGGTCCGCTACGCCACGGATGACCACGCGCCCACCCTCTATACCGCTGCCAAGGGCGGCGGCCGCTGCATCGTCTCCGAACCCTTCGACCGTGAAGGCGGCGACTGGCAGGCGATCCCGCCATCGAGCTTCGTCACCATGACCAGGGATGGCGTGAATATTCAGCCGTTTGCGCCGGCCCCGGCGAAGCTGGCGCTGGCCGGGTAGCCTCCTCGCGGCGCGAATTGCCGTAGAGAGCCGTCACCAAGCTATTGAGCGAACCGACCCAATCCATAGGGCGCCAGCAGCGGATCGCGCTCGCCGTCGAGGATTTCGCGCGCCGCGAACAAGCCGACCGCCGGCGCCAGCGTGATGCCGGAATGCGTGACCGCGATATAGAGGCCGTCCATGCCCTCGGCGCGGCCGATGATCGGGAAGCCGTCGATCGGCGTCGGCCGGTAACCGACCGTATGGAAATCGAGTTCCAGGCCATCGCCGCCGCGCAGCATGGCTTGCACCGCCGCAAACAGTTCGCGCGCCGTCGCAGCCGCATCCATCCCGGGATCGGCACCGCCGAAGTCCGACCCGGCGATGATGCGGCCTTGCGCCGTCTGGCGCATGTGCAGCCGCTCGGCCAGCACCAGACCGTTGAGCAATTTTCTGTAAGGTCGCGAATGGACGATCAGGCCGGGCGGCATTTCGATCGGTAGCCTTATGCCGGCCGTCGCGGCAATCTCCGGCGAGCCGACGCCGGCCGCGATCACCACCTCGTCGGCTGCAAACAGCCCATGCGACGTGTCCACGCCCGTCGTCCTGCCGCCGGTTTGGACCAACGCCGTAACCGTGCTGGAGACGAAGCGCGCACCGCGCCGTTCGGCGTCGGCCAGCAGCGCGTTCGTCGCTGCGACCGGCTCGGCGACACCCTCCTCGGCGACATGCAAGGCGAAGTCGGAAAGCCCGGCGAGATTGGGCTCGATGCCGACCGCGCCGGCGCGGTCGACCCGCCTGATGCCATAACCCCAGGACGAATGCTCCGCCGCATAGGCCTCCAATTTGTCCGCCGGCAAGTCCCAGCACAGCCCGCCGCACCAGGCGAGCGGAAGGCCGGGCAGGTCCTGCGCCAGCCGCGACCATTCCGCCATGGAGCGGATGCGCAGCCGGAAATACGGTTCCGGATTGCCCCAGCTGGCATTTATCCAGGCAAACGAGTTCGGCGTCGCCACGCTGCCGGCAGCGCTGTCGGCAATGACCGTCACCTGCGCGCCCGCCTTGGCCAGGTGCCAGGCGATCGAGGCGCCGATGATGCCGGCGCCGATGACGATCACTTTCTTGCTCATGCAGGATCTCCATCGAACAGGTCTTCTGATGCCATCGCGTCGTCCCTATCTCAAGAGCCGGCGGACCAATCCGGGCAAATCTGTTCGACAGGCCGGGAAAGCGCTGCTAGAAGCCCGCGCCACAGACAGGATTCCATAAATTGGCTGAAGACATCGAACAGGCGGTATCGCGCCGCCGTACTTTCGCGATCATCGCCCACCCGGACGCCGGCAAGACGACGCTCACCGAAAAGCTGCTGCTGTTCGGTGGCGCCATCCAGCTTGCCGGCGAGGTCAAGGCCAAGAAGGACCGCATCCAGACCCGATCGGACTGGATGAAGATCGAGCGCGAACGCGGCATTTCGGTCGTCACCTCGGTGATGACGTTCGAGTATGAGGACAATGTCTTCAATCTGCTCGACACGCCCGGCCACGAGGATTTCGCCGACGACACCTACCGCACGCTGTCGGCGGTCGACTCAGCGGTCATGGTCATCGACGCCGCCAAGGGCATCGAGCCGCGCACGCTGAAGCTGTTCGAGGTCTGCCGGCTGCGCGACATCCCGATCATCACCTTCGTCAACAAGATGGACCGCGAGAGCCGCGATCCCTTCGAGATACTAGACGAAATCGAGCAGAAGCTGGCGCTCGATACCGCGCCCATCACCTGGCCGATCGGCCGCGGCAGGACGTTTTCGGGCACTTACCACCTGGCGCTGAACGCCGTGCGCAAGGGCGATGACGAGAAGGAACGCACTCCGGTCAACGGTCCCGATTCCAACCGCGTCGCCGGCCTGTTGCCGGAAAACGAGCGCGAGGCCTTCATCGAGGAGCTGGAACTCGCGCGCGAAGCCTGCCGTCCGCTCGACATCGACGCCTTTCGCGAGGGCCATCTGACGCCGGTCTATTTCGGCTCGGCGCTGCGCAATTACGGCGTGCGCGACCTGATCGAGGCGCTCGGCGCTTTCGGGCCGCCGCCGCGCGCGCAGGATGCCGACACCCGGATGGTGGAGGCGACCGAGGACAAGATGACCTCCTTCGTTTTCAAGATCCAGGCCAATATGGATCCCAACCACCGCGACCGCATCGCCTTCGTGCGCGTCTGCTCGGGCAAGCTCGAGCGCGGCATGAAGGCCAAGCTGGTGCGCACCGGCAAGCCGATGAGCCTGTCTGCGCCGCAATTCTTCTTCGCCCGCACCCGCGTCACCGCCGACGAGGCCTTTGCCGGCGACGTCGTCGGCATCCCCAACCACGGCACGCTGCGCATCGGCGACACGCTGACCGAGGGTGAGGAAATCCTGTTCCGCGGCGTGCCGAACTTCGCCCCGGAAATCCTGCGTCGTGTGCGCCTCGGTGATGCGATGAAGGCCAAGAAGCTGAAGGAGGCGCTGCACCAGATGGCGGAGGAGGGCGTCGTGCAGCTGTTTTCGCCCGAGGACGGCTCGCCGGCCATCGTCGGCGTCGTCGGTGCGCTGCAGCTCGACGTGCTGAAGGAGCGGCTGAACTTCGAATACACGCTGCCGGTCGAATTCGAGATGTCGCGTTTTTCGGTCTGCCGCTGGATATCGGCTGACGACAAGACGGAAGTGCAGCGCTTCATCGAAGCCCATCGCGGCGACATTGCCCGCGATCTCGACAACGACCCGGTGTTCCTCGCCCAGCACGCCTTCTCGCTGAATTACGAGGCCGAGCGCTGGAAGGCGATCCGCTTCGCCACGATCAAGGACTACCAGGTCCGCGACAAGGCGGCGTAGCGGCGCTGCCTTTTTCCTTCTCCCCTTGTTGTGGGAGAAGGTGTCGCTGAAGGCGACGGATGAGGGGCAGCGCCGGCCTCAAAAATCAATGGACAGCCCTGCCCTTCGCAGGCTCAGGGCGTTCGAAGCTCGGAAAAGCCAATCAATTGGCTTTCCGTCCGCTTACGCGGACCACTTCTCACCCCTTCGCCGCCTCTTCGATCTTGGCGATGTCGATCTTGCCCATCTTCATCATCGCACTCATCACCCGGCCGGCCTTTTCCCGGTCCGGATCCTGGAGCAGGCGCGGCAGCTGTTCCGGCACGACCTGCCAGGAGACGCCGAACTTGTCCTTCAGCCAGCTGCACGGGCCGGGCTCGCCGCCCTCGGTGAGCCTCTCCCAGAAATAGTCGACTTCTTCCTGCGTCTTGCAGTCGATCGACTGCGACATCGCCTCGTTGAACTTGAATTGCGGTCCGCCGTTGAGCGCCTGGAACGGCACGCCGTCGAGCTCGAACGTGGTCAGCAGCACTTTGCCTTCATCGGCGTGGCCCTTGGGCCAACGCATGACGCTCAGCACCTTCGAATTCTTGAAGATGGAGACATAGTGGTTCATCGCCTCTTCGGCCTGTCCATCGAACCACAGGCAGGTGGTGATCTTTTGCATGTCGTGCTCCTCGGTTGCTTCTTGCTGCTACAATGGAACGGCCGTCTGAGAAAATGGTCCCACTCCCTTGCCGTTGATCCAAGGACGGGCGCCCGGTAGGCGATCCGACACGGGAGGCCATCTTTTTTCGCAAACTCTGAATTTTTCTGGAGAATCTGGCGCATTGCAAAAATGTGGCCAGACAATAATTGCCGGTCTATAACGCCTGCGATCCATATTCAGGGCCGCGACGCTCCGCATCGGGCGCAGCCAGCCAGCTAAGGAAAGTTCATGCCTGCCTATCGCTCCCGCACCACCACCCATGGCCGCAACATGGCCGGCGCCCGCGGCCTCTGGCGCGCCACCGGCATGAAGGACAGCGATTTCGGCAAGCCGATCATCGCCGTGGTCAACTCCTTTACCCAGTTCGTGCCGGGCCACGTCCACCTGAAGGATCTCGGCCAGCTGGTCGCGCGCGAGATCGAGAAGGCCGGCGGCGTCGCCAAGGAATTCAACACCATCGCCGTCGATGACGGCATCGCCATGGGCCATGACGGCATGCTCTATTCGCTGCCGTCGCGCGAACTGATCGCCGATTCCGTCGAGTACATGGTCAACGCCCACTGCGCCGACGCCATGGTCTGTATCTCCAATTGCGACAAGATCACGCCCGGCATGCTGATGGCCTCGCTGCGCCTCAACATCCCGACCGTCTTCGTCTCCGGCGGGCCGATGGAAGCGGGCAAGGTGGTGCTCGCCGGAAAGGCGCAGGCGCTCGACTTGGTCGACGCCATGGTCGCCGCCGCCGACGACAAGATCTCCGACGAGGACGTCAAGGTCATCGAGCGCTCCGCCTGCCCGACCTGCGGTTCCTGCTCGGGCATGTTCACCGCCAATTCGATGAACTGCCTGACCGAAGCGCTCGGCCTGTCGCTGCCGGGCAACGGTTCGACACTGGCGACGCACGCCGACCGCAAGCGGCTGTTCGTCGAGGCCGGACACTTGATCGTCGATCTCGCCCAACGCTATTACGAGCAGGACGACGAGACGGCGCTGCCGCGCAGCATCGCTTCAAAGGGCGCGTTCGAGAACGCCATGACGCTCGACATCGCGATGGGTGGCTCGACCAACACCGTGCTGCACATCCTGGCCGCGGCGCATGAGGGTGAGGTCGACTTCACCATGGAGGATATCGACCGGCTGTCGCGGCGGGTGCCCGTGCTGTGCAAGGTGGCGCCGGCCAAGTCCGACGTGCACATGGAGGACGTCCACCGCGCCGGCGGCATCATGGCGATCCTCGGCCAGCTCGACCAAGCCGGACTGATCAACCGCGACCTGCCGACCGTGCACACATCAAGCCTCGGCGAGGCGCTCGATCATTGGGATATTTCGCGCACCTCAAGCCAGAACGTGCGAGATTTCTTCCTCGCCGCGCCCGGCGGCGTGCCGACGCAGGTCGCCTTCAGCCAGGATCGTCGCTGGGACGAGCTCGATCTGGACCGCGAGACGGGCGTTATCCGCTCGGCGAAGACGCCTTTTTCCAAAGACGGCGGCCTTGCCGTGCTCAAGGGCAACCTGGCGCTCGACGGCTGCATCGTGAAGACGGCCGGCGTCGACGAGTCGATCCTGAAATTCACCGGCCCGGCGCGGGTGTTCGAAAGCCAGGATGCCTCGGTCAAGGCGATCCTGTCGAATGAGATCAAGGCCGGCGACGTCGTCGTCATCCGCTATGAAGGACCGCGCGGCGGCCCCGGCATGCAGGAAATGCTCTATCCGACCAGCTATTTGAAATCGAAGGGCTTGGGCAAGGCTTGCGCGCTGATCACCGACGGGCGCTTCTCCGGCGGCACGTCGGGGCTCTCGATCGGCCATGTCTCGCCCGAAGCCGCCGAAGGCGGCACGATCGGGCTGGTGCGGGAAGGCGACACGATCGAGATCGACATCCCCAACCGCTCGATCCGCCTCGCCGTGAGCGATGAGGAGCTCGCCAGCCGCCGGGCGGCAATGGCGGCCAAGGGCGCTCTGGCGTGGAAGCCCGAAGAGAAGCGTAAGCGCAAGGTGACGACCGCATTGCGCGCCTACGCCGCCTTCGCCACCAGCGCCGACAAGGGTGCGGTGAGGCACGTTCCGGAGTAGCGCTCGAATCGGCCAGGTTTCGTGCTGCCCCTCATTGTCCTGCCGGACATTTCTCCCCGTAAGTGACGGGGAGAAAGGGCTATAACCAAAGATTTCGCCAATTGTAGACGTTGCAAAAATGGCGGCGAGGTCGCAGCATCTCCCTTCTCCCCGTCTCTATACGGGGAGAAGATGCCGGCAGGCGGATGAGAGGCGGCGCCACGTGGCAAGATTTTTCGCCCGCCGCGATCACGGCGGCAGCCGACAGGTGCTGATTCTTCGGGGACGACACAGATGGATTTCGACCTTATCGTTCGCGGCGGCACATTGCCTGACGGCAGGGTTGCCGACATCGGCATCGTCGGCGAGACGATCGCGACGATCGAGCCGAAGCTCGATGGCAACGCCGGCACGACGATCGACGCGCGGGGCAATCTGGTCTCTGCGCCGTTAGTCGACCCGCACTTCCATATGGATGCGACGCTCTCCTACGGCATTCCGCGGATAAACGCCTCGGGCACGCTGCTCGAAGGCATTGCTCTGTGGGGCGAACTGAAGCCGCTCCTGACGCATGAGGCGGTGCGCGATCGCGCGCTCGCCTATTGCGACTGGGCGGTGTCGATGGGATTGCTCGCCATCCGCACCCATGTCGACGTTTGCGACGACAGGCTGCTGGCGGTCGAGGCGCTGCTCGATGTCAAGAAGACGGTGGCGCCCTATATCGACCTGCAATTGGTCGCCTTTCCACAGGATGGGCTCTACCGCTCGCCCGGTGCACGGGAAAACACCATCCGCGCGCTGGATCTGGGCGTCGATATCGTCGGCGGCATTCCCCATTTCGAGCGCACCATGGCCGACGGCACGCGCTCGGTGACCGAGCTTTGCGAGATCGCGGCAGAACGCGGCCTGATGGTGGACCTGCATTGCGACGAGACCGACGACCCGCTGTCGCGCCACATCGAGCAACTGGCCTATGAGACGCAGCGTCTCGGCCTTCAGGGCAAGGTGGCCGGCTCGCATCTCACCTCGATGCATTCGATGGACAATTACTACGTCTCGAAACTCCTGCCGCTGATCGCCGAGGCGGGCGTCTCCGCCATCCCCAATCCTCTGATCAACATCATGCTGCAGGGGCGCCACGACACGTTTCCCAAGCGCCGCGGCATGACTCGGGTCAAGGAGATGCTGGCGCTGGGCATCCGCGTCGGCTGGGGCCAGGATTGCGTGCTCGATCCCTGGTATTCGCTGGGCTCCGCCGACATGCTCGACGTCGCCTTCATGGGGCTTCACGTCGCCCAGATGTCGAGCCCGGCCGACATGGCGCGCTGTTTCGACATGGTCACCAACGTCAATGCCGCCATCATGGGGCTCGATCATCTAGGCCTCGCCGTCGGCAAGCGCGCCAGCCTGGTCGTCCTCGACGCCGGCAATCCGGTCGAGGCCATTCGCCTGCGCCCTGAACGCATTTGCGTCATCGCCAGGGGCAAAGTGGTGGCGGAACGAACCAGGCAGGACACCAGGCTTGCCATCCCCGGCAGGCCGGCACTGGTGAACCGGCGGCACACATCGTCCTAGACCCAGCCGATTCCCGGCGCTGGCCTTGCCGATTCCCGGATTTCTCCTCGTCAAAGCGGCCGCTTCCGTCTACGACGCGGCCTGGAGCAATTCCAGGAAAAGTGTGTACGGTTTTCCGTCCGGAATTGCGCGAAATAAAGAGATAGAGCGGTTCGCCGTTTTCGTAAACGGTGAACCGCTCTAGACAGGCAAGGAATCGGGATCGGCATGACGCAACCCGTGGCGCAGAATACCACAATCAGGAACGTGCTTCTGGCCGGCATTCTGCTGATGCTGGCCGGCGACTTCCTGTTTGCGCTCAACGACGCCATGGGCAAATGGCTGGTCGCCAGCTTTTCCGTCGGCCAGGTGGTTCTGATCAGGTCGATCGGCGCGTTTTTCGTGCTCGGTCCGATGATCGCCCACCAGGGCGCCGCCAAGCTGTTCCGCATGGAAAGGCCCGAATTGCAGGTCCTGCGCGTCATCATGACCACGCTCGATACCGGGCTCTTCTATGCCGCCGTCGTCTATCTGCCGCTTGCGGATGTGATGAGCTTCTATATGGCCGGGCCGATCTATGTGGCGGCACTCTCCCATCTCCTGCTTGGCGAGAAGGTCGGCTGGCGCCGCTGGATGGCGATCCTGCTCGGCTTCTGCGGCGTGCTGATCATGCTCAAGCCCTCCTCGGCGGCTTTCTCGCTGTCGTCGGGCTTCGCGCTGGCGGGCAGCATTGCCTTCGCTTTCGCCATCATCCTCAACCGGCGCTTGCGCGGCACCAGCGACACCAATCTGGTGACATGGCAGACCATCGGCACGCTGCTGGTCGGCGGCGCCCTGACCATCGGCGCCTGGCACACGCCGTCGGCGCTCGATTTCGGCGCCATGCTGCTGCTCGGCATCGTCTCCTGCGGTGCCCATCTGATGATCACGCGGGCGCTCAAGCTGGCCCCGGCCTCGACGCTGGCGCCGCTGCACTACACGCTGCTTCTATGGGCGGTGGTCTTCGGGCTGGCGTTCTTCGGCGACGTTCCCGGCCCGCGCATCCTCATCGGCTCGGTCATCGTCGTGCTGGCCGGCTTGTTCATCTTCCATCGCCAGAAGGTGGTCGACACGACGGTGCCGCCTGAAAACGTGCCGAAGGGCGTGAATTAGCCCTCGCGGATCGCCGCCAGGTGCCGTGAAAATTCCGGCGTCTCCATCAGCGCCTTGCAGCGCGCGAAGCGGCCGTCGGCATAGGCCCGAAAATCGTCGACGGGATTGTCGTTGGCGAGCTGGATCAGTCCCCACAGTGTCCACAACAGGTCGCACATCCCCTTGTAGATGACGATGCGGCCGCGCTCCGCCGGTTTCGCCTCGCCGCCGAAATAGGCGCGCATCATCTCCTCGTCCTGCGCGGCATCGAACTTGCCTTCGACGGAGAGGTCGCCAAGATCCCAGAGCGGATCGTTCATTCCTGAATATTCCCAGTCGACGATCCACATCCTGTCACCCGCATCGATAAAATTCTCGCACAGCGGGTCGCAATGACAGGCGACGACGGGCAGCGGGTGGGCCGACAGCGCCGCGCGCACGCCACCGGCCTCGCGCACCACGTCGTGATAGCCGGCGGGCAGGGCGACCTCCTTGGTCGACAGCACCTTCAGATAGTCATCGATCATCGCGAACAGTTCGAAACGGAACGGAAACACCGCACCGGACGAATGCAGCTTGCGGAAGGCCTCTCCCGCACGCGCCGGGCTGCCCGGCCGAACCCTGAATTTTTCCGGCGACATGGTTACGGCGCCGGCGATGAAGCGCGTCACCATCACGCCGGTGCCCGGATCGACATGCAGCACCTCGGGGCTGACACCTGCCTTAGCCGCTTCGCGCGCCGCCACCGCCTCATTGGCGCGGTTGATATATTCCTCGGTGCCTTTGCCTGGAATGCGCAGGCAGAAGTCCCCGGCCTTGAAAACCAGGTTGGTGAGGCCGCCAAGCCGCTCCAGCGTCCCGTTATAGCCGGCCAGCATGGGAATGGCGGCAAGTTTTGTCCGTGCCTCGTCCATTGTCATGCCCGCTCCCCCGCTGTTATTTGTCGCAGAGACGGTTCCACAAAATTCGTGCTTTGGCTATCATCCGTGCGAGACCAATTTAGGGCATGGCGGACAGGACGAAAGTGACCGACAGCAAGCATAAGGGCGCGCTTGGCGCTGCCTACGCGGCCAAGCGCCCGGAAGACGTGGCGGCGCTCTATGACCGTTGGTCGCAGACCTACGACAGCGACATGTCGGCCGCCGGCTATCGTCATCCCACCATCTGCCTGGCCTTGCTGGCAAGGCATCTGCCGCGTGGCTCGGCCCCGCTGCTCGATGCCGGGGCCGGCACCGGGCTCATCGGCGAATGGCTCGACATTGCCGGCTATCCCGAGGTCGAGGCGCTCGACATCTCGCAAGGCATGCTGGATCAGGCAGAGCGCAAGGGCGTCTATTCGGCCCTGCATTGCCTGGCGCTTGGCGGGCCGCTGCCCTTTGCCGACAATGCCTATGCCGGGGTGATCTCGGCCGGCGTCTTTACCTCGGGCCATGTCGGTGCCGAAGGGCTGGACGAACTGATCCGCATCTGCCGGCCGGGCGGCGTGATCGTGCTGACGGTCAAGAATACGATCTGGGATCTGGGCTTTAACGCGCGGGTCGCGGAGCTGGAGGCGCAGGGGCTGGTCACCCGCATCGAGGAAACGCGCCCGTACGTCTCGATGCCGGGCGAGGCCGACACGGTGCCCAGCCGCTGCCTCGCCTTGCGTGTGAACTGATCAGGCTTTGATCCTGTTCCCGGCCGGATCATACATCGGCTCGAGATGGATCTTTGCCGGCGTGCGCTGCATCGCCACGACCAGCTCATAGCGGCCCGAGGCGAGAAAATCGTCGCTCACGCCGTCGGCATTGCGCACATAGCCGTAGCCGATGTTCTTCTCCACGGTGTAGCCATAGCCGCCGCTGCTGAGATAGCCGACCGGCTCGCCATTGCGCAGGATCGTCTCGCGCCCGACGAGCACGATGTCCTGATCGTCGACCGTGAAGCCGGCGAAACGCTTCTTCAATGGCCCGCCAGTGATTTTCTCCAAGGCGCGCCGCCCTACGAAATCCGTGTTCTTGCGAAGCTTCACCGCCCAGCCGAGGCCGGCTTCCAGCGGCGTGTCGTTGGGGGTGATATCGGAGCCCCAGGCGCGATAGCCCTTTTCCAGTCGCAGCGATTCCAGGGCCCGGTAGCCGACCGGGCGGATATCATGTTGCTTGCCTGCCGACATCAACGCGTCGAAGATCTCGCCGGTTGCGGAGATCGGCACGTGCAGCTCCCAGCCGAGTTCCCCGACATAGGTGACGCGCAACGCCCGCACGGTGTGGCCGGCAACGACAATCTCGCGGGCATGGCCGAATGGGAAACCGCTGTTGGAAACGTCGGCATCGGTCACGCCGGCCAGCACTTCGCGGGCGCGCGGTCCCATCAGCGACAGCGTGCCGAAATCCTCGGTGACGTCGGTGAGCGTGATGTCGAGCTCCTTTTCGACATGGTCGCTGATCCAGGACAGGTCATGGGTGCGGAAGCCCGTGCCGGTAACGATATAGAACCTGTCCTCGCCGAACCGCGACACGGTGAGATCGGCCTCTATGCCGCCGCGCGTGTTGAGAAGCTGCGTATAGGTCAGCCGGCCGGCCGGCTTGTTGACGTCATTGGCGCAAATCCAGTCCAGCGCCTTCGGCGCGTCGGGCCCGGTCAGCTCGTATTTGGCGAAGGACGACTGGTCGAAGATGCCGACCTTCTCGCGCACATGGCGATGTTCGTCGCCGACGGCTGAAAACCAATTCTGCCGGCCCATGGAATAGACGTCACGCGGCTCGACGCCTTCGGGGGCGAACCAGTTCGGCCGCTCCCAGCCGAGCTTCGAACCGAACACGGCGCGATGCTGTTTCAGCCTATTGTACAGCGGCGAAACGATGCGCGGCCTGCCGGAGAGATACTCCTCATGTGGAAAGCCGATCGTGTAGTGCTTGCCATAGGCTTCCAGCGTGCGCTCGCGGACCCAATGCCGGTCGCGGTGCAGGCTGGAAAAGCGCCTGATGTCGACGACCCACAGATCGAACGGCGCCTCGCCATCGACCACCCATTGCGCCAGCACCCAGCCGGCGCCGCCGCCCGAAGCGATGCCGAAGGCGTTGAAGCCGGCGCCGACGAACATGTTGGCGCATTCGGGCGCCACGCCGAGGATGAAATTGCCGTCCGGCGTGAAACTCTCGGCCCCGTTGATCATCTGCTTGACGCCGACGGTTTCCAGCGCCGGCACGCGCGCGATCGCCTGGCTCATATGTTGTTCGAAATGATCATAGTCGTCGTCGAACAGCCGAAACTCCCAGTCATTGGGCACGTCGCCTCCGGGGAGATCAGGCGTCCAGGCCTGCGGGTTTGGCTCATAGCCGCCCATCACCAGCCCGCCGACCTCTTCCTTGAAATAGGTGCGCCGGTCCGGGTCGCGGATGGTCGGGACATCGGTCGCCAGCCCGTCGATCTTCTCGGTGACGATAAACTGGTGCTTCACCGGCTGCAGCGGCACGTTGATGCCGGCCATGGCGCCAACCTGCCGTGCCCATTGTCCTGCGCAGTTCACCACCTTGTCGCAGGCGATGTCGCCCATGTTGGTCTTCACCGCAATGATGCGGCCGCCTTTGATCTCGAAGCCGGTGACGCGCACTTCCTCGTAAAGCCTTGCGCCATGCATGCGCGCGCCCTTGGCCAGCGACTGGGTGACGTCGGATGGGCTCGCCTGACCGTCGGTCGGCAGCCAGGAAGCGCCGACGAGATCGCCGGTTTCCATCAGCGGCCACATGTTCTTGACCTCCGCCGGCGACAGCAACTGCATGTCCATGCCAAAGCTCTTCGCTGTCGTCGCCAGCCTCTCGTACTCGGTCCAGCGGTCGGCATTGGTGGCAAGGCGCAGGCACCCGCTCATCTTCCAGCCGGTGGCGAGGCCGGTCTCGGCCTCCAGCCCCTTGTAGAGGTTGACCGAATATTTGAGCACGCGGGTGATCGAGGCCGACGAGCGCAGCTGCCCGACCAGGCCGGCGGCGTGCCAGGTCGAGCCCGAAGTCAGCTTGCCCTGTTCGAGCAGCACCACATCTGCCTTGTGGTCGCGGGCCAGATGGTAGGCCGTCGAGCAGCCGATAATGCCGCCGCCGATGACGACGATCGCTGCCTGGGTTGGCAAGGTCATGAATTCAGGTCCCGTATTTTGTCCGGTAGTTTTCCAGCGCGGCATCGAGCCGCGTCAGGTTCTCTTCCGTGTAGGCGACGTAGTCGATGCCGGGCACGTCGAGGTAGAGTTCCGAAACCATGCTCCACATCGCCTCGCGCAGCAGCGAGGCGCATTGCATGGCTGCATGCGAGCGGCGGATCGCCTCGTCCGGCTCCTTCATGAAATAAGCGGTCAGGAAGGCGAAGGATTCCTCGTCGCTCATGCCCGCGTTCGAGGCGACGCCGGCAAGGTCGAACATCGCGGTATTGAAGCCGGCATATTCGAAGTCGATCAGCCATAGCCTGCTGCCGTCGTCGAGAATATTCGCCGGCAAAAGATCATTGTGGCCGAACACGATCGGCAGCAGTTTCTGGGCGCGTTCGAGCTCGTCGGCCAGCATCAGCAGACGCGGCAGGTCGCTCGCCTTGCGGCTGCCGGCGTCCTCCAGCGTGCGCGCATAGTCGCGGATGACGTGGAACACCCAGAACATGAAGCCGGCACCGGAGACGTGGTTGGGCATCTCGCGGTGGAAGCCGCGCATCAGGGCGGCGACACGGCCGAGATTGGCGCGCACGTCCTCAGCCAGACAGGTCTTGGCGCCGAGATACTCCGTCACGAGAATGCCGGGTTCGGCATGGCGGACCGCCGGCGCGAAACCGGCGGCATGCGCGGCGCGTGCGGTCATCACCTCACGCTCGCGAAAGACGTGGTGGAAGGGATAGTCCCTGCCGAAACGCACGACATGCCTCCCGGCGGCGTCCTTAACCCGATAATTGGCATTGCTCAGCCCGCCGGGCAGCGGCTCGATCTCGACGCTGCCTGTCCAGCAAGGCAGGGCGCGGATGCGGTCCTCGGCCGTCATGAATTCGCCCTTCGTACGGCAAGGCGCCGACGGGGCGGCGCCGCCGTGGCGACCCGCCGTTTGTCCGGACGCTCGTTCTGGCAAAGACCTCGCCGGCGCGGCATTCGGGATCGGTATCCCGCGCCGCACCGACGAGCCCCACGTGCCGGGCTCTTCGAGGCCGGCATCCGCCCCCGCGGATGAGAAAATTCTTCCAGTCGCCCTCGCGTCAGGCAGTTTCCAGACCTTGGGGCACACAAATTCGGATCAGGCTCCGCTATCGCTTTTCCGTGGCAGTGCGAGCCTGACACGGCATCAGTGTCACGCCGGGTAAGCCACGTTGTCAACGAGATTCTGTGGCTTTTTCTGCTTTCCTGCCCGTATTCTTTCGAGATTCCTTGTAATATGCGGCAGATTTGCCATAGAAGCGGTCACTGCATCATGGCGCGACTGGAAATGACCCGATGAGCCATTCCAAGCGGCACGGCGAAATCCTGCGGTTTCTGCAGGAGGAAGGCACCGTCACCATCGCCAGCCTGGCCGACCGGCTGGGCGTTTCGCTGGAGACCGTGCGCCGCGACGTCAAGCCCCTCACCAGCGACGGCTCGCTCCTGAAGATGCATGGCGCCGTCGGCCTGCCGTCGACGATCGGCGAAGCGCCGTTCGAACGGCGCATGCGAGAGAACGCCGAGGCCAAGCGCCTCATCGCCCGCATGGTCGCCGCCACCATCCGCGACGGCGAATCGATCATGCTCGACACGGGAACGACCACCTCGTTCCTGGCGCGTGAACTGCTCGGCCATCGGCGGCTGACGGTCGTCACCAACTCATCCGACATCGCCCGCACGCTGGCCACCGTCAACGGCAACAAGGTCTACATGGCCGGCGGTGAGCTGCGCAGCGATTCCGGCGCAGCCTTCGGCGCCTCGGCCATCGACTTCGTCAGCCGCTTCTCGGTCAGCCATGCGGTGATCTCGACGGGTGCCGTCGATGCGGTGACGGGTGTCATGGACTACGATCTCGACGAGGCCGAGTTCGCCCGCATGGTGCTGTCGCGCGGCCAGCGTTCGCTCGTCGTCACCGATCATTCCAAGTTCGGGCGCCAGGGCTTGGTCCAGGTCTGCGGCTTCGATGGCTTTTCCGAGCTCGCCACCGACCGGCCGCCGCCGCGCGACATCGCTGCTGGCCTGGCGCAGGCCGGCGCGCGGCTCAGCGTCGCGGGCAACGCAGCCTGAGCTAACCGAATACCAGTGACTGGTGGGCGCATATGCCGGCGAAGGCGCCGCCCGATACGGCGAAGGCGATGTTGTGCATCGCGCGTGATGCGTCCCCGGCGGCGAAGACGCCGGGGACCGTCGTCTGCTGCCTGTCATCGATTGATATCACCGGGCCGAGTGGACCGTCCGTGAAGCCGCAACCGAGCTGTTCGGCCATCGGGCTCGCCATGCTATTGCGCGGGGCGGTGAATATCGCGCGAACCCCGGCCTTTCGGCCGCCGTCGAGGATCACCGTCAAGCCGCCCGTGCCATCCTCCCGCAGTTCGGCGACCGCAGCGGGTTCGAACCTCACATTCTTGCCTTCCAGGGCAGACATCTGTTCGGCATCGGGCTCGATCAGGCGATTGCCGAACAGCGTGACGTCGCCCCAGTCGGCGATCAACTGCGCCTGATGCAGGGACATGGGCCCGGTCGCCAGCACGCCAAGCGGCCCGCCGGAAACCTCGTAGCCGTGGCAATAGGGGCAGTGCAGCACGGTCTTGCCCCACTGCTCGGCAAGCCCGGGAACTTCCGGCAGGATGTCGCGCACGCCGGTGGCCAGAACCAGCCGCGCGGCGCCAAAGGTCTCGCCGCCCTCTGTGCTGATTTCGAAGTCGCTGCTGCTATTGGCGACCGCCTTGTCCGCACGTCCGTTGACAAGGCGAGCCGTCGGATAGGCTAGCAACTGCCGTCTTGCCTCCTCCAGGATGGCGCCTGGCGTGCGCCCGTCCTGGCCGAGGAAGCCGTGCGAATGCGCGGCGAACCGATTTCGGGGCTGGCCGGCGTCGATCACCAGGACGTTGCGCCGGGCCCGGGCCGCCTGGATGGCGGCGGACAAGCCGGCAAAGCTGCCGCCGACGACGGCAAGATCATACTGCATGGCTGGAGACTCCGATGAGGTCGTAACGGCGGCGGAAGTCGGCGGTCAGGTCGGCCAGCGTGATACGGCTGAGCTTCTCCGCCAGCAGCTTCTCCGCCGCGATCCGAAAATCGTCGAGGACGGCGATCACGGCCTGCTCGACAAGGCAGCCGGGGCTCTCCGGCTCGGTGCCGAACGGCAGCAGCGTCTCGCCAAGCGCGGCGCTGATTTCGGCCAGCGAGATCTCGTCGGGCGGGCGCCCGAGCAGCCAGCCGCCGCCATGTCCGCGTGAAGAGGTGACGATGCCGGCATCCCGCAACCCGGCGATGTTGCGGCGCACCACGACCGGATTGGTATGGATGAAGGTGGCAAGCTGCTCCGAGGTCAGCGCCCGCTCGGGCTTCTCGGCCATGTGGACCAGAATGTGCAAGGTGGAAGACAGCCGGCTGTTGCGTTTCATGTAACTTATTTAGTTACAATTCTGGGGGCCGTCAAGTTGCCGATCCGTTTCCACTTCCCAGTGTCGTCCCCGCCGTGTTTAGTCCGGCCATGGCTTTCACCATCCGCCAGTTGCAGTTCTTCATCGCCGTCGCCGAGCAGGGCACGGTGTCGGGTGCCGCGCAGAACCTCTCCATTTCGCAATCCTCGGTCACCGAAGCGATCAAGGAGCTCGAAGGCGATCTCGGCGTCGAATTGTTCGACCGCCATCCGCGCGGCCTCAACATCACCCACAAGGGCCACCAGTTCCTGCGTCATGCCACCAAGATCCTGGCCGATGTGTCCGATGCGCGCCGCGCCTTCCTCGGCGAGCAGGCGACAGCGGGCGGCCGGCTGCAGCTCGGCGTCACCTCGCTGGTCGCCGGCTATGTGCTGTCGGACCTGCTTTCCCGCTACCGTCGTGCCTATCCCGGCGTCGAGGTCTCGGCAATCGAGGACAATGGCGACTATCTCGAGCATCTGCTGATCGGCGGCAAGCTGGACATCGCCGTGATGGTCACGTCCAATCTGCGCGACCGAACCGCGCTGCAATCGGAAATCCTTGAAGTCTCGGCTTACCGCCTGTGGCTGCCGCTCGGGCATCCGCTCGCCGGCGCCGACATCATCGGCATCGGCGACATCGCTTCGGAGCCGCTGATCATGCTGACCGTCGACGAGATCGAGGAGAACACCGGCAAGTTGCTGACGGCAATCGGCGCCAAGCCGCATGTCGCCTTCCGCACCCGTTCGGTCGAAGCGGTGCGCAGCCTCGTCGCCACCGGCGCGGGCGTGGCGCTGCTGCCCGACCTCGTCTACCGGCCGTGGTCGCTGGAAGGCGACCGCATCGAGTCGCGCGACGTCTCCGGTGCCCTACCCGTCGTCCAGGTCGGGATGGTCTGGCGCCGCGGCTCCGGCCTGCCGCAGGCTGCGCGCGATTTCATCGGTCTGGCGCAGTCGCAGCGCATGGTTCGCCAGCGCCCCGACAAGAACGGCCGCTAATCTATCGGAAAAACCGATATCCCCCTTCTGATAAATGAATTTGCGAAACCGGGATTTTCACAGCAACTTCGCTTCAGGGAACAAAGCCGCCGCCGAAGCGCGGGCCTATCAATGGGAGATCGATGATGAATTCATTCCTGAAGTCATGCACTGCATTGACGGTCGCGCTGACCTTCTCCGGCCAGGCCATCGCTCAGGTCACGGAACTCGGCAAGGGTGAAGGCGAGGTCGATATCGTCGCCTGGCCGGGCTATATCGAGCGTGGCGAAACCGACAAGGGCTATGACTGGGTCACCGCCTTCGAGAAGGAAAGCGGCTGCAAGGTCAACGTCAAGACCGCCAACACGTCGGACGAGATGGTCTCGCTGATGAACGAGGGCGGCTTCGACCTCGTCACCGCTTCGGGCGATGCATCGCTGCGCCTCGTTGCCGGCAAGCGCGTGCAGCCGATCAATACCGATCTCATCCCGAGTTGGAAGACGGTCGACGACCGCATCAAGGACGCCCCCTGGTTCACCGTCGACAAGGTGCATTACGGCGTTCCCTACCAGTGGGGGCCGAACGTGCTGATGTACAATACCGATGTCTTCAAGGAAGCGCCCAAGAGCTGGAACATCGTCTTCGAGGAGATGAAGCTGCCGGACGGCAAGTCCAACAAGGGCCGCGTCCAGGCCTATGACGGCCCGATCCACATTGCCGATGCCGCCAACTACCTGATGTTCCACAAGCCGGAGCTCGGCATCAAGGACCCCTATGAGTTGAACGAGGACCAGTACAAGGCCGCGCTTGAGTTGCTGCGCGTCCAGCGCACGCTGGTCGGCCGCTACTGGCACGACGCCGCCATCCAGGTCGACGATTTCCAGAACGAAGGCGTGGTTGCCTCCGGCTCGTGGCCATACCAGGTCAACACGCTGATCGCGGCCAAGAAGCCCATCGCCTCGACCGTGCCGGAGGAAGGCGTCACCGGCTGGGCCGACACCACTATGATGGAGGCCGACGCGGCACATCCGAACTGCGCCTATATGTGGCTCGAACACTCGCTTTCGCCCAAGGTGCAGGGCGACGTCTCGGCCTGGTTCGGCTCGCTGCCGGTCGTCCCCGCCGCCTGCAAGGGCAACGAGCTCCTGACCGACGAAGGCTGCAAGACCAACGGCTACGAAAACTTCGACAAGATCAAGTTCTGGAAGACGCCGGTGACCAAATGCGCCACCCAGAACGACCAGTGCGTGCCCTATTACCGCTGGGTGTCGGACTATATCGGCGTCATCGGCGGGCGATGATTTTCTTCACCCTCCCCTTGTGGGGAGGGTCGACGCGCAGCGTCGGGGCGGGGCGTCGCGGCGGTCTGTGCCAGAGCACCCCCACCCGCGACTTCGCCGCGACCTCCCGCATCGAGAGGAGGTAAGTGGCGCGCGTTCGCCGTCCAGCCACGATTGCGGGCGACCGAAGAGAACCCAATCGGCAAGAGACTGACACCCCATGACCTCAGCCGTTTCCTTTCAAAAAGTCTCGCGCCATTTCGGCAGCGTGCGCGCCGTCGACACGGTCGACCTCGAAATCGTGCCTGGCGAGTTCTTCGCCATGCTCGGGCCGTCCGGTTCCGGCAAGACGACCTGCCTGCGCCTCATTGCCGGCTTCGAGCAGCCGACGGCGGGTTCGATTTCGATCTTCGGCGAGCGCGCCGAGGGCGTTCCGCCTTATCGCCGCAACGTCAACACCGTCTTCCAGGACTATGCGCTGTTCCCGCATCTCGATGTGCTCGACAATGTCGCCTATGGTTTGATGGTCAAGGGCGTCGGCAAGGCCGGGCGGCACAAGGCAGCGGAAGAGGCGCTGTCGCTGGTCAGGCTGCCCGGCTACGGCGCCCGCCGCCCTGGCCAGCTTTCCGGCGGTCAGCGCCAGCGCGTCGCGCTGGCCCGCGCACTGGTCAACCAGCCCAAGGTGCTGCTGCTCGACGAGCCGCTCGGCGCGCTCGACCTCAAATTGCGCGAGAACATGCAGGAAGAGCTGAAGTCGCTGCAAAAGGCGCTCGGCATAACGTTCGTCTTCGTCACCCACGATCAGGGCGAGGCGCTGTCGATGGCCGATCGCGTCGCCGTCTTCAACGACGGCAGGATCATGCAGATCGGCACGCCGGAAGATATCTACCAGCGGCCGAGCACTCGCTTCGTCGCCGATTTCGTCGGTTCCTCCAACGTGCTGCCGCCGGATTTCGTCCAGCGCTATTGCGGCCAGCGCCGCTGGGGCAGCCTGCGACCCGAATCCATCCGCGTCGGCCGCGCCGCGAAAGGCGAGGGCGTCGCCGCGCGCCTCGTCTCAACTAACTATCTCGGGGCGACCACCAGGCTGGCGCTCGATGCCGACGGTCTGAAATTGCACGCCATCGTGCC
Source organism: Mesorhizobium sp. B2-5-3 (assembly GCF_006441005.1). Lineage (NCBI taxonomy): Bacteria > Pseudomonadati > Pseudomonadota > Alphaproteobacteria > Hyphomicrobiales > Phyllobacteriaceae > Mesorhizobium > Mesorhizobium sp. B2-5-3. The sequence goes on from NZ_VFUS01000005.1 coordinate 112,676, forward strand.
TGCCGGCACGGCCTTGCCCAGGGAAGGCGAGGCGGTGGTGCTCACCTTCAACCGGGAGAGCCTGCATTTGATGGACGAGGCGGTGTGATGAAGGCTTGCGCGAAGCACCCCCCTCTGTCCTGCCGGACATCTCCCCCGCAAGGGGGGAGATTGGCTGCCCTTTCGGGTTTCGCCAATTTCCAACGTCGCAGAATTGGCGAGGCTGAGAAATTGCCAATCTCCCCCCGTGAGGGGGAGATGTCCGGCAGGACAGAGGGGGGCGACGCAGAACGCGGCCTCTCATATAATTCTCTTCAGCACACGGCGGCCCCATGACCATTGCCGCGCTCAACCCCAGCCCAGCCCCTGCCATCCTGCCCGGCAGCGGCGGCATACGCGGCGCGCTCTCCGACCTCTTCTGGCGCAGGCCGCAACTGCTCCTTCTGCTTATGCTGCTGCCGCCGGTCCTGTGGCTCGGCATCGTCTATATCGGCTCGTTGTTCGCTCTTTTGGCGCAGAGCTTTTTCTCGATCGACGAGTTCTCCGGGCTTATCAACCGTGAGTTCACGTTGAAGACCTATGGCGACCTGTTGCAGGCCGCCAATCTGGACATCATTCTGCGCACGGTGACGATGGCGGCCCTGGTGACGCTGGCCTCGGCTGTCGTCGCTTTCCCCATTGCCTATTACGCGGCGCGCTATGCGCGCGGCCGCTGGAAAGCGCTGTTCTATCTCGGCGTCATGCTGCCGCTGTGGTCGAGCTACCTGGTCAAGATCTACGCCTGGAAATTGATCCTGGCCAAGGAAGGCATTCTCACCTGGCTGCTCGCCAAGCTGAAGCTGTTGGGGTTGCTCGATGCGTGGCTGTCGCTGCCGGTCGTCGGCGGCAACTCGCTGTCGGTGTCGTTCACCGGCACCTTCATCGTCTTCGTCTATGTCTGGCTGCCCTTCATGATCCTGCCGGTGCAGGCAGCCCTCGAGCGCGTGCCCGGCAATCTGGTCGAAGCCTCTTCCGACCTTGGCGCGTCGCCCGGCCAGACTTTTCGCAATGTGCTGTTCCCGCTGGCGCTGCCCGGCATCGTCGCCGGCTCGATCTTCACCTTTTCGCTGACATTGGGCGACTACATCATCCCGCAGATCATCGGCACGTCGCGCCTGTTCATCGGCCAGGCCGTCTATTCGCAGCAAGGCACGGCCGGCAACATCCCGCTCGCCGCCGCCTTCACGGTGGTGCCGATCGTCATCATGGGCTTCTATCTCTGGGGCGCCAAGCGCATGGGGGCCTTCGATGCGCTCTGACCGTGCCCAATCGGCTCCGCTTGGCCTGAAGATCGCTGCGGCCTGCGGGTTGCTGTTCCTGCATCTACCGATCCTGCTGATCTTCGTCTATGCCTTCACGACCGAAGAGAAGAGCTTCGTCTGGCCGCCGCCGGGGCTCACCACGCAGTGGTTCGCCGTCACCTGGAACCGGCCGGACGTGTGGCAAGCGCTGTCGCTCTCGGTGCGCGTCGCCGCCATCTCAACGGCCATCGCGCTGGTTCTCGGCACGCTGTGCGCCGCCGCGGTGTCACGGACGAAATTCTTCGGCCGTGAAACCATTTCGCTGCTGGTCATCCTGCCGATCGCGCTGCCCGGCATCATCACCGGCATTGCGCTGCGTTCGGCTTTCGCGCTGGCCGACATTCCGTTCTCGTTCTGGACGATCGTGCTCGGCCACGCCACCTTCTGCGTGGTTGTCGTCTACAACAATGCCGTTGCCCGCTTCCGCCGCACCTCGGGCTCGATGATCGAGGCCTCGATGGATCTCGGCGCGGATGGTTTCCAGACCTTCCGGCATATCGTGTTGCCCAACATCGCCACGGCGCTGCTTGCCGGCGGCATGCTGGCCTTCGCGCTGTCGTTCGACGAGGTCATCGTCACCACCTTCACCGCCGGCCAGCAGCAGACGCTGCCGATCTGGATGCTTGAAGAACTGATCCGCCCGCGCCAGCGCCCGGTCACCAATGTCGTGGCGATGGTGGTGGTGCTGGTGACGCTGCTGCCGATCCTCGCCGCCTACTACCTGACCCGCGACGGCGACCAGATCGCCGGCAGCGGGAAATGAAATAGTGAGCAGTGAGTAGTGAGTAGTGAGTAGTGAATGGGAGGATGGTGAATAGTAGTTTTGGATAGTGAATACGCGGCAGAAACCTACTCACTATTCACTACTCACTACTCACTACTCACTATTCATCATTCACTACTCACTATTGCCAATGGAGAATCCAATGGACACCCAGATGTTGATCGGCTCGAAGTTCGAGAAAGGCACCGAGACCGAGGAGCCGGTCCTCAATCCGAAGACCGGGGCGACCATTCTCAATCTCCCCGAGGCGAGCCCGGCGCAGATCGAGGCGGCGGTGACGGCTGCCGGGAAAGCGTTCGCGGCTTGGTCGCGAACCACGCCCGCGCAGCGCTCGGGCTATCTCCTTAAGATCGCCGACCGCATAGAGGCCGAAGCCAGGGAATTCGCGGCGCTCGAGGCGCTGAACTGCGGCAAGCCGATCAATGCCGTGCTCAATGATGAAATCCCGGCGATCGTCGACTGCTACCGTTTCTTCGCCGGCGCCGTCCGCTCCATGCCAGGCCAGGTAGCCGGCGAATACCTGCCGGGCCACACCTCGATGGTCCGGCGCGATCCGATCGGCATCGTCGCTTCCATCGCGCCGTGGAATTACCCGTTGATGATGATGGCCTGGAAGCTGGCGCCGGCGATCGGCGGCGGCAATACGGTCGTCTTCAAACCGTCGGAACAGACGCCGCTGACGGCGCTGAAACTGGCGAAGATCCTGGCCGAAATCCTGCCCGAAGGGGTCGTCAATGTCGTGCTCGGACGCGGCGAGAGCGTCGGCAATACGCTGATCAACCATCCCAAGGTCAACATGATCTCGATCACCGGCGATGTCGCCACCGGCAAGAAGGTGCTGCAGGCGGCCGCCAAGTCGGTCAAGCGCACGCATCTGGAACTCGGCGGCAAGGCCCCGGTCATCGTCTTCGATGATGCCGACCTCGGCGCCGTGGTCAACGGCCTGCGCGCCTTCGGCTACTACAATGCCGGCCAGGACTGCACCGCCGCCTGCCGCATCTATGCCGGCAAGAAGGTCTACGACAAGCTCGTCGCCGATCTCTCCTCGGCCGTGTCGACCATCAAGTACAATCTGCCGGACGATGCCGAGAACGAGATCGGCCCGCTGATCTCGCGCCGCCAACGCGATCGTGTCTCGAGCTTCGTCGAGCGCGCCTCGGAATTGAAGCACATCGAGATCACCACCGGCGGCAAGCCGGGCGAGGGCACCGGCTTCTACTACCAGCCGACCGTCGTCGCCGGCGCCTTGCAGGAGGACGAGATCGTGCGCCGCGAAGTCTTCGGCCCGGTGGTCTCGGTCACCCGTTTCACGGAAGTCGACGAGGCGGTGAACTGGGCCAACGACAGCGATTATGGCTTGGCGTCATCGGTATGGACCAGGGACGTCTCGCGCGCCATGGCGACGGCCGCTCGCCTGCAATATGGCTGCACCTGGATCAACACCCACTTCATGCTGACCAACGAGATGCCGCATGGCGGGCTGAAGCAGTCCGGTTACGGCAAGGACATGTCGCTCTACGCGCTGGAGGATTATACCGCCGTGCGCCATGTGATGGTGGCGCACGGGTAATCTGTCTCCTTCCGGCAAAGGCAGATCTTATATGGCTGTGGCCGGCGCCGGCGACCCCGCTTGAGAGGGTCGTCAGCGCCATTCCACTTCGCGATTGCGCTGCATTTGACAGGCACGGCCGCCGAACGGCATCAGCGGCGAGACCCCGGCACTACGCGGCCGTCCGGCCCGGCATCGCCGACGTCGCGGGCTTGATGTTCAGGTTGACCCGGAAGACATTGGATGGGTCGTAGGTTCGCTTAACCTGGCTCAGCCGCTCGTAATTCCCGCCATAGCTCGCCTGCAAGCGCGCGTCTCCTTCATCGTCCATCATGAAGTTCACGTAGCCGCCCTCGCCATTATGGGGATGGACGCTCGCCCAGTAATTCCGTGCCCACGCGGTCAGGTCGGCGGCTTTGCCCGGATCGGGGTCGATGGCGGCGATGACCATCGACCAGCTTGCGTCACGCGCGTTCCAGGCGGTCTCGTCCTTGCCGACGCGGCGGACGGCGCCGTCAATCGGGTATAGATGCATGAGCGACAATTCGCTGGGCGCCTGGGCGGCCTGTGCGATATGGGTCGCGATCGCTTCGTCGGGAAGCGACTTGACGAAATCGCCCTTCCAGTACCATTGCAGGCCTTTCGGAAGGAGCGGGTCGAATAGCGACTGCATCGCCGGGAACGGCATTACGCCCATCCAGTTGAACATTGGCGGCGGCAAGGTGTCCAGCAGCGGCGCCATGGCCTTGCGCCCGTCCTCCTCCGTGCCGTTGTAGCACGAGATGATGGCACAGGCGCGCTTGCCCCAATGCTCGCGCGGGAAAGGATCGCTCGAAGGGACGGATTTGAGGCCGACGAAAGCGCCGAGGTCTTCCGGCGCTTCCGGCAGGTAGTCGCGATAGGTACGCATGACCGCCGACGCGTGCCTGGCGTCCCAGAACACCGGACCGCCGAAGATCATGTTCACCGGATGAGCCTGGAACAGGAAGCTGGTTACCACGCCAAAATTGCCGCCGCCGCCCCGGAGCGCCCAGAACAGGTCGGGATTCTCGCTTTTGCTGGCCTTCGCCATGCTGCCATCGGCCAGCACCAGATCGGCCTCGATCAGATTATCGATGGTGAGGCCGTATTTGCGCGTGAGATAGCCGGTTCCTCCACCGAGGGTAAGGCCGGCGACGCCCGTGGTCGAAACGATGCCGAACGGAACGGCGAGCGCGAAAGGATGGGTGGCGTGGTCCACGTCGCCCGAAGTGCAGCCGGGCGCGACCCTCACGGTGCGGGTTTTCGGGTCGACATGGACGCCTTTCATCATCGACAGGTCGATGACGAGACCGTTGTCGCAAATCCCCAATCCCGCGCCGTTGTGGCCGCCGCTGCGCACGGCGATGAGGAGGTCGTTTATGCGCGCGAACCTTACAGCGGTGATCACGTCGGCGACATCGACGCAGCGTGCAATCAGCGCCGGACTCTTGTCGATCATGCCGTTGTAGACCTTGCGGGCCTCCTCATAGCCGGCTCCGCCGCGCAGGATCAGCTCTCCGCGCAAGCCTTCACGCAGTTTTGCATAGGTTTCGTCGGTCATCGGTTTCCTCCCTGATCGCGCCCGCGCCATATGGTTTCGACGCGACGATTTATCTTGTTGCTTTGCTTGTGCCGTCCATCCGTCGGGTGCGCAGGATGGTGCAGGAGAGCACATTGCACCGATCCGGCTCCTCGCTGCTTCGCCCGAAAGGGCCAGTGGGGAAATGGCCCGGGAGAGCCATAGCGGGCAGGCGGAAGCCGTCATGGTAGCGAAAGCGCGTCGCGTCGAAAGGGACCGATGCGGCGCGCTTCAGATCGTTGTTCTATGGGCACCTTTGGGCGACATGCATTATTCGACGATGCGGAAAATCTGCCAGAGGCTGGTGCCCGACACGACGTAAGGCTCGATCTCCTTGCCCCATTTGGCATGCGCGTCGATTTTGCCGATCCTGGCGAAGAACTCTTCCAACTGGGCCAGGCTTTCGACCTGGTGGTGAGATTCGACCGTCGCCTCCCGCGCGCCGATCGAACCCGTCATGATCTGGAACTTCAGGTCGGCGACGCCGACCTGCGAACCGATCTCGGATTCCCATTTCCGCAAGAGGTCGAGCACGGTCTGCTTGTGTCCGAACCTGGCGTCGATCTGCCATCTGGCGCTGAACATGTTTTCCTCCTCCGAAGATGCGGCTGATGCCGCTTACTCGTCCCAGGCCTGCACGACCGTCTGCCGTGCAATCCGCCCGCCCTTGAGTTCCAGCATCGCCGCACAGAACACCTTGGTCCCGTCCGGGTAGGCGCAGGCTTGCGTGAAGGCGAGATTGTCGCCATCGGCAATGGTGGTATCGACCTTGTGGGTCATTGCCCGGCTGCAGATGTCGTCCCAGAATGTGCTGATCGCCGCTCGGCCGCGGATCTCGCGCGGCTTGCTCGGCGGATTATTGCGGTCGACGACCCGCAACACCGCATCGTCGGCGTAAAAGCTCGACAGCATCTGTCCGTCGCGCCCTTCGATGGCTTTCTTGATTGCCGCGCCGTCAACGGTCTGTGTCTTGGTCAGCATTTCGTCCTCCATGGGCCCGTCTTCCCGATCGGGCGGTTGATGAGCAAAGTGCTGCCCGGCGGTCATCGCCGTGCAGCGATAGTGTCACTGCGACTTGGCCTTCACGGCCGCGAACACGTCGTCGGTCTGCTTCTTGAAGGCTGTGAGGTCGACCTGGCTGCCGTTGAGCATCGTCGACCAGTGGCGAACGATCGCGGCCATCGCCACCGCTTCCTTGATCTCCTCGTCGGTCGCGCCGTTGAGCTTGGCGGCCTCGGTGTGGAAGTAGACGCAGTACTGGCAAGGAATCTGCGAGGCGACGGCAAGCCCCATGAGTTCCTTGGTCTTGCCGTCGAGTGCGGTCTTGGGGTTGAGCTGCATCGACTTTATCTCGGCCCAGGCACCGGCGACCGCCACGTCAGGCAAAGTCCTGAACATGTCCGGTACGGAGCCGAGCGTGGCCTCTATGTCCTTGTATGCTGCCGTCGCCGAGGCATCCTCGGCCCGCGCCGGAGCCAGGGCCAGCAAGGCGCCGACGCCGGCCGCGATGACGAGCAATCTGGTCTTGCGACTTGATTTCACCATTTCATCCTCCCTTCGCAGTACCGTCACGGCGATATCGCCTGGCCTGCATGGGAAGAATTGATAATCCCCGACGCCATCGGCCGCTTCGCCCGAAAGCGCCATGGCCTTTATGGCCCGTGCGGGCCAGGGTTGCGTGCCGAAAACGCGGCCGCCGCCGCCCGCGACGGCAGGTCGAGCTTGAGCAATATGTTGGCGACGTGACGCTTGACCGTATGCTCGCTGAGGTTGAGCTCGGCGGCGATCGCGGCATTGCTTTTGCCGTCGGCGATCAGGCTCACCACCTCGCTTTCGCGCGCCGTCAGCGCGGCCGGTTCGGCAGGCCTGGGCTTGGATCGGCAGGCGGGTTCCAGATGCTGCTCGGACGTCGCAAGAACAAACGCCAACGGCTCGTCCAACTCGTCGAGCGCAATGCGTCCGCCATCGATGAAGTGTAGGCCGGAGCCGGTCGCCAGGTCGGAAACCAGCCGCGACGCCAGGATCTCGCCGCGGCTGGCATGGGCCGCAAGTTGTATGGTCACGCGTGCAGTCAAGCCGACCGGCGGTCCGCGCATCTCGATCTCGCCGACATGCACGCCCTGTGCACTGGCCACACCGATCTCCTGCGCCGCTTCGCGCAATGCCGCCGCGCAGCGTATGGCGCGCGCCGGACCGTCGAAGCGCGAGATCATCAGCTCGCCATGCGTGCCTGCGACACGTCCGCCATGGCGCCCCACCAGCAATCGCCAGGTCTCCTGGAATCGCTGGCTGCGCTCGCTCCACATGCGGTCGCCGAGGCGCGCCGTATCGTAGATACGCGTCACCAGCAATGCGGCGAGCACGCGCTCGCTGTCGGCCACGGCCGGCTCGCCGGTCAGGAATTCCTCGATCAGGTCGGCGACCCGGTCGACATCACCGGTCCACACCGGGTGGTCGCGCCCGGGGATTTCGACAAGCCGGGCGTTCGGGATTTTCCGGGCGAGAAAGCGGCTGGCATCGGGATCGACGCGCGCGTCGTTGCGGCGGTGGATCAGCAGCGTCGGCGCGCTGATCGCCGAGAGTATGCCGCGCACGTCTATGCCGGCATTCATTCGCGCCAGCGCCGCCGCCGCCGTTGGACTTGCCGACAGCCGCTCGAATCGCGACCACCAGGCGGCAAAGTGACTGTCTTCGACGCGGCCGGGCGCAAAATGCGGCAAGGTGGCGCCTGTGCCCCAGGCGGTTTCCGTCGTCGCGATGAATGCCTCCAGCCGTTCCGGCGGCATCACCCATCGGTGGAAATGGGCATAGCCGCCATAGAGCGCCAGGGCGCGTGTCCGCTCCGGATAGGTGGCGGCGAACAGCATGGCCATCGGAGCGCCTTCCGAGGCGCCGAGCAGGGCCGCGCGGCCGCTGCCGGCCGCGTCCATCACCGCACGCACGTCGTCCATGCGCGTTTCGAGGCTGGGGAGATGGTTGGCATCGACGCGGTCGGACAGGCCGGTGCCGCGCTTGTCGAATAGGATCAGCCTTGAGAAGGCGGAAAGCCGTTTCAGCAGCCTGCTATAGCCTTCATCCTCCCAATGCAGGTCGAGGTTGGAGATGAAGCCCGGCACGAAGACGAGATCGAACGCGCCTTGGCCGACCACCTGATAGGCGATCCGCACATCGCCGCTACGGGCGTATCGGGTCTCGATCGGCCTCACGAGTTGTTCCGCCCGGCCTGGCGATTTCGGATCGTCGACCATAGCAGAGCTGCGTCGCCTGCGGCAGCTTAAACTTTAGCGGAAGGAAATATAAGCGGACGCGAACCAATGGCTATTTTTGCTGGGCGGCTACGTCGCCTGGGGGAAGCTTGAGCCCGAGCTTCAGATCGGCCTCGGCGGGCGAGACCGGCCGCTTGATCCTGGTCGAGGCAGCCACGACGAGTTCATCGAAGCCGTCGCCGCCGCTGTCCAGCATCTCGAAGAACTGACGCCGCATCCTCGGCTCCCAGAATTTGTTGATATGCTCGGCCACCCCGGCCACGCCTTCTTCGCGCGGCCTGGAGTGGAAAAAGACCGCGATCTGGTTGGCCATCCGCACCAGCTTCTCGCTGGTGCTCATGATGTGGTCTTCGTCATGCGACATGTTTGGCAACTCCGCGAACCACCCGGTCCGGATGGGTGAAAATGTCGAAATCGTCGCCCCGAACCAAGGCCACCAGCGTCATGCCGGCTTGTTCGGCGGTGCGGACGGCGAGCGCGGTCGGCGCAGAGACGGCAATGATGAAAGGCGAGCCGATCGTCGCCGTCTTCTGCACCATCTCGACGGAGACGCGCGACGTCACCACTACCGCGCCGGTCGCGCCGTCGATGCCGGCCTTGGCCAATGCACCGGCCAGCTTGTCCAGTGCGTTGTGACGGCCGACATCCTCGCGCGCAATGACGGTGCCCTTGCCGGGGATATAGAAGCCGGCGGCGTGCACCGCGCCCGTCTCGCTGTGCAGCGGCTGCATCCTGGAGAGAAGCTTGACGGAACGGACGATGTCGCCGGCATCAAGCGTAAGTTTAGACGCACCAACCGAATCGACCGCGCGCATCGCTTCCTCGATGGATTCGATGCCGCAGAGCCCGCAGCCAACCGGTCCGGCGAGCCTGCGCCGCCGCGCCTCGAAGCGCGTGTTGGCCTGGTCCTTCAGTCGAATCTGGATGTCGATGCCGGCGCCTAGATCCTCGACCTCGATCGCCTCGATCTCTTCGGGTGAAGCGATGATGCCTTCGGTCAGCGAGAAACCGAGCGCGAAATCCTTCAAATCGGCCGGGCTCGCCATCATCACCGCGTGCGCCGTGCCGGCAAAGGAGAACGCCACCGGCGTTTCTTCCGGCACCATGCGGCGGGCCGCTGCCGTGCCGCTGGCGCGGCGAGCGAGACGGGACATTTCGGTGATGGCGGGGCGTTTGCGGGTCACGAGACGCACCCCTCAAGCCTTTCCTCATCCCGGTCGATCGGGGAAGGGGTATCGAGTGAAGCTCGACGCAATGGTGGTCGATCAACCATCAAGATTGAAGCTCTTATTGTCGAATGTCTCGTCCAAGTCTACTCCGCCGCTTCCAGCGGGGCGATGCGGCGGCTGTTGCGCGCTTGCTCGTCATAGTCGCGTTGCCATTCCGATGGTCCGTTGGAGGCACCGACCTGCACCGCCGTCACCTTATATTCCGGACAGTTGGTCGCCCAGTCCGAAAAGTCCGTGGTGATGACGTTGGCCTGCGTGTCGGGATGGTGGAAGGTCGTATAGACCACGCCCGGTGACACCCTGTCGGTGATCTGCGCGCGCAGCGTCGTCTCGCCGGAGCGGCTGGTCAGCCGCACCCAGTCGCCGTCGCGCAGGCCACGGTTCTCGGCGTCGTGCGGATGGATCTCCAGCCGGTCCTCGGAGTGCCACATGATATTGTCGGTGCGCCGCGTTTGCGCGCCGACATTGTACTGCGACAGGATCCGGCCGGTGGTCAAAAGCAGCGGGAAGCGCGGCCCGGTTCGCTCGTCCGTCGCCACATATTCGGTGCGGATGAACTTGCCCTTGCCGCGCACGAAGCCGTCGACATGCATGATGGGGGTGCCGAGTGGCGCCTTCTCATTGCAGGGCCACTGCACCGACCCGACGCGGTCGAGCAACTCGAACGAGACGCCGGCGAAGCTCGGCGTCGTCTTGGCGATCTCGTCCATGATCTCGGACGGATGCATATAGTTCCAGTCGAGCCCGATGGCGCGGGCAAGCTCCTGCGTCGCTTCCCAGTCGGCGTAGCGCGCCTTCGGCTCCAGCACCTTGCGCACCATGTTGATGCGGCGCTCGGCATTGGTGAAGGTGCCGTCCTTCTCGAGGAAGGTCGAGCCCGGCAGGAACACATGCGCGTAGTTCGCCGTCTCGTTGAGGAAGAGATCGTGCACGACCACGCATTCCATCGCGGCCAGGCCGGCGGCGACATGCTTGGTGTCGGGGTCGGACTGCAGGATGTCCTCGCCCTGGATGTAGATGCCCTTGAAGGAGCCGTCGACGGCTGCATCCAGCATGTTGGGGATGCGCAGCCCCGGTTCGTCGTCCAGCTTCACGCCCCACAGGCTTTCATAGATGTCGCGCACCGCGTCGCCCGAGACATGGCGATAGCCTGGCAGTTCGTGCGGGAAGGAGCCCATGTCGCACGAGCCCTGCACGTTGTTCTGGCCGCGCAGCGGGTTCACGCCGACGCCCGGGCGACCGATATTGCCGGTGGCCATGGCGAGATTGGCAATCGCCATCACCGTGGTCGAGCCCTGGCTGTGCTCGGTGACGCCGAGGCCGTAGTAGATCGCCCCGTTGCCGCCCTTGGCGTAGAGACGTGCCGCACCGCGGATCAGTTCGGGATCGACGCCGGACAGCTTGCCGACGGTTTCGGGGCTGTTCTCCGGCAGGGCGACGAAGGACGCCCAGTCCTGGAATTCCGTCCAGTCACAGCGCTCGCGGATGAAGGCCTCGTCGAACAGGCCTTCGGTGACGATGACATGTGCCAGCGCCGTCAGCACGGCGACATTGGTGCCGGGCTTCAGCGGCAGGTGGTAGTCGGCTTCGACATGCGCCGACTTGACCATCTCGGTGCGGCGCGGGTCGAGCACGATCAGCTTGGCGCCCTGGCGCAGCCGCTTCTTCAGCCGCGAGGCGAAAACCGGGTGTGCGGAAGCCGGATTGGCGCCGATGATGACGGCGACGTCGGTGAATTCGACGGAATCGAAATCCTGCGTGCCGGCCGAGGTGCCGTAGGTCTGGCCGAGCCCGTAGCCGGTCGGCGAATGGCAGACGCGCGCGCAGGTATCGACATTGTTGTTGCGGAAGCCCTGGCGCACCAGCTTCTGGACCAGATAGGTCTCCTCATTGGTGCAACGCGACGAGGTGATGCCGCCGATCGCCGTACGTCCGTACTGGTACTGGATGCGGCGGAACTCCTTGGCCGTGTGGGCGATCGCCTCCTCCCAACTCACTTCGCGCCAGGGATCGCTGACCTTCTCGCGGATCATCGGCGACAGGATGCGGTCCTTGTGAGTGGCATAGCCATAGGCGAAGCGGCCCTTCACGCAGGAATGGCCGTGATTGGCCTTGCCCTCCTTGTAGGGCATCATGCGGATGACCTCGTCGTCCTTCACTTCGGCCTTGAACGAGCAGCCGACGCCGCAATAGGCGCAGGTGGTGACGGCCGAGCGTTCCGGCAGGCCCTTGGCGAGCACTGTCTTCTCGCGCAGCGCATCGGTCGGGCAGGCCTGCACGCAGGCGCCGCAGGACACGCATTCGGAAGCGATGAAATCCTCGTGCATGCCGGCGACCATGCGCGATTCGAAGCCGCGGCCCTCGATCGTCAGCGCGAAGGTGCCCTGCACCTCTTCGCAGGCCCGCACGCAACGCGAACAGACGATGCATTGCGCCGGATCATAGGTGAAATACGGATTGGATTCGTCACGCGCGACGTAGTCGACGGCCAGCGAGCCGTGGCCGGGCGCGACGCCATCCTCCTTGACGTGATTGCGGCCTTCGACGCCGTAGCGGTTCTCGGTCAGGCCAACCGACTTCGCCACCGCGTCGAACTCACTGGCGCCGGTGCCGGCCTTCTCGTTCCAGCCCACCGGATGGTCGGAGACATAGAGCTCCATGACGCCGCGGCGAATGGCGTCGAGCCGTTCCGACCGCGTGCGCACCACCATGCCTTCGCCGACAGGCGTCGTGCAGGACGCCGGCGTGCCGCCGCGCCCTTCGATCTCGACCAGGCAAACGCGGCAGGAACCGAACGAGTCCAGCATGTCCGTGGCGCATAGCTTCGGGATCTCGACCCCGCTTTCCATCGCGGCGCGCATGATCGACGTGCCTTCCGGCACGCTGATGCTGCGGCCGTCGACGGTCAGCGTGATCCGCTTCTCAGCCTTCGATTGCGGAGTTCCGTAATCGATCTCTTCGATAAGCGTCGGGAAGTCGGCCTTGATGTTCATCTGCCAGCTCCTATTCAGCAGCCACGCGCGCCGGCGCGGGCTTGAAATCCTCGGGGAAATGCGTGATCGAGCTCATCACCGGGTAGGCCGTGAAGCCGCCCAGCGCGCAGAGCGATCCGAACTTCATCGTGTTGCAGAGATCGGTAACCAGGGCGAGGTTCTTCTCCGGCTCTATGCCGGCGGCGAGCCTGTCGATGGTCTCCACCCCGCGCGTCGAGCCGATGCGGCAGGGCGTGCACTTGCCGCAGCTTTCGATGGCGCAGAACTCCATGGCGAAGCGCGCCTGCTTCAGCATGTCGGCGGTGTCGTCGAATACGGTGATGCCGGCATGGCCGATCAGTCCATCGCGCTTGGCGAATTCCTCATAGTCGAACGGTGTGTCGAACAGCGCGCGCGGAAAATAGGCGCCGAGCGGACCGCCGACCTGCACCGCCTTCACCGGCCGGCCGGTGGCCGTGCCGCCGCCGATATCGTCGATGATTTCGCCCAGCGTCATGCCGAAAGCCGCCTCGAACAGGCCACCGCGCTTGACGTTGCCGGCGATCTGGATCGGGATCGTGCCGCGCGAGCGGCCCATGCCGAAATTCTTGTAGTAGGCGGCGCCCTTGTCCATGATGACGGGCACCGAAGCCAGCGAGATGACGTTGTTGATCACCGTCGGCTTGCCGAAAAGGCCCTGGATTGCCGGCAGCGGCGGCTTGGCGCGCACCACGCCGCGTTTGCCTTCCAGGCTGTTCAGAAGCGAGGTCTCCTCGCCGCAGACATAGGCGCCCGCGCCGACGCGGATCTCCATGTCGAAGGCGGTGGCCGAACCGAGCACGCTGACGCCGAGCACGCCGGCCTTGCGGGCGACCTCGACGGCCTTGTTCATGACCGCCACCGCATGCGGATATTCCGAGCGGATGTAGACGAAGCCCTTGGTCGCGCCGGTGGCGATGCCGGCGATCGCCATGCCTTCGATCAGCACGAAGGGATCGCCCTCCATGATCATGCGGTCGGCGAAGGTGGCGCTGTCGCCCTCGTCGGCGTTGCAGACGATGTATTTGCGCTCGGATGTCGTATCGAGCACGGTCTTCCATTTGATGCCGGTCGGGAAGCCGGCGCCGCCGCGGCCGCGCAGGCCGGACTCCGTAACCTGGCTGACGATCTCTGCCGGGGCCATGGCCACCGCGTTCTGCAGGCCCTTCAGCCCGCCAAGCGACTTATAGGCGTCGAGTGACAGCGGGTCGTTGATGCCGCAGCGCGCGAAGGTCAGACGGGTCTGCTTGGCCAGGAACGGGATCTTGTCCGGCGCGCCCAGCCAGCGCTTGTGATGGCCGCCGGTGAGAAAGCCATTGTCGAACAGGCTCTTGACGTCGGACGGCTTCACCGGCCCGTAGGCGACGCGGCCGTTTGCTGTGGCGACCTCGACCATAGGCTCTAGGAAATAGGCGCCGCGCGACCCGTTGCGGACGATCTTGGCCTCAACGCCGCGCTCGGCGAGTTCAGCGCGAACTGCCTTGGCGACCCTTTCGGCACCGAGCGCCAGCGCGCCGGAGTCGCCGGGAATGTAGATGCGCGGGATCATGAGCGCACCTTTGCGACGATTTCTTCGATCTTCTCGTTGTCGAGCCGCCCGATCACCTCGCCATCGAGCATCGCCGAGGGCGAGCAGGCGCACAGCCCGAGGCAATAAACCGGCTCCAGGGTCACCGAACCGTCTTTCGCCGTCTCGTGGAAATCAATGCCGAGCAATTGCTTGATCCTGGCGGCGACCACGTCGGAACCCATCGACTGGCAAGCTTCGGCCTGGCAGAGCTTGAGCACATGCCGGCCTGCCGGGCGGGCGCGGAAATCGTGATAGAAGGTGACGACGCCGTGCACCTCTGCTCTGGAAAGGTTCAGTCCGTCGGCAATGACCGGGAGTGCTGCCTGCGGCACATGGCCGAACTCTTCCTGAATGTTATGGAGGATCGGCAGCAGCGGACCTTCGAGATATTTCAGCTCCTGGATGATCGCGGCCGTGCGCGATGCGATCTCGGTACTTGCAGGCTGCATCGTCACGCAGCGCCCTCCCTGGTCGGTGGCTTTATCGCTAAGTCTTTACAAAATCAGGAGAAACCCCTGAAATCAATAAAGCTGATCCGTCGCTCGATAGAAATTTTCTATCGAGCTCCAGCGCCTGCATTCCCTAACCTACCGGTGGGCGCGGAAATCGTCTGCAAGCGCCATCGCCTCGTCCAGCAGCGCCGAAACCAGCGGCGTATGCGGTTCGCGCAACGCGGCCACCAGCCCGACCGTGTGGCTGGCGTCCGGCTCGACGATCGGGATAGCCCTGATAGGTTCGGAAAAGCCGAACGTTTCCGTGAGGTTGAGCGGCATGATCGAGGACCATTTGCCCGTGCGGATATGCGAGAACAGCACGATCATCGAATTGGATTCCAGCGTCGGCCGGACCTCGACACCGGCCTCGGCCAGGTGCTGGTCGATGATGCGGCGGTTCTGCATGTCCGGGGTCAGCAGGCAGAGCGGCAGGTGGCTGATCTCGGCCCATGTCACCTTGTCGCGGTCGGAATAGGGGTTTCCGATGGCGGTGATCAGCTGATAGCGCTCATCGTAGAGTGGTACGCTGGTCACTCGTCCGAGCGGTTCGTTGTCGAGATAGGTGATGCCGGCGTCTATATCGAAATTGCCGAGCAGCGACAGCACTTCGATCGAGGTCCGGGACAGTACCGAGAAGGTGACGCCGGGGTGTTTTTCGCGGAATGGCGTCGTCAGCCGCGCCACCATGGCGAGCGCGGTGGGAATGGCGGCGATGCGGATACGTCCCGACAAGCCGTGCCGCGCCGCCCGCATCTCCTCGCGCATGGTTCTGGTATCGCCGACGATGCGGCGCGCCCACACCAGCACCTGCTTGCCCTCCGGGGTCAGGCCCTGGAAGCGCGAGCCGCGCAGGACCAGCATCACGCCCAGCTGACCCTCAAGTTGCTTGATGCCGGCCGACAAGGTGGGCTGGGTGACGCCGCACACTTCGGCAGCCCGCCCGAAATGCTCTTCCTTGGCCAGCGCGATGAAAAATTCCAGCTTGTCGATCATATCTGAAGCTAACCGCCGCCGCCGCACCGCGCCAGAGGGCTGCCGGCCACTGCGATGTCGATCGCCCCAAGCCGATGCTTGATCGCAGAAACCTATCGGTCGACGAGATTGAGGATGTTGCCGTCCGGATCCTTGAACCAGGCGACCTTCATGCCGTGACCGACATGGATGTCGCCTTCCAGTGTCAGGCCGGGCATCTCGTAGTGCTCGAACGCAACGCCTTTCGATTTCAGCCCGCTGACGACGGTGTCGATCTCATCGCCGACCGTCCACGTCACCGCCGTCGCCTTGTTGGTTCCGGCGAACTGAGAGCGATAGACATTGATCGTGGTGTCGCCGCTTTTGTACACGATCAGTTCGCCACCCTCGTCATGCACCTGTTTCAGGCCGAGCGTCCCCTCGTAGAAAGCCTTTGCCTTCGCCAGCTCTTTCACCGCGAGGTTGGCCGTCGCGTTGCTGTTTGCAAGCATGATCGTTTCTCCTTCGCTGCTTGTCGTCCCCGGCGTCTCCTTGGAAATAGGTCGCTCCGGTCGCTTGACGACCCCCGCTTTGCCGGCGGCCAGCCAATTGCGAGCGGTGCCTGCAATTGGCTGCATCCACATCTTTCAGCCGGCTTACTGTTCCCCATGGGCGCGTGCGGCGCTATGTGGATGGAACTGGTGCGCCGGGAGGGACGAACATGCTGGGCTGGTTCCGCAAGCTGTTGCCGCGCGAAGATCGCTTCTTCGACCTGTTCGAGCGGCATTCCCGCACGGTGGTCGGTGGCGCGGAGGCCCTGCAGCAGCTCCTCCTGGGCAAGGACATCGAGCATTGGTGCCAAAAGATCGTCGATCTCGAGGACGAGGCCGACCATATCACCGCCGAAGTCCTGCTTGCCGTGCGGCGCTCATTCATCACGCCTTTCGACCGCGGCGATATCAAGGACCTGATCCAGTCGATGGATGACGCCATCGACATGATGCACAAGACCGTCAAGACGGTGCGGCTGTTCGAGAAGAGGGAATTCGATCCGCTGATGCAGGAAATGGGCGCCGTCATTGTCGATGCCGCCAGGCTCGTCGCGGAGGCGATCCCGCTGCTGGCCAAGGTCGGCGCCAACAGTGCGCGCTTGAACGAACTCGCCGAGGAAGTCATGCGTGCCGAAGGCCGAGCCGACGATCTGCATGAGCAGGGCCTGAAGGATCTCTTCAGGCGGCACGGCCGCAGCGATGCGATGGCCTATCTGATCGGCTCGGAGATCTATGGCCAATTGGAGAAGGTGGTCGACCGCTTCGAGGACGTCGCCAACGAGATCAGCGGCATCGTCATCGAGAACGTCTAGGCGATGGAAGTCGCGATCGCCTTTCCCCTGCTGGTCGGCCTTGTCGCCGTCGCGCTGTTCTTCGATTTCCTCAACGGCCTGCACGACGCCGCCAACTCGATCGCCACCATTGTCTCGACCCGGGTGCTGAGACCGCATTACGCGGTGTTCTGGGCGGCCTTCTTCAATTTCATCGCCTTCATGTTCTTTGGCCTCCATGTCGCCGAAACCGTGGGCAAAGGTATCATCGATGCAAGCATCGTCACCCCGGCGGTGATCTTCGCCGCCCTGGTCGGCGCCATCGTCTGGAACATCGTCACCTGGATCGCCGGCATCCCATCGAGCAGTTCGCATGCGTTGATCGGCGGATTGGTGGGGGCAGGCGTCGCAAAGGCCGGCACGGGTGCCATCGTCTGGGCGGGGCTCGGCAAGACGGTCGCCGCCATCGTCCTGTCGCCGGCGACGGGCTTTGTCCTGGCGCTTCTCCTGATCCTGGTGGTTTCCTGGCTGTTCGTGCGCCAGACGCCGTTTGCCGTCGACAGTACCTTCCGTGTCATGCAGTTCTTTTCCGCCTCCCTCTATTCGCTCGGTCATGGCGGCAACGATGCGCAAAAGACCATGGGCATCATCGCCGTGCTGCTCTATTCCCAAGGCATGCTCGGAACGGATTTCTACGTGCCGCTCTGGGTGGTCCTGACTTGCCAGTCGGCATTGGCGCTGGGCACGCTGTTCGGCGGTTGGCGCATCGTCCACACGATGGGCTCGAAGATCACCAGGCTCAACCCGATGCAGGGATTCTGCGCCGAGACCGGCGGCGCCATCACCCTCTTCGCCGCGACATGGCTCGGTGTTCCGGTTTCGACCACGCACACCATCACCGGCGCCATCATCGGCGTCGGCGCCGCCCGCCGTGTCTCGGCGGTGCGCTGGGGCATAGCCGGCAACATCGTCATCGCATGGGTCGTCACCTTGCCGGCGACGGCGGCGATTTCTGCACTGACCTATCTGGCGGTTCGCCTGGCAGGCTGATGTCGCGGCCTGGCGCTTGGAGCCGCCGGCGATCTGCACTATGTGAGCAGCAGCCGAACGCCAGGGAAGCAACAGCCATGTCCGTCACCAAGGAAACCGTCATCGAGCGCCTGAAAACGGTCAATGGCCCCGATTTCACCGGCAACATCGTCGACCTCGGCATGGTTTCCGAGATTTTCATCGCCGATTCGAAAGTGTTCTTCTCGATCACCGTTCCGGCCGCCAGGGCGCAGGAGATGGAGCCATTGCGCGCCGCGGCCGAGCGTGTCGTGAAAGCTATTCCTGGTGTCGCCGGCGCCGTCGTCACCTTGACGGCGGAGAAGAAGGGCGGCGGCATGGAGGCGCCTGTCGCGGCGCGCCCGGCGCCACGTCCCGCCCCGCCCGTTGCCGCGCCGCGCCCGGCGCCCCATGCGCCTGCCTCGCACAGCCAGGGCAAGCGCGGCGTGCCCGGCATCGAGGCGATCATCGCGGTTGCGTCCGGCAAGGGCGGTGTCGGCAAGTCGACCACAGCCGTCAATCTGGCCCTCGGCCTCGCCGCCAACGGGCTGAAAGTGGGCGTGCTCGATGCCGACATCTATGGCCCGTCCATGCCAAGGCTGCTCAACATCCGCGGCCGGCCGCAGACCGTCGACGGCAAGATCCTGAAACCGATGCAGAATTACGGTCTCAAGGTGATGTCGATGGGCTTCCTCGTCGACGAGGAAACGCCGATGATCTGGCGCGGGCCGATGGTGATGTCGGCGCTGACGCAGATGCTGCGCGAAGTCGAATGGGGGCCACTCGACGTGCTCGTCGTCGATATGCCCCCTGGCACCGGTGACGCCCAGCTCACCATGGCCCAGCAGGTGCCGTTGGCCGGCGCGGTCATCGTCTCGACGCCGCAGGATCTGGCCCTGATCGATGCTCGCAAGGGCCTCAACATGTTCAGGAAAGTCGACGTGCCGCTGCTCGGCATCGTCGAGAACATGAGCTATTTCCTCGCCCCCGACACCGGCAAGCGCTACGACATCTTCGGCCATGGCGGCGCACGCCGTGAGGCCGAGCGCCTCGGCGTCACCTTCCTTGGCGAGGTGCCGCTGGAGATGGGCATTCGCGAAAGCTCGGATGAAGGTGCGCCGGTGGTGGCATCGAAGCCCGACAGTGCCGAAGCGAAGATCTATCGCGATATCGCTTCGAAGGTCTGGGACAGGGTCAACGAAGAGCGCGGCGCGGCCGCGGACGCCGTGCCGAGCATCGTCTTCGAGTAATGTCGTCCAGGGGCGCTAACGCTGGATAGACCAGCCTAAGCAGCCCCCACCTTCTCGCCGAAGCTCGAAAAGAACTGTCCCGCCAATTTCTTCGAGGTCGATTCGATCAGCCGACTGCCGAGCTGGGCGATCTTGCCGCCGACTTCGGCCTTGGCAGCGTATTTGAGCACCGTCGCGTCCGCCCCATCCTCGGTCAGCGTCACGTCGGCGCCGCCCTTGGCGAAGCCGGCGATGCCGCCCTTGCCTTCGCCCTGGATCGTGTAGGCATGCGGGGGATTGAGATTTCTCAGCGTCACCTCGCCGTTGAAGGTCGCCTTGATCGGGCCGATCTTCAGCACCACCGTCGCCGCCATCTCGGTCGGCGACTTCATTTCGAGGCTCTGGCAGCCGGGGATGCTTTCTCTCAGCACCGCCGGATCGTTCAGCGCTTCCCAAACTTTCTGGAGGGGTGCGGCGATGCGCTCCTCGCCCTCGATCACCAAAGCCATCAGAACCTCCCGGACGACCAATGTCGGATTGTTGGTAGCGTGCGGCCCGATTGATGTCTATCGCACCAAAGTCCGGATTCAGATCACGCGTGCCCCTTGCCTGCATCCGCGCGTTGTCATATCGATTTGTCATACAAATACGGAGACCATGATGGCTGGCGCCCCCACAGGAAAGAAAAAGTTTCGCTCGCAGGAGTGGTTCGACAACCCCGACAATCCGGGCATGACGGCACTTTATCTGGAGCGCTACCTGAATTACGGGCTGACGCGCGCCGAACTGATGTCGGGCAAGCCGCTGATCGGCATTGCCCAGACCGGTTCCGACCTGTCGCCTTGCAATCGCCACCACATCGAGCTCGCCAAACGCGTGCGCGAAGGCATCGTCTCGATGGGCGGCATTCCTTTCGAATTCCCGTGCCACCCGATCCAGGAGACCGGCAAGCGCCCGACCGCAGCTCTCGACCGCAACCTTGCCTATCTCAGCCTGGTAGAAGTGCTCTATGGCTATCCGCTTGACGGCGTCGTGCTCACCATCGGCTGCGACAAGACGACGCCGGCGCTGTTGATGGCGGCGGCGACCGTCAACATTCCGGCCATAGCGCTGTCGGTCGGTCCGATGCTTAACGGCTGGCACAAGGGCAAGCGCACCGGTTCGGGCACCATCGTCTGGGAATCGCGCCAGCGCCTGTCGGCCGGCGAGATCGGCTACGACGAGTTCATGGACATCGTCGCCTCCTCGGCGCCGTCCACCGGCTACTGCAACACCATGGGCACCGCCACCACCATGAACTCGCTGGCCGAGGCGCTCGGCATGCAGCTGCCGGGTTCGGCCGCGATTCCGGCTCCTTATCGCGAGCGCGGCCAGATCGCCTACGAGACGGGAAAACGCATCGTCGATATGGTGCACGAGGATTTGAAGCCCTCCGACATCATGACGCGCAAGGCGTTCGAGAACGCCATCGTCGTCAATTCGGCGATCGGCGGCTCCACCAACGCGCCGATCCATCTCAACGCCATCGCCCGCCATCTCGGCGTGCCGCTCGACAATGACGACTGGCAGAAGATCGGCCTCGACGTGCCGCTCATCGTCAATCTCCAGCCGACGGGCGAATATCTGGGCGAGGACTACCATCACGCGGGCGGCGTGCCGGCCGTGGTGGCGGAGCTCATGAAAGCCGGGCTGCTGCCGCATCCGGATGCTCTGACCGCCAACGGCAAGACAATGGGCGACAATTGCCGCGATGCCGTCAACGAGAACCGCGAGGTCATCCGCACTGTCGCCGAGCCGCTGAAGGCCAATGCCGGCTTCATCAATCTCAAGGGCAATCTGTTCGATTCGGCAATCATGAAGACCAGCGGCATCTCGCCCGAATTCCGCGAGCGCTATCTCTCCAACCCGAAGGACCCCGAGGCCTTCGAGGGCAATGCCATGGTCTTCGACGGTCCGGAGGATTACCACGCCCGCATCGACGACCCGGCGCAAGGGATCGACGAGCACACCATCCTGTTCATGCGCGGCGCCGGTCCGGTCGGCTATCCCGGCGGCGCCGAGGTCGTCAACATGCAGCCGCCGGCCTATCTCATCAAGAAGGGCATCCACGCGCTGGCCTGCATCGGCGACGGCCGCCAGTCCGGCACGTCAGGCTCGCCCTCCATCCTCAACGCCTCGCCGGAAGCCGCCATCGGCGGGGGGCTTGCGTTGCTCAAGACAGGCGACCGCGTTCGCATCGACCTGAAAAAGGGCACGGCCAACATTCTCGTCACCGATGACGAGATCACCCGCCGCCGCGCCGAGCTGCAGAACAATGGCGGCTACCATTATCCCGAGCACCAGACACCATGGCAGGAAATCCAGCGCGGTATGGTCGACCAGTTCTCGGGCGGCATGGTGCTGAAACCGGCGGTGAAATACCAGGACGTCGCTCATACGAAGGGCGTGCCCCGGGACAATCACTGATTATTCCCCGGACAATCATCGATCGTTTCAAGCGATAATTGACGGATAGCGATCGCCGATCGGCGGCCTGATCGGCCGCCGGTCGTCTTTCCGTTTCGCGGCCTGCCACAGGCCGGGGACATTGCGTCCTTGACAAGCCTGCCCAACAAATCCACCATCGCTGCAAGGGGTTCATCGCGACGACCCCGTGAGGCGTCAGCCCAACGTTCGCGTCCAGGCTTCTCTTTCAGGAGGTGGACGCCATGCCGTCAACAACCGCTGTCACCGTGCCGCAACTGATCCGTATGGTCGGTTTGCCGGGCGCGCCTGCAATCCTCGATATCCGTACCGAGGACGACTACAACGCCGATCCACGTTTGCTGCCGGCGTCGTACCGGCGCGATTTCAAAACCGTCCAGACTTGGGCAGCCGACTTCGCCGGTGGCCGCGTGGCGGTCGTCTGCCAGCAGGGAAAAAAGCTCTCGCAAGGCGTCGCCGCATGGTTGCGTCATGAAGGGATTGCCGCCGAATCGCTCGAAGGCGGCTTCGAAGCCTGGCGGGACGCCCACGGCCTTCTGGTCCGTGCCGACAGGATGCCGCCTCGTGACGACAAGGGCCGCACCGTCTGGGTGACGCGGGCCCGGCCCAAAGTCGATCGCATTGCCTGCCCCTGGCTGATCCGCCGTTTCGTCGATCCTCAAGCGGTCTTCCTGTTCGTCGACGCCGCGGAAGTGCCCGATGTCGCCGATCGTTTTCAGGCCGTGCCTTTCGACATCGACAATGCGTTCTGGAGCCATCGCGGCGAGCGCTGCACCTTCGACACGATGCTCGAGGAGTTCGGGCTCGAATCCGAAGCGCTCGACCGCCTCGCCGTGATCGTGCGCGCAGCCGACACGGCCAGCCTCGACCTGGTTCCGCAGGCGGCGGGATTTCTCGCCGCCTCGCTTGGCTTGTCGCGCATGTTTCGCGATGACCTGCAACAATTGGATGCCGGCATGCTGCTTTACGACGCGTTCTTCCGCTGGTGCCGCGATGCCACCGACGAAACGCACAATTGGCCGGCCGGGGCGAAGGCGTCATGAGCTCCCTCCTTTCCGAGGAAAGTGCTGACCTCATCGAGGCGCCTGCGGTCCCGAGCTTCCGCGAGGCCACGAAACTCTGGGCGAAGATCGGGTTGCTCAGTTTCGGCGGACCGGCTGGGCAGATCGCGCTCATGCACAGGGAATTGGTCGAGGAAAAGCGCTGGATCGGCGAGCAGCGTTTCCTGCATGCGCTGAACTACTGCATGCTGCTGCCTGGCCCCGAGGCCCAGCAACTCGCCATCTACATCGGCTGGCTGCTGCACAAGACGATCGGCGGTCTTGTCGCCGGCATCCTCTTCGTCGTGCCCGGGGCGGTCGTCATGCTGACCTTGAGCATCCTCTATGCGCTCTATGGCGATGCGCCGCTGGTCGACTCGCTGTTTTTCGGGGTGAAGGCGGCGGTGCTGGCGATCGTGGTCGAGGCCGTGATCCGCATCGGCCGGCGCGCCTTGAAGAACCGGGTTATGGCGGCGATCGCGCTTTGCGCCTTTGTCGGCATCTACGTGCTCAACGTCCCCTTTCCGCTCCTCGTCCTGTTTGCAGGACTGGTGGGATGGGTCGGAAACGGCATCGCGCCGGCCCTGTTTTCTGGCGCCGCGCATGGCAAGGACGAAGCTCCCGACGCCACGGGCGCGGTCGATCTGATGTTCGAGCGCGGCGAACTGGCCCACACCAGGCCGACGCGATGGCACGCGCCGCGCACCATCGCGATCTGGCTGCCGATCTGGCTTGGACCGGTTGTGCTGATCTGGGCGTTCACATCGGCAAACAGCGTCTGGACGCAGATCGGCGGCTTCTTCAGCCTCATGGCGGTCGTCACTTTCGGCGGCGCCTATGCCGTTCTGGCCTATGTCGCGCAAGCGGCCGTCGGTTCTCTTGGCTGGCTTGCGCCAGGCGAAATGGTCGATGGCCTGGGCCTTGCCGAAACCACGCCAGGACCGCTCATCCTGGTCCTGCAGTTCGTCGGCTTCCTTGCAGGCTTGCGCCATTCCGGATCGCCATATCCGTTGTTTGCCGGATCGCTTGGAGCGCTGCTTACGCTGTGGGTTACCTTCACGCCGTGCTTCTTCTGGATATTCCTCGGCGCGCCCTACATCGAGGCGCTGCGCGGCAACAAGGCATTGTCGGCGGCATTGGGCGCGATCACCGCGGCGGTCGTCGGCGTCATCATGAATCTGGCCCTGTGGTTCGCCTTGCACGTCATCTTCCGCGACGTGCGCGCGACGGGGCTCGGAATGGAGATGCCGGTGCTGTCCTCGATCGACTGGCGTGCCGCGCTGCTGTCCTGCGCTACCATGATCGCCATCCTCAAGCTGAAAATCGGCATGCTGCCGACGCTTGCCGGATCGGCCCTGGCGGGTGTCTTATTGCTTGCGGCGAGTGGGTAGCTTCGGCACGGAGGAGACCATGGAAACGGTCAACGTTCGCTATATCGTCAATGACGTCGACAGGGCGATCGCCTTCTACCGCGACCATCTCGGCTTCACGGTCGCCATGCACCCGGCGCCGTCCTTCGCCATGCTTTCCAGGGGCAACCTGCGGCTTCTGCTCAATGCCGCTGGCGGCCCTGGTGGGGCGTCGCAGCCGATGCCCGACGGCAGCGTGCCCGAACCCGGCGGCTGGAACCGCATTCAGATCGAGGTGGAGGATCTCGAAGGCGTGGTTTACAAGCTGAAAACTGCCGGCCAGGCTTTCAGGAACGAAATCGTCGAGGGCATGGGCGGCAGCCAGATATTGCTGCGGGACCCATCCGGCAATCTGGTGGAACTGTTCGAATCGGGGCGCAGATAATGCGTCCCTGTCACGAATAGCCAGCTGACATGGGCAGAAACCACCTGCACGGCATTTGCATTCCGTTGCCAGGCCACTCAATTTGCTGGGAAACAGATTGGACCATGATGGCCAAACGACGCTCTTCCCTCGGTTTCCTCGGCATGTTCGGCCGTTCAAGCGACCTCAGGCAGCTCGATGCCGCATTGCGCGGAGCCGACTTGCATCCCGCCCTTGTGCCGGAGGGCGTAAAGCTCACCATCGTCAACCTGATGAAGGATCACTGGCCCGACGAGCCGCCGCCGCAGGCTTATGCGCAAGTGGCGTGTTTGTTCAGCTATTGTATTGCTGGGCCTGAGGCATTCGAGCGCTCTCATGGCGCGCAGCCGCGGCAGGACGTGGAGCGTCGGATAGAGGCCGCGGTCGATGCCGGAGACAGTTTCGACGCCCAGATCGTGCTGATGGCGCTACACGCCAAGCTGGTCAATACCGAGGTCGTCGAACATTATGGGCTGAGCGCGGATTAACCTATTTTCAAAGGGGGGCGTTCTCAGCCGCCCATGCCGTTGCGCGGCAGCTTGATCATGTCGCCGAAGCGGGCGCGCAGCCTGTCGTCGAGCGGCTTCGGCACATGGCGCGGGAAGCGTTCGGCGAGGATGCGCTTCTTCTCGACGATCGCCCGCTGCAATATGTCGGGTCGGCCCTTCTCGTTCCATTCCTTCGGCGAAAACCGGTCGCCGACGGCGGGGTAGAAATATTCGGTCTGCATCAGCTTCAGCGTCTGCTCGTTGCCGAGATAGTGGCCCGGGCCTTTCAGGCAGACATCAGCAATGGTGTCGATCGACAGCGCGTCGTCCGTCACCTCGATGCCGCGCACGCAGCGCAGGCAATGGCCCAGCATGTCGTTGTCGATGATCAGGCTTTCCAGGCAGAAGCCGAGCAGGGACGCATGCATGCCGGCCGATTCGTAGACCAGGTTGAGGCCGGAAAGGCCGGCCATCACATTGGTAATGCCTTTTTCATAGCCGGACTGGATGTCGGGCAGTTTCGAATCCGTCATGCCTGCGGCCGAACCGCCTGGCAGGTCGTAGAACTGCGCCATCTGCGCGCAGGCCGCGGTCAGCACCGCCTGTTCGGCCGAGCCGCCGGACATGGCGCCGGTGCGCAGATCCGACACGAACGGCCAGGTACCGAAGATCGCCGGATGGCCCGGCTTGATGGTGTTGACATAGACAAGGCCGGCCAGCACTTCGGCCACGGCTTGCACCACCGCACCCGCGATCGCCGCCGGAGCGGTGGCCCCGGCCTGTCCGGCCGAAAGCAGCAGGATCGGGATGCCGCCTTCGACGCAGGCCTCGAGCACGCCGCAGGCGTCCTCGGCGAATTTCATCGGCGGCACGACGAAACAGTTGGAGTTCGACACGAACGGCCGGGCCCGGAAATTCTCCTCGCCACCGGCGATCGCGTAGAGCATTTCGAGCGCCGGTTGCACGTTCTCCCGCACCGTGAAGGACGTGCCGACATGCTTGGACGTGCCCATCACGCAGGCATAGAGCGTGTTGAAGTCCATTTCGAGCGGATCGGGAATGTCGCGCGGCACCATGGGCCGCTGGAAGAAATGGATGTTGTCGAGCCCGTCGACGATGCGCGCGGCATCATAGATGTCCTGCAGCAAGGATTCGCGATACTCGCGCTTCTCGACGTCGACAAGATGCACGGCAGCACCCGCCGTGCCGTAATGCACGCGCTTGCCCTGGATCACCATGTCGTGCTTCGGGTCCTGGCCGTGCAGCGTGAAATGCCGCGCCGCCCGCTTGATCGTGTCGAGCACCAGTGCGCGCGGGAAACGGATACGGCCGTCGTCGCCATGGCTGGCGCCGGCCTTGGTCAGCGCCTCGATGCAGGACGGGATTGCGTTGGCGAAGCCGACCGTCTCCAGCAGGGTCAGCACCGCTTCGTGGATGCGCTCGCAATCAGTGCCGCGCAGGGGGCCATAGCTCCCCCCCTCAAGGCCGGCGCGAACCGGCCTGATGTCGTCGGCGAGCGGCGCCGCCCGCATGGCGCGACGCGCTTCGCGTCCGCCGGAGCGGCGCGAACGCTGGTCGGCCGCTTCCTGCTTTTCGACAGCCACTGACATGGAAGCACTCCACCTTTTCTCGGAAGCAGGGCGGCGGTTGGTCCACCATCGGCTGCTTCGTCCCCTTTAGGCCTCGACTATGCCGCCGGCATTGGCACAGCCTATGAGCCAGCCGGTCCGGTTGCATATGCCAGTGCTAAAGAAGCAGGAGCCGCTGTTGCGCGGCTCCCGGGAGGTGGTCAGGCCCAGGTGATCAGGCGGCGGCCGGCCTGCGGCCCGCGGCGGTTGCAAGTTCGCGGATACCGGGCTCGATATGCTGCAGCGCGATCGAGGAGATGCCCAAGCGCATGAAACGCGAAGGCTTTTCGGTGCGGTCGAAGAAGCGGTCGCCCGGCTCGATGATGACGCTGCGCGAGGCGGCGGCCTCGGCCAGTCCGCGGGAATCGGTGCCGCGCGGTCCCTCCAGCCACAGCGACGTGCCGCCGGCCGAGTCGGTCGAACGCCACTCGGGCAGGAAAGCGGAAATCGCATGGACCAGGCGCTTGCGCCGCTCGTCGAAGGCGCTCGACAGCCGCCGCACCAGCGCTTCGTGGTGGCCGAGCGACAGGAACAGCGCGACCGCGCGCTGGTTGTTGGCCGGCGGATGGCGCAGCATGAAGCGGCGCAGCGCCCTGAGTTCGGCGATTAGTCCAGCCGAGGCCACGATGTAGCCAAGCCGCAGGCCCGGAGCCAGCGTCTTCGACATCGAGCCGACATAGATGACGCGGCCCGAGCGGTCGAGGCTCTTCAAGGCCTGCTGCGGCGCCTCGTCGAGAAGCTGGCTGTCATAGCCGTCCTCGATGATGATCTGGTTGTAGCGGTTGGCGCGCGCCAGAAGGTCCTGCCGGCGTTCCGCCGACAGCGGCACCATGGTCGGGCAATGATGGCTGGGCGTGACGAAGACAAAGCCGGAATCGTTGGGAATCGAAGAGGTTACGATGCCGGACTGGTCGACCGGCACCGGCTGGATGTCGGCGCCGGCGAGCCGGAAGATCGAGCGTGCGTCGGGGTAGCCCGGATCCTCCATCGCCACCTTCGAGCCCTTGGTCATCAAAAGCGTCGCCAGCATGTAGAGCGCGTTCTGGGCGCCCAGCGTGACGATGATCTCGTCGGGGTTGGCGAAGATGCCGCGCCTGGGCAGCAGCCGCGCCTGGATCTGCTCGATCAGCAGCGGATCGTCGCGATCGACCATGTCGGAGGCCCAGTTGCGGATCTCCAGCACGGCAAGCGCCATGCGGTTGCACTCGCGCCACTCGGCGGTCGGGAACAGCGCCGGATCGAACTGGCCATAGACGAAGGGGTAGGACGACTTGATCCAGTTCTCGTGCTTGGCTGGCGGCGGCATGTCGCTGGCCGCGATCTGCCGGCGTGCCTTCCAGTCGATCTCGTTGGCCTGGTCGGGCGCCTTCTGGTGCGGCTTGGCCGGCGTCGCCAAAACGTCGGGATTGACGAAATGGCCGCGCCGCTCGCGCGCCACCAGGAAGCCCTGGTCGACCAGTTGCTGGAAGGCCAGCACCACGGTTCCGCGCGCCACGCCGAGTTTTTCGGCCAATATCCGGCATGACGGAAGCGGCATCGAAGCGGCGATCTGGCGGTCGAGAATAGCGGCCACGATCGCCTGGCGGATCTGTGCCTGCAAAGTCTGGCCGGATTCGGCCGAAATCCGGAACAGGCCGGACCATATGGCCGTGTCGTTGCGCTGTGGCATGGGAAATGTTCCTCGATGGCCAGCTTTTTTCGTTTGGCTGGACCAGTCGAATGTAACGGTGGCACAAGGGGTTGCGCCAATCAATTTTTCTGATCTTTGGGATTTATGCCAGTGATCTTTCGGCCTTCGCATCCCGTGTAACGCAGTGCGTCATCGCCGCGTATTGACCGGACGGAATTCGGCTCAATAGTTTGGCGCGACGACACGCGCCGGAAACATCCGGTCTGCTAAGATAATTTAACAGTCCCAGGAGCCCGCCGGTGGATCAGTCAGCCTTCCAAAAACAGCTTGCCGCCTTGCGCGACCATCGCGCCGCGGCAGCCGGCGATATGCGCCAGGCCTTCGCCGCCGATCCGCAGCGGTTCAAGACGTTCTCCGCCAGCGACGGCGACCTGTTGCTCGACTGGTCGAAATGCGCCGTCGATGCGCGCACGATGGACCTGCTGGAGAATCTGGCTGACGCCGCCGATCTCGAAGGCCGCCGCGCCGCCATGTTCGCCGGCAAGAAGATCAACGTTACAGAGGGCCGCGCTGTTCTGCACACCGCCCTGCGCAACCTGACCGGCAAGGGCATCGTGCTCGACGGGCAGGATGTGAAGGCGGAGGTCATCGCCGTATTGGACGCGATGGGCGCCTTCGCCGACGCGGTGCGTTCCGGCAAGGCGACAGGCGCCACCGGCAAGAAGATCACCGACATCGTCAATATCGGCATCGGCGGCTCCGATCTCGGCCCGGCCATGGCGACGTTGGCGCTGGCGCCCTATCATGACGGTCCGCGCGCGCACTATGTCTCCAACATCGACGGCGCCCATATCCACGACACGCTGAAGGGTCTTTCCGCCGAGAGCACGCTTTTTATCGTCGCCTCCAAGACCTTCACCACGGTCGAAACGATGACCAATGCGCAGACGGCGCGCGACTGGGTCCAAAAGGCGCTCGGCAAGGAAGCGATCGGCAAGCACTTCGCCGCTGTCTCGACGGCACTCGACCTGGTGGCGAAGTTCGGCATCGAGCCGGACCGCGTCTTCGGCTTCTGGGATTGGGTCGGCGGCCGCTATTCTGTGTGGGGCGCCATCGGCCTTCCCGTGATGATCGCCATTGGTCCACGCGATTTCCGCGCCTTCCTCGATGGCGCGCACGAAATGGACGAACACTTCCGCACAGCGCCGCTGGCCAAAAACCTGCCGGTGCTGCTTGGCCTTGTCGGCTGGTGGCATCGCGTCGTTTGCAAATACCCGGCCCGCGCGGTCATCCCCTATGACCAGCGCCTGTCCAGGCTGCCGGCCTATCTCCAGCAGCTCGACATGGAATCGAACGGCAAGAGCGTCACCCTGGACGGCGGCCCCGTGGCGACGCCGACCGGGCCGCTGGTCTGGGGCGAGCCCGGCACCAATGGCCAGCACGCCTTCTTCCAGCTCCTGCACCAGGGAACCGATTTCATTCCGGTCGAATTCCTCGCCGCGGCGAACGGCCACGAGCCGGAGCTGAAGCACCATCACGACCTGCTGCTCGCCAACTGCCTGGCGCAGTCGGAAGCCTTCATGAGGGGCCGCACGCTGGAGGAAGCGCGCGCGCAGATGCTGTCCAAGGGCATGAAGCCGGCCGATGTCGATCGCATTGCCCCGCACCGCGTCTTCTCCGGCAACCGGCCCTCGGTGACCATTCTTTATCGCAAGCTCGACCCGCGCACGCTCGGCCGCCTGATCGCTCTCTACGAACACCGCGTCTTCGTCGAGGGAACGCTGTTCGACATCAACTCCTTCGACCAGTGGGGCGTCGAGCTCGGCAAGGAACTGGCCACCGGCCTTCTGCCAGTCGTGGAAGGCAAGGAAAGTGCCGCAAAGCGGGATGCCTCGACCGCCGGCCTGGTGGAACACATCCACCAATTGCGTGGTTCGGAGTGACTGAGTTGGCAGACATCAAGGGAATATTGTTCGACAAGGACGGAACGCTTGTCGACTTCAATGCGACCTGGCTCGGGGTTGCCGACTTCATGGCCATGGACGCCTCCGAAGGCGACCGCTGGAAGGCCGACAGGCTGCTTGCGGCCGCGGGCTTCGATTTCGCCAACAGGCGCTTCAAGCCCGACTCCATCTTTGCCTCCGGCACCAATCTCGACGTCGTCGAATTGTGGTTTCCGCGCCTGTCCGATGAAGACCAGATGCTGGCCGTCGCCCGCTTCAACCAGATCACCTCGGTGCAGGGCTCGGCGATGGCGGTGGCTCTGCCGGGCATCGTCGAAACGCTCGGCACCTTGCACGCAAGGTCCTATCGGCTCGGCGTCGCCACCAACGATTCGACCAGCGGCGCGGAAAAAACGCTGGTAACGCTCGGCGTCGCGCAGCTGTTCGACGCCGCCTACGGCTATGACGCGGTGGCCAATCCCAAGCCGGCGCCGGATACGATCCAGGCCTTCTGCGATCTCACCGGCCTGAAGCCGACGCAGGTCGCCATGATCGGCGATAACCGCCACGATCTCGAAATGGCTCGTGCCGGCGGCTGCGGCCTGGCGGTCGGCGTGCTCTCCGGCACCGGCACGCGTGAATCTCTGGCCGGAATTGCCGACGTGATCCTGGATTCGGTTGTCGACCTGCCGGATTTCCTTTCAGCGCGGGTCAAGGAGACGATCTGATCTCGTCGCTAGCGGCGTCTCGGCTTCGAAGGAAAAGACGCCGCTCGGCCTGCTTGCGGCGCCCTTCGCGTCGCCGAAATCCGGCACCTGATATTCGGCGAGCAGCCTGAGCCGCGACAATGGTAGATCGGCGCGGCGCGGGTCGCCGATCAGGACCTCGACGCCAGCGGCAAGGCAGCGGTCGAGGAAGGGGATCATGCGTTGGGTGACATCGGGTCCGTAGAACACGTCGCCAGCCAGCACAAGGTCGACCGCTGGTGGCGGACCGGTGGTAATGTCTTTGCAGATCACCGAGATCGTGACGCCGTTGTCTTTTGCATTGAGACCGAGCGCGGCGACGCCGTTTCGGTCGATCTCGGCGGCGATCACTTCGCGGGCCCCGGCCTTCGCGGCAGCGATGCCGACAATGCCGGAACCGGCACCAAGGTCGAGCACGCGGCGTCCCCCCACGGTCATCGGATGGTCGAGGACATAGCGCGCGAGCACGGTGCCGCCGGCCCATGCGTAGGCCCAGTAGGGCGGTTGTGGCTCCGGTGCATCTTCCGCATCGCCTTCGGGCTCGACGAGCCGTCTCAATCCGCTGCTGGGGTGCGCCGTGTAAAACCGGATTTCTGGAAGCGCAGGCGCAGGGACAAGGCGCATGTTGGCCTTGATGAACTCGGCCGGGTCGAGGCGCTGGCGCCGGTCCGGCGCATCGTCGCCGGCAAGATCGTGGTCCAAGCCGGCTCCTATTCGCGCAATGCGCGCCGCAGGATCTTTCCGACCGGCGTCTTCGGCAGTTCTGTCCTGAATTCGATGTATCTGGGCCGCTTGTAGCCGGTCAGGTTCTCACGGCAATAGGCGGTGATGGCCTCGGCGGTCAGCGCCTGGTCCTTCTTGACGATGAACAGTTTCGGCACTTCGCCCGAATGCTCGTCCGGCACGCCGATTGCCGCCACTTCGAGCACGCCGGGATGCAGCGCCACGACTTCCTCGAGCTCGGTCGGATAGACGTTGAAGCCGGAAACGAGGATCATGTCCTTCTTGCGGTCGACGATCTTGGTGTAGCCGCGCTCGTCCATGAAGCCCATGTCGCCCGACTTGAAGAAGCCGTCCTTGGTCATCACCTTGGCGGTCTCGTCAGGCCGGTTCCAGTAGCCCGCCATCACCTGCGGCCCCTTGATGCAGATTTCGCCGACCTCGCCGAGCGGCAAATTGTTGTCCTCCTCGTCGCGGATGGCGATCTCGGTAGACGGCAGCGGCAGGCCGATCGTGCCGGTGAATTCGCCGGAGCTGAACTTGTTGGCCGTTGCCACGGGCGACGTCTCCGACAGGCCGTAGCCTTCACTGACCGGGCAGCCCGTCAGCGCCTTCCAGCGCTCGGCGACGCCCTTCTGCACCGCCATGCCGCCGCCCAGCGTCAGGAGCAGCGGCTTGAAGTCGAGCTTGCGGAAATCCTCATTGTTGAGCAGCGCGTTGAACAGCGTGTTGAGGCCTGGAAAGATATGGATCGGATACTTGCCCATTTCCTTGACGAAGCCGGGGATGTCGCGCGGGTTGGGGATCAGTATGTTCTGTCCACCCATTTGCATGCCCATCAGCGCATTCACGGTCAGCGCGAAGATATGATAGAGCGGCAGTGCGCAGATGAGGTTGAGATGGGCGGGTTTTGGCTTGACCGTGTAAGCGTCCTGCAGCCACAGCGAATTCTGCGCGACATTGGCCAGCACGTTGCTGTGCAGCAGGATAGCACCCTTCGAGATTCCCGTGGTGCCGCCGGTATATTGCAGGAACGCGATATCGTCGGCCGCCACCTTGGCCGGCTTGAAACCCATGCCGCTGCCCACCTTCAGCGCCGCGTTGAACTTGACATGGCCGGGCAATGACCAGGCCGGCACCATCTTCTTGACGCGGCGCACCACCAGATTGACGATGCTTCCCTTGAGCCCGCCGAGCATGTCGCCCATGGCCGCGACGACGACGTGCTTGACCGACGTCCTGGCGATCACCGCTTGCAAGGTGCTGGCGAAGTTCTCCAGGATGATGATCGCTTGTGCCCCGGAATCCTTGAGCTGGTGTTCCAGCTCGCGCGGCGTGTAGAGAGGGTTGACGTTGACCACCGTGTAGCCGGCGCGCGCCACCGCCATCATCGCCACCGGATATTGCAGCACGTTCGGCATCATCAGGGCGACGCGTGCGCCTTTGGGCAACCCGGTCGATTGCAGGTAGGCGCCGAACGCCGCCGAAAGCCGTTCGAGTTCCGCATAGGTGATCGACTTGCCCATGCAGGTGAAGGCCGGCTGGCCGGCAAATTGCTTGCAGGCGGCAACGAGGAAATCGCCGATGGAGCTGTAGGGCAGGGCGCCGATCTCGGCCGGCATGTTCTTCGGGTAGCTTTCCAGCCAGGGCTTTTCCGGCAAGCCTGCGGCAAGGGCGGTGAGCGCTTTCGGCAATCGCTTGGCGGCCGCCGGTCTCGAGGCCGCCGGTGCCGGCTTGGCCACGGATGCGGCTTGTGCGGCCCCAGTCTTGCTAGTCCGGGTCGCCCCGGTCTTGCTCGCGCCAGTCTTCGTCGTCCCGGCCTTGGTCGAACTGGTCTTTGTCGTCCCGGTTTTAGCAGTTCCGGCCTTCGCCGACGTCTTTGCGGGGACGGCTTTGGCCGCCGGCTTCGCGGCCGGTTTGACAACAGCGTCCGCCTTGCCGGCGGAAGGTTTCCCTGCGACCTTTGCCTTTGTGCTCTTTGCGCCCTTTGCGTTCTTGGCGGAGGGCGTTGGCTGCTTGTCGGCGCCCGCGGCCGGCTTCAGGGTCGCCTTGGCCGTCTTCGGCGGAGCCGTCCTGTTCGATGCTTTTGCCAACCGTCCCTCCCTGTTTTGTTCGCCCCTGCCGCGCTCGCCTCCTGCTAAGAGAGGCGTCCCCCGCTGCCGACGGTGCCTTGTCTATGTATGGCCTCTATCGGCGGGCGTGCAAGCCTTGCCCCAGCGGCAAGCCGTCGAAAGATTTGCCGCCGAAAATCTTTCCCGCCACGGGCGCAGCGGCCCTGCATCGTCCGGCATCCCCGGTCATATGAAAGCGGGCGCGACGTTGATCTCGTAAGATTGGTGATCAATAAAAAAATGCGGTCGTTAATAATGTTGTGAATAGAAAAAAATACTGAATTTTTCCATTTTTTTGCGGAGAGGAGGATTTTTTTCCCGCTTACCATGGGGTAGGCAAACTGGGTGTTCCAAAGCCGGAGAAACGGTGCTTATATGCGCGCTTCGCGAGCCTGATAGAGGGGCTTGGAAAAACATCAGGGAGTGCTCAATGAGGAAGAAACTGACTTTTGCAGCCGCGTTGCTGGCTGCAAGCGTCCTGGGCGGCGTGGCCAACGCAAAAACCTTGGTCTACTGCGCCGAAGCTTCGCCGGAAGGCTTTGACCCGGCGCCCTACACCGCGGGACAGACGTTCGATGCGTCTTCGCGTACGGTCTTCAACCGCCTCGTCGAATTCGATCATGGCAAGACAACGGTCTCGCCGGGCCTGGCCGAAAGCTGGTCCATTTCCGACGATGGCAAGGAATACACGTTCAAGCTTCGCAAGGGTGTGAAGTTCGCCGCTACCGACTATTTCACCCCGACGCGCGACTTCAACGCCGACGACGTGGTGTTCTCGTTCCAGCGTCAGGTCGACAAGAACGGCCCCTGGTTCCAGTACATACCGGGCATTGCCTACCAGTATTACAATGACCAGTTCGGCGACAACATCACCAAGGTCGAGAAGGTCGACGACCTGACGGTGAAGTTCACCCTCAAGGAGCCGGCGATCACTTTGATCCCGACGCTGGGCATGGACTTCGCCTCAATCGTTTCCAAGGAATATGCCGACAAGCTGCAGGCGGACAAGACGCCTGAACTGTTCAACCAGAAGCCGATTGGCACCGGCCCGTTCATCTTCGTCGATTACCAGACCGACGCTGCCATCCGCTACAAGGCCAACCCCGACTATTGGGGCGGCAAGCAGAAGATCGACGACCTTGTCTTCGCCATCACCACCGATCCGGCGGTCCGTGCGCAGAAGCTGAAGGCCGGCGAATGCAACATCATGTCCTACCCGGCGCCGGCCGACATCGCCGGCCTGCAGGCCGATCCGAACCTGAAGGTCGACGAGCAGGAAGGCCTCAATGTCGGTGCGCTGATGTACAACACCCAGCAGAAGCCGTTCGACGACGTGCGCGTGCGCAAGGCGCTCAACATGGCCATCAACAAGAAGGCTATCATCGACGCGGTCTTCCAGGGCGCCGGCCAGGTGGCCGTCAACCCGATCCCGCCGACCATGTGGTCCTACAACAAGGACGTGAAGGACGATCCGTACGATCCGGATGCGGCCAAGAAGATGCTCGAAGAGGCCGGCGTCAAGGACCTCAAGATGAATGTCTGGGCCATGCCTGTGTCGCGCCCCTACATGCCGAACGCGCGCCGCACCGCCGAGCTGATCCAGGCCGACTTCGCCAAGGTCGGCGTCACAGTCAATATCGTCAGCTACGATTGGGGTGAATACCTCAAGCGCGCTTCGGCGGTCGATCACGACGGCGCCGTCATCGTCGGCTGGACCGGTGACAATGGCGATCCGGACAACTTCCTCGGTGTACTCTTGAGCTGCGCTTCCGTCGGTTCGAACAACCGCGCGGAATGGTGCAACAAGGACTTCGATGCGCTCATCAACAAGGCCAAGACGGTTTCCGACCAGGCCGAGCGCACCAAGCTCTACGAACAGGCGCAGGTCATCTTCAAGGAACAGGCACCGTGGGCGACGCTCGCACACTCCAAGGTGTTCATGCCGATGCAGAAGACCGTCTCCGGCTTTGCGATGGATCCGCTCGGCATCCATCGCTTCGACGGCGTCGATATCGCCGAATAAGGTTCGCGAAACGGGGCGGCGCCACAGCGCCGTCCCACCTCGCCCGCCATGCTGCGTTATATCCTCGGCAAGCTCGCCCTCATCGTCCCGACCTTCATCGGGATAACCATCCTCGCCTTCGGCTTCGTGCGCATCCTGCCCGGTGATCCGGTGCTGGTGCTCGCGGGCGAACGCGGCCTGTCGCCCGAACGTCACGCTGCGCTGATGCACCAGTTCGGCTTCGACCTGCCGATCTGGCGACAGTACCTGACCTATCTGGCCAATATCCTCAGCGGTGATTTCGGCACCTCGTTTTCCACCAAGACGCCGGTGCTCAAGGATTTCCTGGTGCGGTTCCCGGCAACCGTCGAACTCGCCATCTTCGCCATGATCTTCGCCATCGTCATCGGCGTCGCCTTCGGCATCTTCGCCGCGATCCGCCGCGGCTCCTGGTTCGACCAACTGACCATGGGAACGGCGCTGGCAGGCTATTCCATGCCGATCTTCTGGTGGGGGCTGCTGCTGATCATCGTGTTCTCCGGCATGCTGCACTGGACGCCGGTTTCCGGCCGCATCGACCTTCTCTATTTCTTCAAGCCGGTAACCGGCTTCATGACCATCGATTCCCTGATCTCCGGACAGAAGGGTGCATTCCGCTCGGCCCTGTCGCACCTCGTCCTGCCCACCATCGTGCTCGGCACCATTCCGCTTGCCGTCATCGCCAGGCAGACGCGGTCGGCCATGCTCGAGGTCCTCGGCGAGGACTATGTGCGCACCGCGCGCGCCAAGGGCCTGGCGCCTCGCCGCGTCATCGGGCTGCACGCTTTCCGCAATGCGCTGATCCCGGTCGTCACCACCATTGGCCTGCAGGTCGGCACGCTCCTGACCGGCGCCATCCTGACCGAGAGCATTTTTTCGTGGCCAGGCATCGGCAAATGGATGATCGATGCTATTTCCAAGCGCGACTATTTCACCGTGCAAGGCGGGTTGCTTTTGATCGCGCTCATCGTCATGTCGGTGAACCTCATCGTCGACGTGCTCTATGCCGTCATCAACCCGCGTATCCGGGCGAATTGACATGACCAACGAAGGCCCTGCCACAATCGAAGCCGCGACCGTCGTCAGGCCGCAGGACGCCCGGCTGCAGATGTTCGCCGAGTTCTGGCACTATTTCTCGATCAACAAGGGCGCGGTGATCGGCCTCTTCGTCTTCGCGCTGCTGATCCTGATCGCCGTCTTCGCGCCGCTGCTCGCCCCGCATTCGCCGGACGACCAGTTCCGCGACTTCTTCCTGACGCCGCCGGCCTGGCAGGCGGGCGGCAACGCCCAGTTCCTGCTCGGTACCGACGCCGTCGGCCGCGACATTCTCTCGCGCCTGATCTACGGCTCGCGCTTCTCGCTCGCCATCGGCTTCGTCGTCGTCACCACGGCGCTGATCTCCGGCGTCATCCTCGGCCTGCTCGCCGGCTACTGCCGCGGCTGGGTGGATACGCTCATCATGCGCATCATGGACATCATCCTGGCCTTCCCGTCGCTGCTGCTGGCGCTGGTGCTGGTCGCCGTTCTCGGACCTGGGCTGGTCAACGCCATGATCGCCATTGCCTTCGTGCTGCAGCCGCACTTCGCCCGGCTCACCCGCGCCGCCGTGATGGCGGAGAAGAACCGCGAATATGTCATCTCGGCCAAGGTCGCGGGCGCCAGCCATTTCAGGCTGATGCTGGTCACCATCCTGCCCAACTGCATCGCGCCGCTGATCGTGCAGGCGACGCTGTCCTTCTCCAACGCCATCCTCGAGGCCGCGGCGCTGGGCTTCCTCGGCATGGGCGCGCAGCCGCCGACCCCGGAATGGGGCACGATGCTGGCCGAAGCACGCGAGTTCATCCTGCGCGCCTGGTGGGTGGTGACCTTCCCGGGCCTTGCCATCCTGATCACCGTCTTTGCCATCAACCTGATCGGCGACGGCCTGCGCGACGCGCTCGACCCCAAGCTGAAGAGGTCGTGAGCATGTCCCTGCTCGAGATCAAGAATCTCACCGTTTCCTTCGACACCGCCGCCGGTCCGTTCATGGCCGTGCAGGGCATCGACCTGTCGATCGAGCCGCGCGAAGTGCTGGCGATCGTCGGCGAATCCGGTTCCGGCAAATCGGTGGCGATGCTGGCGGTGATGGGGCTGCTGCCCAACACCGCGACCGTCAAGGCCGACCGCATGGCCTTCGACGGCGTCGATCTGCTGAAGCTCAGCCCGTCCGAGCGGCGCAAGATCGTCGGCAAGGATATCTCCATGATCTTCCAGGAGCCGATCGCCAGCCTCAACCCGTGCTTCACCGTCGGCTTCCAGATCGAGGAGGTGCTGCGCTTCCATATGGGCATGGACCGCGCCCAGCGCCGCGCGCGCGCCATCGAATTGATGAAGCTCGTCGGCATTGCCGATCCGGAAGAACGGCTGAGCTCGTTTCCGCACCAGATGTCGGGCGGCCAGTGCCAGCGCGTCATGATCGCCATCGCCATCGCCTGCAATCCGAAGCTCTTGATCGCGGACGAGCCGACCACCGCGCTCGATGTCACCATCCAGAAGCAGATCCTTGATCTCCTGGTTTCGCTGCAGGCCAAATACGGCATGGGCCTGATCATGATCACCCACAATATGGGCGTGGTGGCCGAGACAGCCGACCGCGTCATCGTTCAGTACAAGGGCCGCAAGATGGAAGAGGCCGACGTGCTGTCGCTGTTCGAGAGCCCGAAAAGCAACTACACGCGCGCGCTGCTGTCGGCGCTGCCGGAGAACGCGGTCGGCGACCGGCTGCCGACCGTTTCCGACATGCTGTTCGAGCCGGCGCCCTCGGCCGCGGGAGCCTCCGCATGAGCACCACCGTCCTCGAAGGCAAGAACATCGTTCGCGACTACCATATCGGCGGCGGCCTGTTCAGCGGGCCGCGCACGGTGCACGCGGTCAAGGGCGTCTCGTTCACCGTGGATAAGGGCAAGACGCTCGCCATCGTCGGCGAAAGCGGCTGCGGCAAGTCCACGCTCGCCCGCATCATCACGCTCATCGATCCGGCGACATCGGGCGAACTGTTCATCGACGGCAACAAGGTCGACATCGCCAGGGGCGGATTGACCAGGGAGATGCGCCGCAAGGTGCAGATCGTCTTCCAGAACCCCTACGGATCGCTCAACCCGCGCCAGAAGATCGGCGACGTGCTGGGCGAGCCGCTGCTGATCAACACCGACAAGACGGCCGCCGAGCGGCGCGACCTCGCCATGAAGATGCTGAAGAAGGTCGGCCTCGGTCACGAGCACTACAACCGCTATCCCCACATGTTCTCGGGCGGCCAGCGCCAGCGCATCGCCATCGCCCGTGCGCTGATGCTGAACCCGAGCCTTCTGGTGCTGGACGAGCCGGTCTCGGCGCTCGATCTTTCGGTGCAGGCACAGGTGCTCAACCTGCTCGCCGACCTGCAGGACGAATTCCAGCTGACCTATGTCTTCATCAGCCACGATCTCTCCGTGGTGCGCTACATCGCCGACGACGTGATGGTGATGTATTTCGGCGAGGCGGTCGAATACGGCTCGCGCGACGAGGTCTTTTCAGACCCCAAGCACAGCTACACCAGGACGCTGTTCGCCGCCACGCCGCGCGCCGATGTCGCCAGCATCAAGGCGAGGCTGGCGAAGAAGAAAGCGGCGTGACTCCAATTCGTCATCCTAGGGCGGAGCGCCGCAACGCGGTGCGGAGATCCTAGGATCCATGCCGTTATCTCAGCCGAAAAGCGCTGCGGAGCAGGTTGTGCACCGTGGTAACGCTCGCATATCACGGCATGAATCCTCGGGTCTGCGCCGCGTCGCTCCGCTCCTTGCTCCGCCCGTGGATGACGAAACGGAGGCAGTCACGCCTCCGGTTTCTCTCGCGAAAAGGGTCGAGCGCTACGACAGCTTCGCGATGACAGCCCGCAGCGCTTCACCGAAACGCCTGACTTCCTCGACCGTATTGTAGTGCACCAGCGAGGCGCGGATGGCGCCGCTGTCCATCGACAGGTTGAGGCGCTTCATCAGGCGCGGGGCGTACATGTGGCCGTCGCGAATGCCGATCTGCATCTCGGCCATTTCCTCGACGATCCGCTGCGGCGACAATTTGCCGATGTTGAAACAGAAGGTCGGCACGCGTTCGTTGATCCGGGCCTCCTCGGAAACGCCGTAGATTGTTGCCCCGCAGCTCTTCAGCACAGCCAGCATCTCGCGCGCCAGCACCAGCTCGTAGTCGCGGATGGCGCCCATGCCGGCGACGATGTTTTCGCGCCGCGAGCGGTTGTTGGACGGAGCAAGATTGCGGCCGATGAGCTCGAGATACTGCACGGCCGCATCCATGCCCGACACGTTCTCGTAAATGAAGGTGCCGGCCTCGACCTTGTAGGGCGGCTCGTCGGGGATGAAGTCCTCGCGGAAGGTCGGCAGTCGCTTCAGCGTTTCGAAGCGGCCCCACAGGAAACCCATATGCGGCGAGAAATTCTTGTAGCCGGAACAGACGAGATAGTCGCAATCCCATGCCTGGACGTCGATCAGCCCATGCGGCCCGTAATGCACGCAGTCGAGGAACACTTCGGCGCCGGCGGCGTGCGCGATCCCTGCCACCGAAGCGACGTCGACGATCGAGCCGATGGAATGCGCCGTCACCGTGCAGGCGACAAGCCGGGTACGATCGGAAACAAGCGGGCGCAGATCGTCGATATGCAGGTTGCCGTCCTCGCGCATGCGCCACCACTTGAACTTGGCGCCGGCGGATTCGAGTGCCAGCCATGTCGCGATGTTGGCGTCATGGTCCATGTCGGTGACGACGATCTCGTCGCGCTCTCCAA
This sequence comes from Mesorhizobium sp. B2-5-3, assembly GCF_006441005.1. Classification (NCBI taxonomy): domain Bacteria; kingdom Pseudomonadati; phylum Pseudomonadota; class Alphaproteobacteria; order Hyphomicrobiales; family Phyllobacteriaceae; genus Mesorhizobium; species Mesorhizobium sp. B2-5-3. The sequence continues at coordinate 153,502 of NZ_VFUS01000005.1, forward strand.
GCATCTGGCCGATGCCGAGGCTGACTAGGCGGATGAACGAGGTGGCGTTCATGCCGAAGCAGATCTCGGATGGGCTGTAGGCATTGATCAGCAGTGCCACGCTTGTCCGCGCATCGGCGACCGATTGGTCAACGGTGACGCTGCGCCCATAACGGCCGCCGCGCTGCACATTGTGCGAAACCAAATGGTTGGTCACCGCATCGAGCACGCTCTGCGGAATCTGCGCGCCGGCGGCGTTGTCCAGGAAGATGAAGTCGCCTGCCCGCTGCAAGGCCGGAAACATCGCCCGGATTCTTTCAACAGGGAACGCGCCGGAAGTGCCGGTCGCATTGGCGGCTTGATGCTTGTTCATGGTCGTCTCCTGCGAAGTGCTCGGTAGAGGGGAAATTGTAGGCGCGGTCAGCGCGTCTTCTCGGTCTTGAAACGGTCTTCAAGCAGGCTGACGAGGCGAACCATCGGCCACAGGAAGATGAGATAGACCAGGGCTGCGCCGATCAGCGGCGAGGGATTGGCATAGAGCGACTGTGCATTGGTCGCTTCCTTCAGGAGTTCCGGCAGCGCCACGGTGGAGGCGAGCGAGGTGTCCTTGAACATCGAGACGCAGTTGCTGGTCATCGGCGGGATGACGACGCGCACCGCCTGCGGCAGCACCACCTTGCGCAAGGTCAAAAGGAACGGCAGGCCGAGCGCCTGCGACGCCTCGAACTGGCCGCGCGGAATGCTTTCGATGCCGGAGCGGAACACTTCCGCCGAATAGGCCGACATGATGATGGCGAAGGCCGTTACGGCGGAAGCCCAGGACGATAGGCGGATGCCGAGGAAGGGCAGCGCATAATAGATCAGGATCAGCACGACCAGCACCGGCAGCGCGCGGAAGATATCGGTGTAGCCGACCGCCAGCCACCGGAGCGGCTTCGGCGCATAAAGCCGCAACAGGCTGATCACCAGGCCGATGGGGATGCCGATGCCGATGCTGAGCAGGCCGAGCAGCAGCGTGTTGAGAAAGCCGCGCAGCAGCGCCGGCAGACTGGACGCGATGACGTCGGCGTTGAAGAAGGTATCGAGCAGCGACATGGGAGGCTTTCCCGAACCGTTTGGCGTCCCTTGACGCCGGAGCAGAGGTCCGGAACAGCGAAAGCGGTTTTGCCGCGCCGCGCTGGTTCCGGGAGACTATGTATCAAACGGAACGTGCCGGCCTTTCGAGCCGGCACGTTCTCCTTGGCGGCCGCCGCTCAGGCCTTCGGCACCGGCATTTCCTTGGCGGTCGAGGAATCGGCGGGCGCGTCGCTGCCGAACCACTTCTTGTGGATCGCGGCCAGCGTGCCGTCCTTCTTCATTGCCGTCAGCGCGTCGTTGAGCTTGCCGAGCAGCGGGTGGTCCTTGGTCATCATCAGCCCGTACTGTTCGCCGGTCTTGATGCGTTCCTTGACGGTGAGATCCTTCATCTTGGTGAAGGAGTACTGCATGCCCGGAATGTCGCTGACAGCCGCGTCGATGCGCCCGGCGCTGAGGTCGAGCAAAAGGTTCTGCTGTGTGTCATAGCCCTTTACGTCGCTGAGGCCATCGGCCTCCTGATGCGCCTTGACCCAGGTCTCGCCGGTCGAGCCGGACAGCACGCCGACGATCTTGCCCTTGAGGTCGGCCTCGGCCTTGATCGGGCTGTCGGTCCTGGTGGCGATGCCCATGTCGGAATCATAGTAAGGCTGCGTGAACGACTGCGACTTCAGCCGCTCCGGCGTGATGGTGATCGACGAGATGGCGACATCGATGCGCTTCGAGGTGGTGGCGGCGAACAGCGCCTGGAAGCCGAGATCGGCGATGTCGGTGGTCATGCCGACGCGCTTTGCCGCTTCGTTGACGATGTCGACTTCAAAGCCCTCGAAAGTGCCGCTCTCGTTCTTGTACTCGAAGGGCGGGTTGGTCGGGTAGGCGCCGACATTGAGCACATCGGCGGCATAGGCGGTTGCCGGTCCGGCGGCGATGCCGATGGCGGCCGCGAGAAGGATGAGATTGCGACGGGTCAGGCTCATTGTTGGTCCCTCTGGGGTGTTCCCTCTGGTTGTTGATCGGGCGGGCTGATGCCCGCACGGTTTCTTGCCGCCCCACCTCCCAGCGGGGCGTCAATTCATGCTCGCTGCCATACGGTCGGGCGCTGTCCGGTCGCGGCAGACGCACATCGGCGGGAAGGCAAGGTTGGCGATGCTCTCGGTATGCGGATCGCGGATCTGGCGCGCGCACGCCATCGCACGCATGGCGCGTGCTGGAGGATGACTGGGGGCAGCATGAACGACAAGGACTGAAACCCTTTGATCCCACCCGATGCACCACGATGGATGTCCGGCAAGCCCGTCCGGAACGGCAGTCGCCATCGATCGAGGAATGCTTATCCAAACCGCGGCAGTTTTCAAGGCAAAAGTTTTAAGCTTAAAAAGTTGGCAGCGGCGGCGCCTGGCATACCTTTCGATAGCGCTAGCGGCCGCTCCTGCCCAGTTCGGCATCCGCGCCGGCTTTGCCGGCAGCAGCGCCAGCCCCCAGAAGCATCGTGTCGCTGGCCAGGATGAAGAAACTGGCGCCGAGTGCTGCCCATCGGGCGACATCTTGCGGCTTCGCGCAGAAGATCCCGGATGTCCTGCCATGCGCGATTGTCGCATCGATGATCCTGTGGATCGCTTGCGCGAGTTTGTCGGCGCCTTTGGGGCCGATCGCATCGATCGATACGGAGAGATCGCCGGGCCCGACGAAGATCACGTCGACGCCCTCGACGGCGGTGATCGCCTCGATATTGGCCAGCCCTTCCGATGTCTCGACCTGAACCGCCACGACGATGCTGTCATTGGCTTGAGCGAGATATTCGGAGATGCGGTAGCCATAGCCGGCGGCCCGTCCGGGCCCGACGCCGCGCTCGCCGGTCGGCGGATAACGCGAGGCCTTCACCGCCGCCTGCGCCTGGGCGGCGGTCGAGACGCGCGGGACGAGCACGCCTTGCGCGCCGCTGTCCAATGCCGCGGCGATCGCTTCCGGTGCATGGCCGGGCACGCGCACAATGGCCGGCACGCGATGGATGTCGGCCGCGCGCACCATCGCCTCGATCATGTCGCGCGAAATCTGGGCATGTTCCCAATCGATGCAGAGGAAATCGAGACCGGACTGGGCCATCACCTCGACCGCAACGGGATGCGGAATGGCGGCAAAGGAACCGACGAGGCTTTCCCTGCCGATGCATTTGTGGCGAAACCCGCTCATCGCTCCATCCCTTTGTTGTCGTGCCGGAATTCATATCCGCAAACAGCCGCGAGGCGAAGCTATTTCAGGCTTGAAATATTTTCGCGCGGGCCTAGCGTGTCGATCTCCCGCCGCGAGTTCCGGACATGATCAAAGCGCACCCCCTGCACGGCCCAAACAGACTGAAGCTCGGCGTCTTCTCCACCAATGCCGACGGCGGCCTTGCCATATCGGATGTGCCTGAACGCTGGACGGCAAGCTGGCACGACAATCTGACGGCGGCGCAGATCGCCGACCGGGCGGGGCTGGAATTCCTGCTGCCGATCGCGCGCTGGCGCGGCTTTGGTGGCCGCAACAGGGTGCGCGAATGGTCGTTCGAGACCTTCACCTGGGCGGCGGCGCTCAGTGTGGCCACCGAGCAGATCGGGCTGTTCATGACCGTGCATGTGCCGCTCGTGCATCCGCTCTACGCCGCCAAGGCGCTGGCGACGGTCGACCATATCAGCCAGGGCCGCGCCGGCCTCAACATCGTCTGCGGCTGGAACCCGAAGGAATTCGGCATGTTCGGCACGCCGCTGGTCGAGAAGGGGTATGATCAGGCCGCCGAATGGATCGAAATTCTGGAAAGGCTGTATGCGTCGGCTGAACCTCTCGACTATGAGGGCACTTATTATCGTCTCAAGGAAGCCGTGAGCCGGCCGGCCAGCCTGCAAGTTCCGCGACCGGTGACGATGAACGCGGCTTTCGGCGGTCCGGGCCGCGATTTCGCTGCCGCCAGATGTGACTATCTGTTCACCACCTTTTCCGAGATGGCCGATGCCGGCAAACATGTCGCCGATATCAGCGAGCGGGCCGACAAGGCTGGCCGCGAGGTCGGCGTCTACACCGTGGCGCATGTCGTCTGCCGGCCGACGATGGAGGAGGCGCAGGCCTATTACACGCGCTATGCCGTCGATCTGGCCGACCGTGAGGCGGTCGATGCCCATATGGCCGGCAAGAAGGAGTTCTCGCGGTCGCACGATCCGTATGCCTATGACCGCTACCGCCAGCGTTTCGCCGGCGGCGCCGGCACCTATCCCTTGGTCGGAACGCCCGAAACGATCGCCGCCGATATGGTCGCCATTGCCGGGCATGGCTACCAGGGCATTGCGCTGTCCTTCGTCAACTACACGCAGGAACTCCCCTATTTCTGCGATCACGTGCTGCCGCTGCTGGAGCGGGCCGGCCTTCGGAAAATAGTCTGGCCGATGCCTTCCTGATTTCTCATCCTGGGGTCTGCGCCGTATCGCTACGCTCCTTGCTGCACCCAGGATGACGAAGCGACGGCCGATTATTCCGGAATAACCGCGGTGGCCTGGATCTCCACCTTGGCTCGGTCCTCGACCAGTGCCATCACCTGCATCGCGGCCATCGCCGGGAAATGCCGGCCGATCACCTTGCGATAGGCCTCGCCTATACCCCTGAGATTGGCCAGATATTCGCTCTTATCGGTGAAATACCACGTCATTGACGTGATGTGCCGCGGCTCAGCTCCGGCCTCCGCCAGCACCGCGACGATATTTTGAAGCGTCTGCCGCACCTGGCCGACGAAATCGTCGGTCTCGAACTGGCACTGCCCATTCCAGCCGACCTGTCCGCCGACGAAGACAAGCCGCCCGCGAGCCGCTACGCCATTGGAGTAACCGACCGGCTTGGCCCAGCCATCCGGCTGCAGAATCTCGTGCATTTCAAACTCTCCGCAATATCCGCGTTCGAAACCGTCCAAACCTTGACGTGACCGGAGTCAGGCCGCCCCCATCACCTGTCGCGCGATCACCACCTTCTGCACGTCGGAAGCACCCTCATAGATGCGCAGCGCGCGGATCTCGCGATACAGGCCTTCGACGATATGACCCTTGCGGACGCCGTCGCCGCCATGCAGTTGCACCGCTTTATCGATCACCTCTTGCGCCTTGTCCGTGGCGAACAGTTTGGCCATCGCCGCCTCGCGCGTCACCCGCGCCGCGCCCATGTCCTTGGTCCAGGCGGCGCGGTAGACCAAAAGCGCCGCGGCATCGACGTCGAGCGCCATGTCGGCGATATGGCCCTGCACCATCTGCAGCTCGGCCATCGGCGCGCCGAACAGCTTGCGTTCGGCCACCCGCTTGATGCTTTCATCGAGTGCGCGGCGAGCAAAGCCGAGTGCCGCCGCGCCGACGGTCGAGCGGAACACGTCGAGCACCGACATGGCGATGCGAAAGCCGTCGCCCGGTTTGCCGATCAGCGCCGAGGCGGGCAGGCGGACCTGATCGAAAGACAGTCGTGCCAGCGGATGCGGCGCTATAACTTCCAGGCGCTCCGCGATGCCGAGGCCCTTGCTGTCCCCGGGCACGATGAAGGCTGATAGCCCCTTGGCGGCGGGTGCCTCGCCTGTGCGGGCAAAGACGACATAGAGATCGGCGATGCCGCCATTGGAGATCCAGGTCTTTTCGCCCGACAGGACATAGCCGTCACCATCGCGGGTCGCTGTCATCTCCATATTGGCGACATCCGATCCCGAGCGCGGCTCCGACAGCGCAAAGGCGGAAATGACCTTGCCGGCGCGCGTCTTCAAAAGCCATTGCTGCTGCTGCGGCGTGCCGAACAGGCTGAGCGCTCCGGTGCCGAGCCCTTGCATGGCGAAGGCGAAATCCGCGAGCCCGTCATGCCGCGCCAGCGTCTCGCGCGTGATGCACAAGGTGCGCACGTCGAGCGGTCCCGGATTGTCGGTGTCGAGCGCCGTCGGTTTCAGCCAGCCGTCCCGGCCGAGTTTTTGCACCAGCTCGCGGCAGGCGGCGTCGACGTCATGGTGATCGACGGGTAGGTTCTTCGCGCACCATGCTTCGAGGTGCTCGGCCAGTTCGCGATGACGGTCTTCGAAGAAGGGCCAGTCGAGGAAGGAGCGGTCAGGCATTTCTGCCTCCGCTATTCTCCAGAGTCCGTGCTCTACGGCGCCCCCCTCTGTCCTGCCGGACATCTCCCCCTCTAAGGGGGAGATCGATCCTCATCTCGGCTTTCGCGAATCGCCTGCGCCGCAGGATGGCTGCCGCCGCCGAAGCTGCCAATCTCCCCCCTAGAGGGGGAGATGGCCGGCAGGCCAGAGGGGGGCGCTGTCCCGCCAACGTCTCCATCAACCCGCTCATCCTCAATTCCCCTCGAACACCGGCTTTTCCTTGGCAACGAACGCCTTGTACGCCCGCTCGAAATCGCGCGTCTGCATGCAGATCGCTTGCGCCTGAGCTTCCGCCTCGATCGCCTGGTCAAGGCCCATCGACCATTCCTGGTTCAACTGCGTCTTGGTAATGCCGTGGGCGAAGGTCGGGCCGGAGACGATGCGCGCCGCCATGTCGAGCGCGTCGGCCTCGAGCGATGCGGCATCGACCAACCTGTTGTAGAACCCCCAGCGCTCGCCTTCGGCAGCCGTCATGTTGCGGCCGGTGTAGAGCAGTTCGGCGGCGCGGCCCTGGCCGATGATGCGCGGCAGGATAGCGCAGGCTCCCATGTCGCAGCCGGCAAGACCGACGCGGGTGAACAGGAATGCCGTCTTGGCGTCCGGCGTGGCGATGCGGATGTCGGAGCTCATGGCGATGATGGCGCCGGCGCCGACCGCCACGCCGTCGACCGCCGCGATGATCGGCTTGCCGCAGTTCAGCATCGCCTTGACGAAGTCGCCGGTCATGCGGGTGAAGGCCAGGAGCTGCTTCATGTCCATCTTGACCAGCGGGCCGATAATATCGTGGACATCGCCGCCGGAGCAGAAATTCCCGCCATTGGACAGGAACACCACGGCATCGACATCGTCGGCATAGACGAGGTCGCGGAATGTATCGCGCAGTTCCGCATAGCTGTCGAAGGTCAGCGGGTTCTTGCGCTCCGGCCGGTCGAGCCGGACCTTGGCGATCCGGCCTTCGACCTGCCAGAGGAAATGCTTCGGCTTGAAGCCGGCCATCTTGCTCATTCGCGTCCCTCCCAGTTGCTGCGGAACGAGGTCAGCATGCCGGTCAGACGGCGTGCCTCGTCCTCGCTGACCTTGCCCAGCAATTCGCCGACCCAGCCCTCGTGTGCGGCAGCGATGACGGCGAAGGATTTGGAGCCTTCATCCGTCAGCCGCACCATCGAGGTACGGCGGTCGCCATTGCGCCGGGCGCGGGCGACCAGCCCCTCGGATACGAGCCGATCGACGATGCCCGTGACATTGCCGTTGGACACCAGCAGGAAACGCGACAGATCGCTCATCAGCATGCCTTCGGGCGCGCGATAGAGCGCGGCCATCACGTCGAAGCGCGGCAGCGTCGTGTTGAACTCCTTCTTCAGGCGCTCGCGCAGTTCGGCCTCGATCGTGCGCGAGGCGCGCAGCAGCCTGATCCACAGCCGCAAGCGGTCCTTGCCGGGTCCCGACGGCGCGGGCAGGGGGCCGGCTACCATGTTTCGCCTCCTGAGATCGAAATTGCCTGTCCGGTGATCGACGCTGCCGCATCGCCGCAGAGCCACAGCACGGCAGCGGCAATTTCCTGCGGCCGGATGAAGCGGCCTTGCGGATTGGTCGCGGCAAGGCTCGCCCGCGCCTGTTCAGTCGAGCGGCCGGTTTTTTCCACGATCCGCTCAATGGACTCGTCCAGCATGTCCGTCTCGACAAACCCCGGGCACACCGCATTGACGGTCACGCCGGATTTCGCCGTCTCGGCGGCCAGCGCCCTCATCAGACCGACGACGCCATGCTTGGCCGCCACGTAAGGCGCGACATACGCGTAGCCCTTCAGTCCGGCGGTAGACGCGATGAAGACGATGCGGCCTGCCTTGCGCGCGGCCATGCCGGCGAGCGCTGGCTTCACCGTCAGAAAGGCGCCGGTCAGGTTGACATCGAGCGTGCGCTGCCAGTCGGCCAGCGTGGTCCTGTGCGCCGGCGTGCTGCCCGCAATGCCGGCATTGGCGACGACGATGTCGAACGGCCCACGCGCGGCCTCCGCCGTCTCGTAAAGCGATGCCATCGCCGCCTCACTGGTGACATCGGCAGTGATGGCGAAAATGCCTTTGCTTTCGCCAGCTACCTTGGCCAGCTCCGCCTCGCGCCGGCCGCAAATCGTGACGTCCATGCCGGCACCAGCCAGCGCCAGAGCGATCGCTCGGCCGACACCAGACCCGCCGCCGGTGACAAGGGCATGGCTGCCGGCGATCATCGCGGCGGCCGTCATACTTTCAGCCCCGCTGCGGCGTCGCGTTCGGCCAGTCGGTAGATCTGGTCGCGCCCCGGCAGATAAGGATCCGGCCATTTCACGCCACGGTCGCCGAGCGCCACCGCCGCATGCAGCGTCCAGTAGGGATCGGCGAGATGCGGCCGTGCCAGCGCCACCAGGTCGGCGCGGCCGGCCATCAGGATCGAATTGACATGGTCCGGCTCATAGATGTTGCCGACCGCCATCGTCGCCATGCCGACCTCGTTGCGGATGCGGTCGGAAAACGGCGTCTGGAACATGCGGCCATAGACCGGCTTTGCCAGCACCGAAGTTTGTCCTGCCGAGACGTCGCAAATGTCGACGCCGGCCTCATGCAACAGCCGCGCGATCTCGACGGCGTCGGCGGGTGTTACGCCTTCGATGCCGACCCAGTCATTGGCCGAAATGCGCATTGAGATCGGCTTCTGCGCCGGCCAGGCGGCGCGTACGGCGCGAAAGATTTCAAGGGGATATCGCATGCGGTTTTCCAGCGAACCGCCATACGCATCCGTGCGCCGGTTGGTGACCGGCGTGATGAAGGACGACAGGAGATAGCCGTGCGCGGCGTGGATCTCGAGCATGTCGAAGCCGCAGCGGTCGGCCATCTCAGCCGAAGCCACGAACTCGTCGCGCACTCTGTCCATGTCGGCGCGGTCCATCGCCTTCGGCACCTGATTCTGCGGCGACCAAGCGACCGCCGATGCCGCCATGACTGGCCAGTTACCCGAGGCGAGCGGCACGTCCGTGCCTTCCCACCCAACCTGGGTCGAACCCTTGGCGCCGGAATGGCCGATCTGTGCGCAGATCTTCGCCTCGGTCTCGGTATGGACGAAATCGACCAGCCGTTTCCACGCCGCCTCATGTTCGGGCGCATAGAAGCCCGGGCAGCCGGGCGTGATCCGCCCTTCGGGGCTGACGCAGGTCATCTCGATATAGATGAGCCCGGCGCCGCCCTTGGCACGCTCGGCATAGTGCGTGAAATGCCAGTCCGTCGGGCAGCCGTCGACAGCCTTGTATTGTGCCATCGGCGACACGACCACGCGGTTGTTGAGCCGCATGTCGCGCAGCTGGAAGGGCGCGAACATCGGGGCGCGACGGAGTCTGTTGGCGCCGGCGCCCGCCTGGCGCTGGAACCACTCCTCCGCGCTTTCAAGCCACTCCGCGTCGCGCAGCCGCAGGTTTTCGTGGCTGATGCGCTGCGAGCGGGTCAGCAGCGAATAGTTGAACTGCACCGGATCGAGGCCGAGATAACGCTCGACCTCCTCGAACCATTCGAGCGAGTTGCGCGCCGCCGACTGCAGCTTCAGCACCTCGGTGCGGCGCGCGTCCTCATATTTGCGGAAGGCGGCCTTTAGGTCCGGTTCGGTTTCGACATACTCGGCCAGCGCGACAGCGCTCTCCAGCGCCAGCTTGGTGCCGGAGCCGATCGAGAAATGGGCTGAGGCCGCCGCGTCGCCCATCAGCGCCAGATTCTCAAACGACCAGCGCTCGCACAGCACGCGCGGGAAATTGATCCAGGCCGAACCCCTGATGTGGTTGGCATTGGTCATCAGCTTGTGGCCGCCAAGATGCTTTTCGAAGATGCGCTCGCAGACGGCGATGGATTCCTGCTGCGTCATGGCGCCGAAACCGAAGGCGGCCCAGGTCTGTTCGCTGCACTCGACGATGAAGGTCGCGGTGTCGCTGTCGAACTGGTAGGCGTGCGCCCACACCCAGCCATGCTCGGTCTTTTCGAAGATGAAGGTGAAGGCGTCGTCGAATTTCTGGTGGGTGCCGAGCCACACGAACTTGCATTTGCGCGTGTCGATGTCGGGCTTGAAGATGTCGACGAAGCTGTTGCGCGCCCTGGAATTCAGCCCGTCTGCGGCGACGACCAGGTCATGCGTCTCCATATAGGGCCGGGGATCGGCGATGTCGGTCTCGAACATCAGCCTGACACCGAGCTCGCGTGCGCGCCGCTGCAACAGGATCAAGAGCCGCTTGCGGCCGATGCCGCAGAAGCCGTGGCCTGAGGATACAGTGCGCACGCCGTCATGGACCACGGCGATGTCGTCCCAATACGCAAAATGCTTCTTGATCCAGACGGCGCTGACCGGATCGTTCCTGGCCAGATTCTCAAGCGTTTCGGCTGACAGAACGACGCCCCAGCCGAACGTGTCGTCGGCGCGATTACGCTCGAAAACCGTCACATCGTGCGCGGCGTCCCTCAGCTTCATCGAAATGGCGAAGTAAAGGCCGGCTGGTCCGCCGCCGAGAACCGCAACCTTCATCTGTGCGATCTCCTCTTCGCTTGCTTGATTTCAGTATCGCGCCGGGGCCAAGATATTTCAAGCTTAAAGTTTTATGCCGAAACGATTATGCGAAATAGCCGACCGCGCGCTCGCGCATCGCCGCACGCGCGGTCCGTGGGGTCACTTTTCCGGGTTCTTCGGGCTCCACAGCACCGTCTCGGCACTCTTCTCGTAAGCCATGCCGTCGGGATAGCTGATCGCTTCCAGTTGCAAGCCCCAAGGCGCCTGGAAGTAAAGGATGGTCTGGCCGGCGGCGGGTCCTTCCTTGACCGGCAGCGGCCCCAACCTGGTCTTTACGCCCTTGGCCTCGAGATAGGCTTTCGCCGCCGCGACGTCGTCGACATAGAAGGCGATGTGAAAACCGCCAATGTCGCTGTTCTTCGGTGTCAGGTCCTTCTGGTCCGGCGCGGTGTATTTGAACAGCTCTATGTTCGACCCCGTGCCGCAGCGAACCATGGTGACCTGCTCGATGACAGCCTTCGGATCGACGCCGAGAAGATCCTGCATGAAGGTGCCCTTGTCGTCGGCGAACGGGCCGAACGACATTGCCTTCTTGCAGCCGACCACGTCGGTGAAGAAATCGACCGCCTGCTTCATGTCGGGAACCGTGATGCCGGTGTGGTCGTGCCCGCGCATGCCGGGGATCGAGCTTGCTGCCGCCATACCGGTGCTGCCGAGGATGGCGGCAGCGAGTGCTGCATTTCGAATTATTGTCTTCATGTCAGTTTCTCCTCCATTTGGCGGGGCTTTGTCATTGGCCGGTCGCACATCCGAGCCCGCTTTTCGGCGTGCGTATGCATTCATGTCGGAGCCTTGGCAGCGGAAGGAATATCCAGCCAGCCGTCGTCGATTTCGGGCAGTGGGATGGCCGCGATCAGGTCGCGCGTGTAGGTCTGTCGGGGATTTTCGAAGAGAGCGTCCGTCGCGCTCGCTTCGACGATCCTGCCTTCGCGCATGACGATGACCTGCCGGCACAGCCGCCGGATGACCGACAGATCGTGGCTGATGAAGGCGACCGTCAGCCCCATCTCCTCCGCCAGTTTCTCCAGAAGGGTGAGGATCTGCGCCTGCGTCGAGACGTCGAGGCCGGAGACGATCTCGTCGGCCAGCACGAATTTCGGCGCCAGCGCCAGCGCGCGCGCTATGCCGACGCGCTGGCGCTGGCCGCCCGACAGTTCGTGGCGGTAGCGGCCGGCGAAGCTCTGCGGCAGGCCTACGCGCTGCAAGGCCTCGGCCACGCGGTCCCTGAGATTGTCGCCAAGCCCGTTCTGCTTCAGCGGCGCGGCAATGATGCTGGCAATGGTGCGGCGCGGGTTGAGCGACGACATAGGATCCTGGAAGATCATCTGCAGATCGCGGCGCAGCGGCCGCAACTCCGCCTCCGGCAGATGTGTGATGTCTATGCCGTCGAAGCTGATGCTGCCGGCGCTGGGCTCCAGCAGTCGTACCAGGGCACGGCCGAGCGTCGACTTGCCGGATCCGGACTCGCCGACGATGCCGGTCACCGATCCCTTGGGCAGGTCGAAGTCCAGGCCTTTTAGGATTTCCGCCAGCGGCGCGCGGCCGATCAGCGGCTTGCGGGTCATGTCGGGCAGCGCGACTTTCAGACCGCGCACGGAAAACAGCGGCTCAGCCATGCGGTCGCCTCCACGCCTGGTCCGCGGCCGCAATCTCCGTGGCAAGCCCGGCCAGCACTGCCTCGTCGACCGGCTTTAGCGAGGCGAGGGGATCGGTGTAGCGCGGCGTTGCCGCCATCAGTGCCCGTGTGTAGGGGTGCTGCGGTGCCGCGAAGAGGGCAGCTGTTTCGGCCTCTTCCACGACCTTGCCGGCATAGAGCACCGAGACCTTCTGGCTGATCTTGGCGACGACGCCGAGGTCGTGGGTGACGAACAGGATCGCCGTGCCGTGCTCGCGCTGCAACGCAGCGATGAGCCGCAGGATCTGCTTCTGCACGGTGACGTCGAGCGCCGTGGTCGGCTCGTCGGCGACGATCAGCCGGGGCTCGGCGGCGAAGGCTGCGGCGATCAGCACGCGCTGGCGCATGCCGCCGGAAAGCTCGTGCGGGTAGCTTTTCAGTACCCGGTCGGGGTCACGGATCTGCACCTCGTCCAGCAATTGCCGGATGCGGGTTTCGGCCCTCTCGCCGCTCCAGCCGAGGATGCGCACCAGCCGGTCGGTCGTTTGCGGGCCGATGCGGCGCGACGGGTTGAGCGCGGTCAGCGGATCCTGCGGGATCAGTGCGGTGCGCGCGCCGATCAGCGTGCGCCGTGCCTTCGGGTTGAGCTTGCCGAGATCTTCGCCCTCGAGCCGCATATCGCCCTCGACGATGCGCACGCTCGACGGCAAGACGCCAAGTACCGCCTTGCCGATCATCGTCTTGCCGGCGCCGCTTTCACCGACCAGGGCTCGCACTTCGCCGGGCTGCACGGCAAGCGACACCGAGCGCAGCACGCGCTGGCCGTTCGGCAGCACGGCGCTCAACTCCTTGATATCGAGACAGGCGCTCATCGCAGCACCGGATCGAAACGTGTCTTCAGCGCCTCGCCGAACTGGCTGAACGACAGCACGGTCAGGATCAGCGTGATCAGCGGGAATACCAGCACCCACCAGGCCTGGTGGATCGACAGCCGGCCCTCGGCGATGATGCCGCCCCAGGTCGGGTCGTCGGTCGAGATCGACAGGTTGACGAAGGACAGGATCGCCTCGACGATGACGGCGATGCCCATTTCCAGCGACAGCAGCGCCACGATCGATGGCACCACATTGGGCAGCACTTCGCGCAGCATGATGCCGATGCGGCCATAGCCGGCGATGCGGGCGTTCTCGACATAGTCCATGCGCGACTGGCCCATCGCCTCGGCGCGGATGACCCGGCAGAAACGCGTCCAGTCGATGATCGCGATCGCCAGGATGACAGAGCTCAAACCCGTGCCGAGCACGGCAACCAAAAGGATGGCGAACAGCACCGGCGGGAATGCCATCCAGACATCGACGATGCGCGAGATGATGCGGTCGGCCCAGCCGCCGAAATAGCCTGCGATCAAGCCCAGGGTCGAGCCGACAAGGCAGGCGGCGCTGGCGGCGGCGAACGCAACGATGAAGGCGATGCGCCCGCCGAAGATCAGGCGTGACAAGAGATCCCGGCCGAGGCTGTCGGTGCCCAGCCAATAGCCGGGCTCCGCGCCATCGAGCCAGAACGGCGGCAAACGTTCGAGCATAAGATCCTGCGCGAGCGGGTCCCGCGGCGCGACCAGCGGCGCCAGGATCGCCGCCAGCAGCACCAGCAGCAGCCAGCCGCCGGCCAGCCAAAGCCTGGCGCTTGAGCCGTGTCTCGAGATGCGCCTCTCATCCATGGCGCAGCCTCGGATTGAGCAGCGCATACATCATATCCACGGCGAGATTGATCAGCACGAACAACAGCGCGAAGACCAGCACGATGCCCTGGATCAGCGGCAGGTCGCGGTTGATGACCGCGTCGATCGCCATGTTGCCGAGACCCTCATAGGAAAACAGCCGCTCGACGATGACCGTGCCCCCGATCAGGAAGGTGAACTGCACGCCGACCAGCGTCAGCGTGGGCAGGGCGGCATTCTTCAGCGCCTCGCGCAGGATGACCTGCGTTTCCGAAAAACCCTTCACCCGCGCCAGCACGACATAGTCGAGGTCGAGCACTTCCTTCAGCGATTGTTTCAGTAGCTGCGAGATGATCGCCGCCAGCGGCAATGCCAACGCCACTGCCGGCATAAGCATGTGCTTCAGGAGATCCCATGTGAGATCGAGGCGGAGCCGAAGCAAGCTTTCGAACAGATAGAACTGGCTGACGAAGGGCAGGTCGAGTTGCGGCGAGACCCGGCCGGAAATGTCGAAGATCGGCACCAGCACCCCGAACAGCAGGATCAGCACCAGGCCCCAGAGGAAGTCGGGAATGGAAAGTGCCGCCCCGCTGGCGATGTCGATGCCGGCTTCCACCGCCGTGCCTCGTTCGCGGGCGCCGAGGATGGCCATCGTCCCCCCGATCGCCACCGCCATGATAAGCGCGACGATGGCGAGTTCCAGCGTTGCCGGCAGCCGGTTGAAGACAAGCCCGAGCACGTCTTGCCGCAGCGAGATCGAGGTGCCGAAATCGCCTTTGACGACGCCGGACAGCCAGATGAAGAACTGCTCGACAATCGTCTTGTCGAGGCCGTAGAGCGCCCGCAGCCGGGCGATGTCGACATCGGTCGCGCCGGGCGGCAGCATCATGGCGATCGGATCGCCGGGAGCGATGCGGATCACGACGAAGACGACGACGGCCACGCCGAACAGCGTGATCAGCATCGTCAAAAGACGGATCAGGAATCGTTGCAGGAGCATGTAAATCTTTGCTGGAGCCCGGAGGCTCGTATGCCGAAAGAAGATGCGCGCCGTCGCTATGGACGGCGCGCGGCAAGCCCGGCCGATATCAGGCCGGGGTCATCAGGGCCGGCAACAGCGCGCCGGACACATGCTGCACGACGTTGACGCCCTTGGCGTGCACGATCGGCTGCGCATACTGCATCAGCGGCAGCACATAGGCTTGCTCGGCGATGTATTTGTCCACCGCCTTCCAGCCGGCGATGCGCTTGGCCTCGTCCTTCTCACCCCACAGCGGGTTGATCATGTCGATCAGATCCTGGCTGTCCCACACCGAGTGCGGGCTCGGACCATACATGGCAAAGCCGGTCGAGGTGGTCGGGTCGCCGATGGCGTTGCCCCAGTTGTAGAAGGCCGCCGGCGCCAGCTTGTCGGCGGCGCGCAATTCGTAATGCTTGGCGATCTCGTAGACTTCAATGGTGGCCTCGATGCCGACCTTGCGCCACATGCCGACGATCGCCTGGATCATCTCGTAGTCCTTGGGCTTGAAGCCCTTGGTCGTCTGGATGGTGAACTTGACCGGCTTTTCCGGCGAATAGCCGGAAGCGGCCAGCAATTGCTTGGCCTTTTCCGGATTGTGCTCGACCTTGATCGACGCGTCGTAGGCCGCGTATTCCGGCGTTTCCAGCGTGGCGAGCGGCTGGCCGTAGCCGCGCAGCAGCCGCTTGACCAGAAGCTCCTTGTCGACCGCCATGACGGCTGCCTGGCGCACGTTCTTGTCCAGCATCGCCTCGACGTCGTTGAAGAAGATCATGCCGATGTCGGAAACATTCTTGATCGAGCCGGCAAGGCCGTCCTTGGCGATCAGGCGGTCATACTCCTCATAGGGAATCTCGAGCGTCACCTGCGAGGAGCCGGACTCGATTTCGGCGACACGGCTCGCCGCGTCTGTGACGAATTTGATCGTCACGTTCTCGAATGCCGGCTTGCCGCCCCAGTACTTCGGATTGGCCTTCAGCCGCAGGAAGGCGTTGCGTTCGAACTTCTCGACCATGTACGGGCCGGTGCCGATCGGAGCCTTTTCGAAACCTTCGGCGCCCACCTTCTCGTAATAGGCCTTCGGCATGATGTAGCCCGTGAGGAACGACATCCACTTGAAGTAGACCGGGTCGAACTGCACGACATCGCCCGTGATCTTGTTGCCCTCGATCTTGAAGTTGTTGACGTTCTTCCACACGAACTGGATCGGGTTGCCGGTCTTTTCATCGCCGGCCCGCTGCAACGACCAGACCACGTCCTCGGGCGTGAACGGCGAGCCGTCATGCCAGGTTACGCCCTCGCGCACCGTCATCGTGATCTTGGTGCGGTCGTCATTCCAGCCCCACTCGGTGAGCAGCCCCGGCGCGAAGGACAGGTCCGGCTTCTGCGGGATGAACTGATCGAACACCGACTGGTAGAGGCCCTGGATGGTCGGGTTGACCGCCGAAGGTCCGGTGGTCGGATCCCAGGACGGCAGGTTGACATTGTAGGCGATGGTCAGTTCGCCGGCCGCCGCCCCGGCGATCCTCGGCAGGCCGATGGCCGTCGCCCCGAGTGCGGCGGCACCGTATCCGAGCAATTCGCGTCTGTTGATTGTCATGGTCGTTCCCCTTGTTGGTTTTTCTGTTTTCCGTGCACGGCTTCGTTGTTTGATCAGTGGGTTCCCTGGGCAACCGTACCTTGCCTTGCTCCACCCCAATGCCTTTCGGCTGCTACCTCCCGCCAAGCTGTTGCGCCAGCATGAAGCCCGAGGCGGCACCCGTGCCGGCGCCCGGCCATGTGGCGGCACCGGTGAGATGCAGATTGGCCACAGGCGTGTTCCAACCGGCGTAGCCGCGTGCCGGGCGAAACAGGAAATTCTGTGCCAGGTGGTGGCTACCACAAACCTGGTCGCCGCCGACGAGGTTCGGGTTCTCGCGCTCGAGGTCGATGGGCGAGAACACGGCCTGGCCAAGGATCTTGGCTCGCAGGCCGGGCGCGTAGGTTTCGACGATGTCGAGCACGCGCTCGGCATAGCGATCCTTGACCTGATCCCAATGCGCGGGCGTGATCTTGCCGGCGGCGTCGCCAAGGATTTCTGCCGGCAGCATGCGCACCTGCACCCACAGCACATGCTTGCCTTGAGGCGCGCGCGACGGATCGACCGCGGTTGGTTGGCCGAGGACCAGCACCGGCTCGTCCGGCAGCACGCCCGCCATCGCCTGCTGATAGGTGCGCGACATGGCGTCGAGCGACGGTGACAGATGCACATAGGCGAACTGCCGCAACTCGGCGCCGGCGCGCCAGTCCGGCAGATCGTCCAGCGCCAGATGGATCATCATGGTGCCCGGCGCGTGGCGGAATTTTTGCATCGCCGTGTCGAAGCCGGCGTCGCCGGAACCGTTGGGCAAAAGCGTGCCGGCCAACGCCTTGGGTGCAACGCCGGCAATGACCGCCCTGGTGGCCGTGTGCGTCTCACCGGACTTGAGCCGCACACCCGTCGCCTTGCCGGCCGAAACCGTGATTTCGGCCACCTCGGCGTTGGTGAAGATCTTGCCGCCGGCGCCCGTGACCATCCCCGATAAGGCACGAATGATGGTGTGGGCGCCGCCCTTGCCCAGCACCATGCCGAAACTCTGGTTGGTCATGGATTCCAGATAAGGGAACACGGCACCGCCTGCGATGTCGGGCGCAAAGTCGAGATGCATGCCCCAGGTGGCGAGCGTCGCCCGCACATGGGGCGACTCGAAAGTCTCCTCCAGCCACGCGCGGGGCGAGGAAAGCAGCAGGCGCCCGGTATCGAGCGCGCCGGTAAGGCCCTTCTTGCGCCAAAGGTTCCACGCCGTGCCGGCAAGGGCGCGGGCGCTCATCGGTGATCCCAAGAGGCGAAACAGATGCTCTGCTTCCGCCGGGAAGGCGGCGACCAGCTTGCGCCACGTGGCGGCATCGGCGGCGGAGAAGGCAGCCATGCGCGCGGCCGTCTTTTCCAGATCGTTGCTGACGCCGAACCAGCGTCCGTCCGGGAAGGCGCTGGCGAAACAGTCGGCGACCGGCGCGAATTCCAGCCCGTGGGCGTTCAATTCATTTGCATATTTCCGGTGGAAGGCCGAGCCGGCGAACAGGCTCAGATTCATCGCACCGAAATCGTGCCGAAAACCCGGCAGCGTGAACTCGCGGGTCTGGACGGCGCCGCCGATCGTTGCACTGCGCTCAAAAACCCCGGTTCTCCAGCCTTTGAGTGCCAGATGCGTGGCGCAAGCCAGACTGTTGTGGCCCGCCCCGACAAAGATGGCGTCGAACTCGCTCACGCCCCGCACCCATTTCCTTTATGCTTAAAGATAATTGCAGATGCATATGTTTTCGTCTAGTAGGATATTAAGGGCCGAGACGAGCCTTCAGCACATCAGACAAGAGGGAACAGAGACCATGGACACGCAACAACTCCTCGGCGAAGTCGCCGGCCAGCTTCTTTCAGGCGCCATCAAGGTGGTCGACCTGTCGGCGCCGCTCGGTCCTGACACGCCGCTGATCAAGCTGCCGCCGGAACTTGCCGTCGACACGCCGAAGGTCGAGATCCATAACATCTCTCGTTACGACAAGAATGGTCCCTGGTGGGCCTGGAACTGGCTGAAGCTCGGCGAACACTCGGGCACGCATTTCGACGCGCCGCAGCACTGGATCAGCGGCAAGGATTATCCGGATGGCGCCACCGACACCATTCCGGCGCAGAACTTTATTGGTCCGGTCAATGTCATCGACTGCTCCAAGGAAGCCGCCGCAGACCATGATTTCCTGCTCACCGTCGATCACATCAAGGCGTGGGAAGCCAAGCATGGCGCCATCAACGCCGGCGAATGGGTGGTGATGCGCACCGACTGGTACAAGCGCAACGGCTCGGAAGCCGAATTCCTCAACGCCAACGAGACCGGCCCACACACGCCCGGCCCGACGGCGGAAGCAATCCAGTTCCTGATCAGCAAGGACATCAAGGGCTGGGGCTCGGAGACGATCGGCACCGATGCCGGCAAGGCCGGCGGCATGGAGCCGCCATTCCCGGCCCACACGCTGATGCACAAGGCCAACCGCTATGGTCTGGCCAGCCTGTGCAACCTCGACCAGTTGCCGCCGAAGGGCGCCATCCTGATCGCCGCGCCGCTCAAGATCGAGCACGGCACCGGCAGCCCGATCCGCGCCCTGGCGCTGGTGCCGGGCAAATAGGGCGAAGTGGATCTTCGGGAGAAGATCATGCGCGCGGGCGATGATGCAGTGACGAGGTGGGAGAAGGGCAACGCTGGCGCTCTACGGCGCCCCCCTCTGTCCTGCCGGACATCTCCCCCACGAGGGGGGAGATTGGCTGCTTCCGCGCCCCGCTCATTCCTTCAGCGCTGGAGATTGGCGAAATCCGAGACGACATTCGATCTCCCCGCTTGTGGGGGAGATGTCCGGCAGGACAGAGGGGGGCGCGACGGAACTCGACATCGCGTGTTTGAACCCTACCTTCGGCCGGCCGGGGGCAGCCACCCATGAACGCCCCCGACCACATCATCGTCGGCAGCGGCATCAACGCGCTGGTGTGCGCGGCGATGCTCGGCGGCAAGGGCGCCAAGGTGCTGGTGCTGGAGCGCAGCGACCGCATTGGCGGCTGCATGCGCACCGAGGAAATCACCGCGCCCGGTTTCATCCATGATGTGATGGCGACGACATTCGTGCTGTTCATTACCTCGCCGGCTTACGCGGCGCTGGGCAAGGACTTGGCCCGGCATGGCCTGGAGTTCTGTCACGCGGCCACCCCGACGGGGGTGCTGCGGCCCGACGGCAGCCATGCCGTGCTCAGCACCGACCGCGCCGCCAACATCGCCGCCTTCAATGCGATCGCCGCAGGCGACGGCGACCAGCACGCCGAGGATGTCGGCGGCATCGAGCGCAATGCCGGGCTGCTGTTCGGCCTGCTCGGCGGCAGCCTGTGGACCTACCCGACGGCGAAGCTGCTCGCCGGTGATGCCTGGCGGCGGAGCCCGCGCGGGCTGGCCGCCTTTCTCGGCGATGCGTTGGTGCCGGCGCGCGGATGGCTGGAAAGCACCTATCGGTCCGAAACCATACGCGCGCTGTGGGCACCGTGGGTCCTGCATGCCGGACTTGGGCCGGAAGATGCTTTCTCCGGCCAGATCGCCAAGGTCATCGCCTTCGCGCTGGAGGCTGCGGGCGCGCCGATCGTCAAGGGCGGGGCGAAGAACCTGCTGTCGGCCTTCGAGGCGCTTGTCAAAGAGCGCGGCGGGGTCATCTCCACCGAGGCCGACGTTGCTTCGATCATCCTGACCGAAGGTCGCGCCACCGGCGTGCGGCTGGCCTCGGGCGAAACCGTCCATGCGAAGAAGAGCGTCATCTGCTCGGTCACGCCAACGCAGCTTTACGGTCGGCTGCTCGGCAGTGACGGCCCCAAAACCGACGTCGAAGCGACGCAAAAATACCGCTACGGCAAAGGCAATTTCCAGATCCACTATGCCCTCGACAAGCCGCCTTCATGGCGAGGCCAGGGGTTGGACAAGGTGGCGCTGCTGCATCTGACGCCTGGGTTGGACGGGGTATCGAAGGCCTGCAACGAGGCGGTGCGGGGCATGCTGCCCGAAGTGCCGACCATCTGCGTCGGCCAGCCGCACGCGCTCGATCCCTCGCGTTGCCCGCAAGGCAAGGCGATCCTGTGGCTGCAACTGCCCGAGGCGCCCCGTCACATCAAGGGTGATGCCGCCGGCAAGCTGCAGGCGCCGGCGGACGGGCAATGGACCGACGCGCTGCGCGAGGCCTATGCCGATCGCGCCGAAGCGATCCTTGCCAGTCATATCGATGGCTTCAAGGACAGCGTCATCGCGCGCCGCGCCTATTCGCCTGCTGATCTCGAAGCGATGAACATCAATCTGGTCGGCGGCGACCCCTATGGCGGGTCCTCGACCGTCGACCAGTCCTTCCTGTGGCGGCCGTTCAAGACCAGCCGCAATCACCAGACCGGCATCAAGAACCTCTACCATATCGGCGCCTCGACCCATCCGGGCGCGGGCCTCGGCGGCGGCTCCGGCTTTCTCCTGGCGGGGAGACTGTGATGGAGCAGAAAATCGCGGAAAAGCGCCAGCGCATTTCGACCTTGGGCCAGATCGGCCTGCAGCAATTCGCGCCCTATCTGATGAACCGCATCATGGGCCGCTACAACGCCACCTTGCGCGACGATTTCCGCAAGCAGGGCCTGACCATTTCGCAGGTGCGGGCGCTCGCGGTGCTGTCGGTCACCGACGGCGTCACCGTCAACGACCTCTCGGTCTACACGGTGATCGAGCAGTCCACCTTGAGCCGCACGCTCGACACGCTTGAGGGGCAGGGGCTTGTGCGGCGCGAGCAGGGGGTTAGCGACAGCCGCATCCGCCATGTGTTCCTGACCGACGAGGGCCGTGCCGAGTTCACCCGCGCCTGGCCGGCCATGCATGACGCCTTCGAGGCCATGTTCGACGACGTCGACGACGCCGAATACGCAGCGCTGATCGCCACGCTGCAAAAGATGCTGAAGAACATTCGCAAGCACGACATCTAGACGTACGCGCCGCCGCTGCCGGGCGGCAACGGAAGGAGGCCAAAAATGGCCGAACGGTCTTTTGCCAAGGAAGTCGAAAAGCTGAGGCTCGGCGCGGGCGAGGAATTTGCCGGCGAAGGCATCCTCGCCATCACCAAGGCGCTGCTGCAATGCGGCGTCGGCTATGTCGGCGGCTACCAGGGTGCGCCGATCAGCCATCTCATGGACGTGCTGGCCGATGCACAGGACATTCTGGGCGAACTCGGCGTGCATTTCGAGGCGAGCGCCTCGGAAGCCACCGCCACCGCCATGCTGGCGGCCTCGGTGCATTATCCGATCCGCGGCGCGGCGACCTTCAAGTCGACGGTCGGCACCAACGTCGCCTCCGACGCGCTCGCCAACCTCGCCTCCGGCGGCGTCACCGGCGGTGCGTTGATCATCGTCGGCGAGGACTATGGCGAGGGCTCCTCGATCATGCAGGAGCGCAGCCATGCCTTCGCCATGAAGAGCCAGGTCTGGCTGCTCGACCCGCGCCCGAACCTGCCCTCGATCGTCAAGGCCGTGGAAGACGGCTTCGAGTTGTCCGAGGCCTCCAACACGCCTGTCATGCTGCAGGTGCGCATCCGCTGCTGCCATGTCCACGGTCATTTCACCGCCAAAGACAACAAGCGGCCGCCGATGACGGTGGCCGATGCGCTGGAGGCGCCCCGCCGCGACACCGGCCGCATCGTGCTGCCGCCCGCTTCCTTCCTGCACGAGAAGGAGAAGGTCGCGAAGCGCTGGCCGGCGGCGGTGGATTTCATCAAGAGCCGCAAGATCAACGAGATCTTCGGTTCCGATCACGGCTCCGTCGGCATCGTCATGCAGGGCGGCATGTACAATTCCGTCATCCGCGCTTTGCAGCGGCTCGGCCTTGCCGACACCTATGGCGAGACCGACGTGCCGCTCTACGTGCTCAATGCCGTGTATCCGTTGATCGACGACGAGTTTCTGTCCTTCTGCGAAGGCAAGCAGGCGGTGCTGGTCGTCGAGGAAGGCCAGCCCAACTACATCGAACAGGCCTTTGCCGCCATGCTGCACAAGGCCGGGCGTGGCACCCGCCTGGTCGGCAAGGAGCACCTGCCGATGGCCGGCGAATATACCGGCCAGGTCATGCTCGACGGCATCGGCGCCTTCCTGCGCACCGAGGCGCCGCATCTTCTGCCCGGCGAAGTGCGGGCTCCCAACAAGGTCGGCGACGGCGTCGACACGGCGGACCTGATCAATGTCGTTCCAGGTCGACCGCCCGGTTTCTGCATCGGCTGCCCGGAGCGGCCGATCTTTGCCGCGACAAAACTGGTCGAACAGGAACTCGGCAAGCACCACATCGCGTCCGACATCGGCTGCCACCTGTTCTCGATCATGCCGCCCTTCGAACTCGGCGCCACCACAATGGGCTACGGGCTCGGCCCGGCCTCGGCCTCGGCCTTCAATTCGCCCGACGCCAAGCGCCGCTCGATCTCCTTCGTCGGCGATGGCGGCTTCTGGCACAATGGCCTGACCTCCTCGATCGGCAATGCGGTGTTCAACAAGAACGACGGGGTCATCGTCATCGTCGACAATTTCTACTCGGCCGCGACGGGAGGGCAGGACATCCTGTCGTCCCGCGCCGGCAACAAGACCAAGTCGACGAAGCATCCCATCACCGAGGCCGTGAAAGGCATGGGCGTCAAGTGGCTGCGCCATGTCGACCGCACCTACGATGTCGGCAAGATGCAGGACACTCTGCGCGAGGCGCTGACCACGGACGAGAAAGGCCCGAAGGTCATCGTCGCCTCGTCGGAATGCATGCTCAACCGCCAGCGCCGCGAAAAGCCCCTGGTCGACAATGCGATCAAGGGTGGAACGCGCGTCGTCAAGCCGAAGTTCGGCGTCGACGAGGACATCTGCACCGGCGACCATGCCTGCATGCGGCTGTCCGGCTGTCCGTCGCTGTCGGTGAAGTCGCTCGACGATCCGCTGCGCGACGATCCGGTGGCAAGCATCGACCAGAACTGCGTCGGCTGCGGCAATTGCGGCGAAGTCGCCGATGCGGCGGTGCTGTGCCCGTCCTTCTATCGCGCCGATGTCGTGCACAATCCGAGCCGCTGGGACCGTTTCCTCGAGAGCGCCCGGCGCGCCGTCATCGGTCTTTTGCAGCGTCGCCGCGAAGGCCGCCGTCTGGTGTTCGCCGATGCTTGATCACAACGCCTCATTACGCCCGAAGACAGGCGCCGCCGACGACGAACGCGTTATCAAGCTTGCGGTGCTTGCCGTCGGCGGCCAGGGCGGCGGCGTGCTTGCCGATTGGATCACCGACGTCGCCGAGCGCAACGGTTACGTGGCGCAATCGACCTCGGTGGCCGGCGTCGCCCAGCGCACCGGCGCCACCATCTACTATGTCGAGATGGCCCGTGACACCGGCCGCCTGCCGGTCTTCGCGCTGTCGCCCTCGCAAGGCGACGTCGACATATTGATTGCCGCCGAGCTGATGGAAGCCGGCCGCGCCATCATCCGCGGCTTTGTCACTCCCGACCGCACGACGTTGATCACCTCTTCGCACCGCATCGCCGCCGTGTCGGAAAAGATCGAGCCCGGCGACGGCAGGGCGTCGTCGTCGAAGGTGCACGCGACGGCTGAAGCCGCATCGAAGCGCTTCATCGCTTTCGATATGGAAAAGATCGCCGCCGACAGCGGCTCGATGATCTCGGCCAGTCTGCTTGGCGCGCTGGCCGGCTCCGACGCTCTGCCGTTCACGCGCGAAAGCTACCAGGAGGCGATCGGCGCCGGTGGCCGCGGCGTCAAGGCCAGCCTCGCCGCCTTCGCCGCCGCCTATGATCGCGCGCGCGGCACGGCATCATCGGCTGCGCCAAAGCCGGCGGAAGCGGCTGTCGTCGGCTCCGCCCTGGCCGCTGGACAGGTGAGTGGCCCGCAAGACCTCCTGAGAGGCTGGCAGGCCCTGGCCGCCCGCATCGACGTGATGCCCGTGGCGGTGCGCGACATGGCGCTGCGCGGTCTGCGAAAGGTCGTGGACTATCAGGACATTGCCTACGGACGCGAATATCTCGACCGCCTGGACAAAGCCGTCGTGCTGGACGGGCCTGATCGAGCCTATGCCCTCTCGATCGCCGCCGCCAAGCATTTGGCGAACGCCCTATGCTACGACGACATGATCCGCGTCGCCGACCTGAAGACGCGCTCGACCCGCGACAGGCGCGTGCGCAAGGAGGTCGGCGTCAGGGATGGCTCGGTCCTGCAGGTGACCGAGTATTTCCATCCGCGCATCGAGGAGTTCTGCGGCACGCTGCCGGCGGGGCTGGGCAGCTACATCGAGAACCGGCCGAAGCTCGCCGCCTTCCTTGACCGTCGCATCAATCGCGGCCGGCGCATCCGTACCGATAGTTTTGCCGGTTTCACCGCTCTGTGGTTCATCGGCGGCCTGCGCCGCTGGCGCCGCCGCCTGCTGCGCCACAAGGTGGAAGCCGCGCATCTGGAGAGCTGGTACGCGCTGGCGCTGGGCCATGCGCGTGAGGACTATGCGTTGGCCGTCGAGATCCTGAACTGCCGCCGGCTGATCAAGGGCTACAGCGACACCCATGTCCGTGCCCAGTCGAAGTTCGACCGCGTGCTGTCGGCGCTCGACCTGCTCAAGGGGCGCGCCGACGCCGCTGACTGGATCAGGCGGTTGCGCGAGGCGGCGCTGAAGGACGAGAAGGGCGACATGCTCGACGGCGCTCTCAAGACGGTGGCGACGCTGGGGGCCGGGCCGACACACTGAGGCCGCGTCGCGCCGTCACCGTGTTTCGACTTGTGAATGAAGCGGCGCAGCTTGCGGGAAAAGATGCAGCAGTCCTGAATCGGCGCGGCGGCGCAGATGTGCATCCACCTCGGCCCGGTCAGCACAGCCATGGAACCTGCCGCCGCAATGGTCACGCAACCGCACCAGATCGGACATGACGGGTGACATCGGCAGGCCGGCGGCATCGAGCAGGCTTGCGCTGAGAAAGGCAATATCGAGCGACGCCATATCGGGCATCGGGTGACGCAGTGGATGATGGAAGGTCGTGAGGGTGTAGAAGGTGCGATAGGCGAGCGAGTCAAGCTTGGCCAGCGCGTCACTGCCTGCGGTCGCATCGACAAACGGTTTGGTTGCCGAGGACTGGTGGTCGCCGAATTCGAGCACCACGGCGCCGCGCCTGCCGGCCTCCGCTTCCCGCTGCTTGAGAAAATCCTGAAGGTCGCCGCGCGCGATCGCCATGCGGCGCAGATATTCGCCGGCCTGGAAATCGTCCGCGAAAGGCTCGCCTTCCATCTTCAATCCCGGCTCCATCCGCCCCTCATAGGGCGAGTGCGGAAACATGGTCTGGATTTCGAGGAACAGTGGCCGGCCGTCTTCCCGGCGGTGCCTGGCGATGAATGCCTCCGCCGCGTGATAATAGAAACGGTCGCGCAGATGGTAGAAGGGCGCGGCGATATCCTTGATGTCGAGGACGTTCTCGAACCCGATCGACTTCAAGAAAGGCCCCTCGTTGACGAAGGTAAAGTCCATCGGCGTCATGACGGCCGTTCGATAGCCGCAGCGCGCCAGCAACTCCGGCAACGCGCCGGCGACCTTGTCCTGTAGCGTGATCGTCAGATAGGGACTTCGCCAGCCGAAATCGGTGGCCGAAACCCCGGTCATCAAGGACAAATTGCTGATCCAGGTGCCGCCGCCGAACGTCTCGACCTGCATCGGGCGGGGCTCGCCGGCGGCAGGTGCAAATCGCTGCAGGAATCCCGCGCCGCTGGCGATCTGCGGAAAATAGCTTGGATCGGACTGGCTTTCGCTCAACACGAAGAAAATATCGGGAAGCGCTGCCCGGTCGCCGCAGTCGACCGTGTCGGCGAAGGGTGGCTGTGGCGCGACGGCCTGCAGCCGCTGCTCGAACGCCGGCTCGACGACCAGGTTGCGCAGATCCATCAGTGAGATGAAGAAGGCCGACATGTGCCGGCCCTGCATATAGTAGAAGTACCGGTCCTTCGAAGCCTCGGCGGGAAAGGTCAGCGGCACCAGCGTGACGAGGACGGCCAGAAGCAGGGCGCGCGCCGATGCGGGCCAGCCAAGCTTCCGGTCGGCGCGAAAGATCAGGATCACTGCGGCGATGCCAAGCACCAACGCCGCAGCGACAGGCAGGATGAGGTGGAGATAGGAGCCGAGCAGGAAGCGATACACTCCCGGATCCGTGGACACGAAGATCGTGTCGTAGAAGTGCAGCGAGAACCCCTTCATCCGGAACTTGACCGCCGAGATCAGCGTCACCAGGGCAACGGCCATCCAGGCGAGATAGACGGAAAAGGCGAGGCGCCCCGATGTCAGGAACACCGCTCCCGCGAGCGCCGCCACCAATGTCAGCGAGAACGGCACCGACAGCCATTCATGCTCGGCTCGGCCGGCACCAAAAACGCCCGCAAGGCTGATCAGCACCAACGCCAGCGGATGGCAGAGGGCCCGCAAAGGCCCTTGAGGTCGAGATATGGCTTTCCCCACGAACATGTCTTTGCGTTCCTTTGGGGGAGCTTTGTGTCATTTGCAGCTTTCGAACAATTCCATAGTAAATTTAACCTTAATCGCCATCTGCAACCGGAATTCAGACGACCAGATCGCGCATCGGCTTCATCGCCGCGGACTCCGGGAACACCTTGTCGCCGAGCACGGCCGCCGAAAGCCCGAACTGGTCGGCGAGCAGGCCTTTCAGCACCGCCCTGACATCGCTGGTCGGCGCCAGATCGCGCTGGTCGTAGAGCTGGCCCGGCTTCAGGCCCGGCCAGTCGGCTATGATGCGGCCCCCCTTGATCGCGCCGCCGGCGAGCAGCACCACCGACCAGGGCGGCGTCCGGCGGCATGGAGCCTTTGGCCGGGATAGCCACGTCAGCTCCTTGTTCAGGCCCAGCGCGGCGCATGAACCCGTTTTCGGCGCGATGCGCTCAGGTCGGATCGGTTGCTGCGGTCGAGGGGGCCAGGCCGGTGAAGCGGCTGGCCCCCGCGCACGCTTACCAGTGACGCCAGCGGTGCCAGACCCGATGTGGGTGCCAGACAGGATGGGGGTGCCAGACGTGGAAGACCGGGCCGGGCCGGTAATAACGCGGATACACAACCCCCCGATTGGGCACGCAGCGCCCCCAGTGGTTGGGATGCCAGCCGGGGCCGCAACCCCATGCCACATGCTCGATCAGCGCCGGGGCGCTTGGCTGGGCCAGCATCGGCGTGGCGGATGCCGCCGCAACGGTCGCGGCCGTTCCGGTCAAGGCAAGCGCGGCGGCCGCCGCGTATTGTGTCAGACGGTTCATGACGATACTCCAAATAGTCTCGAAGTTGAAAACCTGTTCGCACCAAGCGGTCCGGCAGGTGTGCCCTTCTTGCCTTAAACGGCGGCTTCGGCGCATTCCGTCGGTGCTTATGGCGATTTTTTTGGCGCCGGCGGCAGCCCGGCGCGTCTTGTCAGCCCCTCAGCCAGAACGCCGCGATCCTCTGCCGAACTTGCCGCGGCAAACTCGACAATGCGCTGCTCCAGCCGCATGCGCATGGTGACGTCGGCGTTGCGGGCCCGCTCGAGCGCGGCTGTCAGGGCTGCAGTGTCGAGGGTGGGCTGCCGCAGCAGGTCGGCGGCCTCGCGCCTGGCCTGCTGGCCGTCGAGAATGACCTGGCGGGATTCGCGCCGGACCTCACGCAACGCCTTGCGGAAGATCCTGCGTTCCTGGTCCGGAAGCCGGCCTCCGGCCGCTTCCAGCGAATAGCCCTGGCCCGCCTTGCCACTTCTCAGCCGGACGGCCCCGCCGGCAAGGGCGCCGGCCAGGAAGACGTTCAGCGCCACGGACGCGATGAGGAGCTTGCGGCCCGTGCTCATAGGTTTTCCTCGATGGTGTCGTCGGGACCGGCATCGCCGAACGCCGTCGCATTGGCGTCCAGCACATACTGATCGGGCTGAACCTCAGGCGTGGCGACGATCACCAAAGCCGATCCGGCAACCGCGCCGGCCAGGCCGATGCCGGCAAGTCCCAGTCCCAGCCACCACAAACGCTGGCGCGAGCGTTGGGCAAGATGCCGGTCGGCAGCCCTCACTATGCCGCCGTGCAGCGCCTTGCCGGGCGCCTCGACGCGATAGCTGTCGAGCAGGGCGTCGAGCTTGCCGGCATTCCTCAGAATAGCCGCGCCCGCGTCGCTTGCGGCAAGGATGCTGCCCGCCGCGCGTTCGGCCTGTGGCCATCGCCGCAAGTCGCCGCCATAGGCTGCCGCCAGCACGGCAAAGCGTTCGGCATCCATCGTCGGTGCGTCCCTGGATCGGTCAGACATCGGTCTTTCCCTTGCCTGTTGGCCCCTTGCCCGCTGGCATCGCGTGCCCGCACGGCGCGGCGATCATCGGAGCCGGCCGCCAGGCGGTGTCGGCAAGGCGCGAACGCTGCGCCTTCATGGCGGCGCGGTTTTCATTCATGGACACCGTCCCTGGCCAGGATCGCCTGCAACGCCCTGCGGCCGCGCGAAAGCAGGCTCTCCAGGGCATCGACGCTGATCTCCAGGGTCGTGGCCGCCTCGATGTTCGACATGTCCTGATAGTAGACCAGGATGATGGCTTCGCGCTGGCGCGGGGCGATGGCTTGCAGGGCCTGTTCGACGCGCTGCGCGTCTTCCCGCGGCTGGGCATCCGGAAGCGGCGCCGGGTCCATCACCTCCGGCAGATCGTCTGTCACCCATTCGCGGCGGCGGCGCAGCCGGTCGTAGCAGAGGTTCAGCGTCACCCGGTGGATCCAGGTGTCGAAGCGGGCATTGCCGCGCCGCCAGCCCGAGGCATGGCGCCAGAGTCGGACGAAGGTCTCCTGCGCGACATCCTCGGCTTCCGCCGCGTCGCCCAGCATGCGCACGGCAAGCGCCAGGATACGCGGCAGTTTGCGCGCGACCAGCGTTTGCACGGCCGCCGGATCGCCGGCGCCGATACGACGAACCAGATCCTCGTCCGGATCCGCGCTCATCGGCTGGCGCACCCCTGATGGTCATCGCGTGCCATTACCCCCGTTCATTGCTCCGGCTTGGGAGCGGTTTTGTGGCCCGGCATTTCGTCGACGCTCAGAACGCCGTCGCCATTCTTGTCCAGCCTGGCGAAGCGCTGGGCGAAGAACGCATCGAGCTCGGCGCGGTCGATGAAGCCGTCATGGTTCGAGTCGGCGCGCGCGAAGGACTGTGTCGGGTCGCCCTTGGTGCCGCGCTTTGCCTGGAGGGCCTCCCATTCCAGCAGGCTGATCTTGCCGTCGCCATCCGTGTCGGCGGCCATGATCGCCTTCTCACGCCGCTTCTGGAACTTGGCCAGCGTGATGTCGGGCCTGGTCTTTGACGTGGCTGGCGCGGCAGCGGGGGGCGGTGCAGAAGGGGACGTCGCGGCCGGAGGCTGTGTCGCCGTCTGGGCGAACGCCGTGGCGGTCAGCAGGCTCAAGGCAGCGGCAAGGATCGAACGGCGTATCATGCTGGCGTCTCCGGTTGGCGCGCTGCCATGGCATTGTGCCGTGGCGACGCTTCTTCCGTTAAACGCAGCGGCGGTAGAAATCCGTCGGTGACTTTTGTGCCGGCAGGCGCATGCCGCAACAACGCGCCCGATCGGGCGCTGCTTGCGCCATGTTCGAACCCTTCAGCCGAAGGGCAGGAACTAGAGCAATTCCAAGAAAAGTGTGTACGGTTTCCCGGGAAAAGCGCGTAGCGCTTTCCCTATGGAATTGCGTAAAAACAAAGAGATAGAGCGTTTCGCCGTTTCCGCGAAACGGTGAACCGCTCTATGTCGATTGGTCCGCCACCACCAGCTGGTCCGGCTTGAAGCCGGCATGCTGCGGGGTCCACACATCGCCCTCGCGGTTGAACCAATGGCACATATATGTGCCGGAGGCGGCACCGTCGCTTATCGTCATCTTCGGGCCTCCGGACTTCAGCTTGACGACGTCTCCGGTCTTGAAACTGTTGGGCATTTTGACCTCCCATGCTGACGCCGGGAGTTTCACATCAAACCTCGGTCTCGACAATGGCGGATGCATTCGGCCAGCATCGCGATCCACAGTGCCAGGCGGCGTTTTGAGGTCGGGTCTCGGTCGCAGTTGCAGATTCGGTCGCAGTTGCAGCAATGTGTCTTGCCGTTTGTTGTCGAAATTGGATGTTGAAATTCCTGTTCGGCTGGTGGAGATTGATCCTCTGCTGAGTATTGAGCGCGGCTATCGCTTCGGCGATGCTGCCGATCTGGCACCATGAGTTTCGGACGGAGTTCTATCGAACCGTGATCAGAAGCAACAAACAACAGCAACCCGCATGCAGTCTCGTGCCGAATACAGTAGAGTTGCGACATTGAGTGAGAGAGGCTTGAAGCGCTTGGGGAAAAGCGAAGGGTTCCCATCAGAGCGCCGGAGGAAATGATTCGTCACGTTATGGTTGCTGCCTGCCCCAACGATCAAGCCGCTGATCAACGCCGGCTGGCAGGGGGGAGTACATGCCCGGGAAAGCATTGAGAGGAGGCCGGTTTGGCGAAGGCCAAGGGGATCGCTCTGGAGATTGCAGAGCATAGCGCAGCGAATCCCGATGCACAGAAGCCGCTGCGCAAGCGCTTGTTCGATCACCCGCTTCTCGTGGTTAAGCGGAAACTGTTATATCGCCTGCTGCACCCCCAGGCGCCACGGCACCCTGTGCCGCTTACAAAGCCGGTCCTCGTCGTGGGCTCCGCGCCGGTCTCGAACCCGCCGGTGGGTTTTCAGCGCGATGCTTTCACACTCTTTACCGTGAATGGCTCGCAGACCGTGACTGCCCGCTGGGGGATGGGTACTCCTGACGCGACATTTCTTTACGTCAACCAACTTGACGCGACCAAGCCCAACGCTGTGGCCGTGCGCGCCGTCTTGACCGGCCAGGAGACCGATCTGCTCTGGATTGTGCGTGCACACCGCACGATGGAGGAATTGCGCTGCAACATCGCGGCCTTCAACTACCGCTGTCGCGACCTGCGCACGATGACCCGTCACCAGCGCATGGCGCTCTACGAAGCAGTGATGGGTGTGCCCAATTTCGAGATGCATCTGGAGGAGAAGTTCTCGACCGGGATCACGGCGGTCCTTTACGCCTTGCATAACGGCGCGCCGGCCGTGATCATCACGGGTATTGACCCAGGTTCGCACGGCCATGTGTACAACAAACTGAACATCGACCGGATGCACGTCGGTTCCGACCGTGCCACCCTGCTGGCGCTGTTGGCGCTCGGTTTCCCCCTTTATACGAGCGATCCGCACGTGGCGGACTCGCTCGGTCTGCCACTCTGGACGGGCCAGGCCGGGAGATGTGAGGTCCAATAACAACGGTCGATGTGGCTTGCTGGTGAGCTGTCTCAAATGTGAGTGCGACGACCCGCTCGACAGGTCCGTCGTGAAGAGGCGCGATGCCGGTTGCTTGGCTCTTGTCGCGCAAAAACACCATCGATACCTTCAGAGATGAAACGCTCGTGGCAACCCGGACACACGGCATTGCGAATGTGCTTCTGGTCTTCCGCGTGCAGTGCTGCCATGCTAGATTCGTCTAAATTCACATCAGATTACAGAACTGCCACATGATACCAATCTACATTGGCTATGATCCGCGCGAATCCCGAGTTCTGGACGTGGCGCGATGGAGCGCCTATCGGCGGACAAGCACCCCGTTGCAGATACAGCCGCTCGTGCTCAAGGACCTTGTAGCCCAAGGAATCATGACGCGGCCGATGGAAGTACGTGACGGTAAGCTCTGGTGCCCGATTTCCGAGGCGCCGATGGCGACCGAGTTTGCCATATCGCGCTTTGCCGTTCCGTTCATGGGGCAAAGCGGCTGGGCCATGTTCTGCGATTGCGACGTCCTGTTTCTGAAGGATCCGGTCAAACTGCTCGATCTGCTCGATCCTTCCTACGCGATCATGGCGGTCAAGCACCAGCAACGCGAATCCGAAGCGGTCAAGATGGACGGACAAACGCAGACGTTCTATCGCCGCAAGAACTGGTCGTCGGTCGTTTTATGGAATCTGGATCATCCCGCCAACAAGCGGCTGACCAAGGAGATGCTCAATACGTGGCCCGGACGTGACCTCCACGCCTTCAAATGGCTTGAGGACCATGAGATCGGCGAATTGCCCCTGGCGTGGAACTACCTCGTCGGGGCTTCGGCTTCCGAACTCGATCCCGCCGATGTCTCGCTGGCGCATTATACGCTCGGCGGCCCTTGGTTTGCGGGTTGGTCCGGCACCACGCAATGGGACGAATTGTGGAGCCGGGAAGAGAGCATCCTGCGCGCGTTTGAGGAACAGGCGGTTCAGATTCCCGGATGAAAACTCCGCTTTCGGATCTCTTGCCAGCCTTCTCAAAGCCAATTCTTCGCCTGCCCAGGGCCACGGGTCCCGCCTTGGTGATGGGCTCGGCGCCGAATTTTCGCCTCCCGCAGGGACATGATGCCGATTGGGCACTTGTGACCGTCAATGCTTCCCAGCTTTTGGCGGAAACCGTCGGCCTCCCCGTTCCCGATATTGCCGTGATCCGCCGCGGCATTTTTGTCGACGCCAGCGAACAGGATTTCTACAAGCGTGATTTGTTGAGAGGACGGCAGGCAAAGCACCTGATCATCCCGGTTTGGCCTGATGTCGAGGACAAGCTGAAAGCCGGTTGTCGCACCTTCGACTATCATTATGAGACCTTGCAGGCGCTTACCAAATGGCAGCTTGCCAACGTCGTCTGGCAGCTTAGCGGCAAATATCATATGTTCCGCGGCTGGCACCGGAAGATCTCCACTGGAGCCTTCGCGATCATACTGGCGCGTTTCGCCGGCTTTGCCCCTGTCGTCGTCAGCGGGTTTTCCCTGTCCCAGGCCGGGCACGGATACGACACCCGAAACGCCTTTCGATATCACGCCAACGAAGATGCGGCCCTGCTTCGGCGGGTGGTGAGAAGAGGCGAACCGATCTACGCGGAGGACAAAGACTTCGCTGCCGAAAGTGGATTACCCTTGTGGCAGGGGCAGATGCCATGATGGCAACGGCAGCAGTGGCTGGGGAAGTGGTGCCGCTTGCGTGACTCGAACACGCGACCCCATCATTACGAATGATGTGCTCTACCAACTGAGCTAAAGCGGCCCGGGAAGCGTTAGGCCTCCAAGATGGGCTGGGTGATAGACTCAACCGACGGCGAATTCAAGATGGGCGATCGCGAATTCAGGATGCGGCCCGGCAATTCGTGTTGCGCGTCGTTCCGCCCCGACGCATCGCCGACAAAGCCGGCTGCCACGCCCTTACCGATCGGCCGGGACATTGCGCCTGGCCCCGTGCCTCCCTGCCGGCAAAGATCAATGAAGCATGTTGATTTCGTTGCCGGAATACCGCCAAGATGGACTTTGGACACTCCAACGAGGCAGAATGCGGACGCTCGCCCGTTGATTGATTGGTCGGCTGCGGCTAACGATCATGGCGAGGTTTGGGCAACGCACAGAGGGATCTCGCTTGGACGCAATCGAAAAAGCGATCCGGAACGCCCTCGAAAGAGGCAATGCCGAGGACCGCGCATACCGCGAAAAGGTCTATCGCTCGGCTTTCGCCGCGCTCGACCGCGCGCTCCAGGCCAATCCCGGCGTGACGGTGGAAGTCGCCATCAAGCGCCGCAAGGCGATACAGGCCAAGATCACCGAAATCGAATCCGAATTCCTGCCGGCGGTGCCGGATGTCGCTCCCCAGGCTGAGTCCGATGCACCGGCGGTCGAGCTTCCGGCGAGCCCGGCTGCACCCGCCGCAACCGGCGAGAGCGCGGCGCCGCCCGCAGTTTCCGTCGACGAGCCTGCACAGCCGGCTGCCGATGCCCCGCGCTCGCGCGTCTTGCCGGTCGTTCCAGACATCATGCCCGACGCGACCCTTTCCGGCGTGCCGTCCATCGACATGTCGGCTCCCGCTTCGTCCGAAGCCACGGCTGAAGTGGCGCCCGATCGCGACGAGAGGCGCATCAGGGGCCGGCGCCTGCCGCTGACCGCCATCTTCCTCACCGTGACGCTGCTCGCCGCGGTCGGCATCGGCCTGTTTTTCGCCATGCAGACCGGCGTCTTCAAGACCCAGGCTCAGCTCGACACCGCGCCGCCCGAAGCGCCGCCGACCGTCGAGGACGACGATTTCACGCCGGCGGATGGCGAGACCGGGCCGGAAAAGCCCGGCGCTGCCGATCAGGCGCGCAACTGGATCAACGTGTTTTCGCCCACCGACCCGGCGCATGTCAGCGCTCCGTCGGACGCCAAGGCGGAAACGATGAAGGACGATTCCGGGCCATTCCTGCGCATCCAGTCCGGCGCTTCCGGTTCGGCGATCAGCTTCGATGTCGGGCAAGGCGTGCTGGAGAAGCTCGCCGGCAAGCACGCCGTGTTCGATATCGTCGCCCGCGCCGAGGACGGCAAGGACACGCAGATCTCGGTCGACTGCAATTTCGGCGAGCTTGGTGATTGCGGCCGCAAACGCTATGCGGTCGGCCAGCAGCGCAACGAATATCTCTTCGACGTGAAATTCCCCGACAAGCGGCCCGGCTCGGCCGGAACGATCGCCATCAACTCCGATTTCGACAAGCAGGGCAAGGCGGTCAACATTTACGAGATCCGCGTCTCCGTCGAGCCTTGAGCGCCGGCACCGGAGAGGGTGCGATCAACGATCGAGCAGCGCCTGCAGCGTCTCGATGCGGTCGGCCTCGTTGGCGGGCTTGTCCCAGCGCAGCCGCGAGATGCGGGGAAAGCGCATGGCAACGCCGGATTTGTGACGCGTCGAACGGTTGAGCCCTTCGAAGGCGACTTCCAGCACCAGCCCGTTGTCACGGTCGGCGCGCACCGAGCGCACAGGCCCGAAACGCTCGATCGTGTTGTCGCGGACATATTTGTCGATCTGCCTCAATTCCTCGTCGGTGAAGCCGAAATAGGCCTTGCCGACCGGCACCAGTTCCTCCTCGCCTTCCGCTCCGGACCAGACGCCGAACGTGTAATCGGAGTAGAAGCTCGAGCGCTTGCCGTGGCCGCGCTGGGCGTACATGAGCACGGCGTCCACCGTGTGCGGGTCACGTTTCCATTTGAACCAGGGCCCCTTCGGCCGGCCGGCGACATAGGGCGAATCCCAGCGCTTCAGCATCACGCCTTCGATGATCGGGTGCGGCGGCGCCCGGCGCAGTTCCTCCAGCGCCTGCCAGTCCGAGAACGCGACGAATGGCGAAAGATCGAAGCGGCTCGGGTCGAGCGTTTTCACGAAGTTTTCGAGGCGGACGCGCCGCTCCCGGAAGGGCAATCCCCGCAAATCCTCCGCGCCGACCTGCAAAAGGTCGTAGCAACGCATGAAAGCCGGATATTGCTGCTGCATCTTCAGTGACACCGTCTTGCGGTTCAACCGCTGCTGGAGATCCGAGAATGTCCCTGTCGCTTCCCGGGGATCGCCGACCAGCAATTCCCCGTCGAGCGTGGCCGAGAAAACCATCGCCTCGGCGAGGTCGGGAAAGGCGCCGGAGACATCGTCGCCGGTGCGCGAATAGAGCCGACGGATGCCGCCTTCCGACACCGCCTGGACGCGGATGCCGTCCCATTTCCACTCGGCCGCGTAATCGGCGGGGTCGAGCCTGTCGAGATCGCCGTCGCCGACCGGGTTGGACAGCATCACCGGCCGGAACAGTGCCCGCGCGGCCCTCTCGGGCTTTGCGGCCTTGCCTTCCAGCCATGCGAACAAGGCTGTGTACGGCGGCGACAGCCCGTGCCAGAGTTCCTCGATCTCGGCGACGTCGACCTTGCCGAAATCCGCCAGCGCCTGCTTGGCCAGCCGCGCCGACACGCCGATGCGCAACCCGCCGGTGACCAGCTTGATGATGGCGAAGCGGGCCGAGATGCCGGCACTGTCGAGCAGGTTTGCCAGCACTTTCGGCCCGTCGGAGCGGCTCGCCGCCTGCAGCTTCGCGACCACCTCGCCGAGCGTCGGCTCGCGGTTCGGTATGGTTCCGGGCGTCTGCGGCCAGACCAGCGACACGGTCTCGGCGAGATCGCCGACATAGTCGTAGGAATAGCCGAACAGCACCGGATCCATGCGTTCGGTCACCAGGGTGCGCAGCATCGCCGGCTTGATCGCGGCGATGTTGAGGTCGCCGGTGATGGCAGCCAGCGCCAGCCCGCGATCAGGATCCTCGACGCTGCGGAAATAATCGGTCAGCAGCGTCAGCTTGCCGTTGCGCGACGGCGTCAGCACAAGGCGGTCGAGCAGTTCGGCGAAGCGATTCATGCCATCAATCGCCCTCGTCCTCATACCCCACCAGATGCAGTGGCCGCGCCGCGATGCCTTCGAGTTCGCACCAGCGCACCAGCGCCTCCTCGCGGCCGTGTGTCACCCAGATTTCCTCTGCGCCGGTCTCCTTGATCGTGGCGGTCAGTTCGTCCCAGTCGGCATGATCCGAAATGATCAGCGGCAGCTCGACGCCGCCCTGCTTGGCGCGCTGGCGGATGCGCATCCAGCCCGAGGCGAAGCAGGAGATCGGATCGGGAAAGCGCCTCGCCCAGCGATCGGCGAAGGCGGCCGGCGGACCGACGACGATGGCGCCGGTGAAATCATCCTTGCTGGCGCTCTCCACTGTCGCCGGCTCCAGCGTACCGAGATCGATGCCCTGGCTCTGGTAGTAGTCGCTGAGCTTGGCCAGCGCGCCGTGGATATAGATCGGCCTGTCGTAGCCGGCGTCGCGCAACAGACGCATCACCCGTTGCGCCTTGCCCAGCGCATAGGCTCCGATGAGATGCGAGCGTTCGGGGAACTGCGCCGCCGATTTCAGGAGCCGCGCGATCTCCTCCTCGTCCGGCGGGTGGCGAAACACCGGCAGGCCGAAGGTTGCCTCGGTGATGAACACATCGCACGCGATTGGCTCGAACGGCAGGCATGTCGCGTCCTGCTGCCGCTTGTAGTCGCCGGAGGCGACGATGCGCATGCCCTGATGCACGACCGCGATCTGCGCCGAGCCCAGCACATGGCCGGCCGGATGAAAGCTGATGTCGACGCCGTTGAGGGCAATTCGCTCGCCCAGTCCTGCCGTCTGTGTCGTGCCTGCAAAACCCTCGCCATAGCGAAGCTCCATGATGTCCAGCGTCTGCTGCGTCGCCAGCACCGACCCGTGGCCGGAGCGTGCGTGGTCGGAATGGCCGTGCGTGATCAGCGCCCGGTTGACCGGCCGCACCGGGTCGATGAAGAAGTCGCCCGGCGGGCAGTAAAGGCCCTCGGGCCGGGGATGGAGCAGGTCGCTGGCGCGCATTGTTCCAAGATAGTGGCTAATTCGGGCGCGGGAAGCCTGTTGCAAGAGACTGCTGACTCGGCCTACAGCCAAGCGCCGGGCAGCAGTCAGGCGACGCGGTCTGAGGCCTGTGGGTGCCTCTGCTGCGAAAAAGCCCCAATCGCATGCCGGATTATGTCGGGGCAGTGTCGTACGGAGGGATTTTCCATGCGCTGGAACATGATGGCCTTGGCCTCTTGCCTCGTTATGGCGGGCTGTGTCGGCAACTCCATGTCCGAGCGCCAGGACGAAAACGTCCAGTCTTCACTGCAATATGACAGCGTGCCTTGCGGCCAGTTGCTGGCGCAACGCAACGGCCTGGCTCGGCAATACAATCTGTCCCAGCAGGCCAAGCCGACATTCTCCAACCCCGCGATGGGCTTCGGCCCGTTCATTCCGGATATCCGCTCCAAGACCAAGCGCGATGCCGACAAGGCAAGCGGCGAGATCGACGCCATGAACCGGTCTATCGAGCGCCGCGATTGCGGCAAGCCGGACAAGCAGAAGAAGTTCGCTCTGCCCGGCTGACGCAGGTCGCCTAAGGCGATCCCGATGACCACATGCCAGCGGCCTAATATCCCGCTTTGCGGTCCACCAGGTTCTCCAGCTTTTCGCCCCGCTCGAAGGCGTCCATCTGGCGCAGCATGATCGGCGCCAGGTGGACGGGATCGGACGTGGCCGCGGCATGCGGCGTCACGAACACTTTCGGATGGGCCCATAGCGGGCTGGTCTTCGGCAGCGGTTCGACCTCGAACACGTCGAGGCTCGCTTCCTTCAGCGTGCCGTCGTCCAGCGCGCGCACGATGTCGGCATCCTTCTGCAGGCGGCCGCGACCGGCATTGATCAGCACCGAGCCGCCAAGACCGTTGCGCTTGCGCAATTCCTTCAGCACGCCGTAATTGATGATACCCTTGGTATCCGGCGTCAGCGGCAGCAGCACGACCAGTATGTCTGTGGCATTGAGGAACGGGATAAGCCCGGCCTCGCCGCAATAGGTCGCGACACCTTCCATCGGCCGGTCCGTGCGCGACCAGCCATTGACCGCGAAGCCGAGCGACAGCAGCGCCGACGCCGCCGCGCGGCCGAGACTGCCGAGCCCCATGATGCCGACAGAGATATCTTCAGCGGTGCGCTGCGCCGGCTCGCGCCATATCTTCTTCGGCTGCTGCGACCGGTACAGCAGGCCCTGGCGGTGATGATCGAGCACCCGCCAGACGACATATTCGGTCATGTGCTGGGCCAGGTTGCCGGCGACGACCTTGACGATCGGCACGTCCGGCAGGCTGGGATCGGAGAAGATGTGGTCGACACCGGCGCCGATCGAGAAGATGGCGCGCAGATTGGGCAGCGACCCCAACAGGTTCGGCCGCTGTTTCCACACCACCGCATAGGTGATCGAAGGATCGCTGGCGCCGTCCGGCTCGAGCACCACCTCGCGCTCTGCGGACAGCAGTTCGCGCCAGCGCTGCGGGTGAAAGCCGGTGACGGCAAGCAGGATTTTGCCTTTTTCCATTTATGGATTTTGTCCTGTTGTTCGGTTTGGAGCAATTGCGGGAAAGGCGCAAGGCGGCTTTCCGTCCGGAATTGCGAAGGAAGGAGTCACTCGCTGACGACCCCCGTCGGGGCGGTTTCTATCTTGAAGGCGGCCGAGATCAGCGCCCGAGTATAGTCGGTTTGCGGCTTTTCAAAAATCTGTTCGGAAGGACCGGCTTCGACGATCTGGCCATTGCGCATGACGATGACATCGTTGGCCAGGGCCCGGATGACCTTGAGGTCGTGGCTGATGAAGAGATAGGCGAGGTCATGCTTGGCCTGCAGGCTGCGCAGGAGGTCGACGACCTGCGCCTGCACGCTCATGTCGAGCGCCGAGGTCGGCTCGTCCAGCATGACGAAACGCGGGTTGAGCACCATGGCGCGAGCAATGGCGACGCGCTGGCGCTGGCCGCCGGAGAATTCGTGCGGATAGCGGTTGCGCGTCGCCGGGTCGAGCCCGACTTCCTTCAGCACGTCGACCACCTTGTCGTCGCGCTCGTCGAGCGACAGCTTCGGCTCGTGGATCTTCAAGCCTTCTTCGATGATCTCGGCGATGGACATGCGGGGGCTCAGCGAGCCGAAAGGATCCTGGAAGACGATCTGCAATTCGCGCCTGAGCGGGCGCATGGCGTTGAACGAGAGCTGGTTGATGTCGCGCCCGTTGAACTGGATGGTTCCGCTCGACGAGATCATCCGCGCCAGCGCCAGGCCGAGCGTGGTCTTGCCCGACCCGGACTCTCCAACCACGCCCAGCGTCTGGCCGGCCCGCACGGTGACATCGATGCCGTCGACCGCCTTCACATGGTCGACGGTGCGTCGGAAGAAGCCCTGCTTGATCGGAAACCAGACTTTGATGTCCTTGCCGGTCATCACGGGTGCGGCGGCGCTGTTGGCCGCGGGTGGCTTGCCCTTGGGCTCGGCCGCCAGGAGATGGCGCGTATAGGCGTGCTGCGGATTGGCGAAGATGTCCTTGGTAGGCCCCATCTCGACGATCTTGCCCTTGGTCATCACGCACACCCGGTCGGCGATCTTGCGCACGATGCCGAGATCATGGGTGATGAACAGCATCGACATGCCCTTGCGGCTTTTCAAGCCGGCCAGCAGCTCGAGGATCTGCGCCTGCACGGTGACGTCGAGCGCCGTCGTCGGCTCGTCGGCGATCAGGAGTTCCGGCTCGTTGGCCAGCGCCATGGCGATCATGACGCGTTGGCGCTGGCCGCCGGACAGCTGGTGCGGATAGGCGTCGAGCCGTTTCTGCGGATCGCGAATGCCGACCTCGTTGAGCAGGGCCAGCGTGCGCGCCTTGGCCGGGCGGTCGGCCATGCCCTGGTGCAGCTTCAGGATTTCGACGATCTGCTGCTCGATCGTGTGCAGCGGATTGAGCGAGGTCATCGGCTCCTGGAAGATCATGGTGATCTTGTTGCCGCGCACCCGTCGCAGTTGCTTCTCGTTCATGGCGAGCAGGTCGGCGCCCTGGAACAGGATCCTGCCCGAGGGGTGGCTGGCGCTGGGATAGGGCAAGAGCTTCAGCACGGACAGCGCCGAGACCGATTTGCCGGAGCCGGATTCGCCGACCAGCGCCACCGTCTCGCCCTTGGCGATGTCGAAGGAGATGTGATCGACGGCCAGCGACTGCTGTCCGCCTTGCGCAAAAGCGACGCTGAGGTCCTGGACCGAGAGCAAGGGGGCGTCGCTCATCGGAACGTCTTGCGCGGATCGAAGGCGTCGCGTGTCGCCTCGCCGACGAAGACCAACAGCGACAGCATCAGCGAGATGACGACGAAGCCGGAAATGCCGAGCCACGGCGCGTTGAGATTGCGCTGCGCCTGCTTGAGCAATTCGCCGAGCGAGGCCGAGCCCGGCGGCAGGCCGAAACCGAGATAGTCTAGCGAGGTCAGCGTCGAGATCGAGCCTGAGAGCAGGAACGGCAGGAAGGTCAGTGTCGCCACCATGGCGTTGGGCAACAGGTGCCGGAACATGATGGTGCGGTTGCGCACGCCGAGCGCGCGCGCCGCGTTGACGTACTCGAAATTGCGCGCGCGCAGGAATTCGGCCCGCACCACGCCGACCAACGCCACCCAGGAAAACAGCAGCATCAGCCCGAGCAGGATGAAGAAGCCCGGCGGCAATATGGCGGCGACGATAAGCAGGAGATAGAGCACGGGAATAGCCGACCATATCTCGATGAAGCGCTGGAACAGCAGGTCCGTCCAGCCGCCGAAATAGCCCTGTAGGGCGCCGGCCGCGACGCCGATCAGAGCCGAGCCGGCGGTCAGGATCAGTCCGAACAGCACCGAGATGCGGAAACCGTAAATGACCCGCGCCAGCACGTCGCGCGCCTGGTCGTCGGTGCCCAGCCAGTTCCAGTTACCGACGCTGCAGGCCGGATCAGCAGCCCCCTGCGGGTACTGGTTGCAGCGCGTCTTGGCGTCATACTGCCAGGACGGCTTGGCCGGGGCTGCTTCGGGAATGGCATTGTTGACGGTCTGGTAGGAATAGCGGATTGGCGGCCAGATCATCCAGCCATTGGCGTTGATCTCGTCCTGGATCACCGGGTCGCGATAGTCGGTGACGGCATAGAAGCCGCCGAACTTCTCTTCGGGATAGGCGACCAGCACCGGAAACAGGATCTCGCCCTTGTAGGAGGCGATGATCGGCTTGTCGTTGGCGATGAATTCGGCGAACAGCGACAGCACGAACAGGACAAGGAAGATCCACAGCGACCAGTAGCCGCGCCGGTTGGCCTTGAAGTTCTCCAGGCGGCGCTTGTTGAGCGGCGACAGAAACGGCCGCGGCATCCGCTCCGGCACGACCCCGGCGGTAACACTTGCCTCCGACATCAAACGTCTCTCCGCTCGAAATCGATGCGCGGATCGACCCAGGTGTAGATGAGGTCGGACAGCAATCCGACGAACAGGCCGAGAAGCGAGAAGATGTAGAGGTTGGCGAACACCACGGGATAGTCGCGTTCGACCACCGACCGGAAGCCGAGCAGGCCGAGCCCATCGAGCGAGAAGATGTTTTCGATCAGCAGCGAACCGGTGAAGAAGGC
This sequence comes from Mesorhizobium sp. B2-5-3, assembly GCF_006441005.1. NCBI lineage: Bacteria > Pseudomonadati > Pseudomonadota > Alphaproteobacteria > Hyphomicrobiales > Phyllobacteriaceae > Mesorhizobium > Mesorhizobium sp. B2-5-3. The sequence continues at coordinate 196,075 of NZ_VFUS01000005.1, forward strand.
CGAGATGAAGGCGCCGGGAAAACCGGCGATGACGATCAGCATGGCGTTGCGGAAGACATGGCCATAGAGCACCTGCCGTTCCGAGAGGCCCTTGGCGCGGGCGGTCACCACATATTGCTTGCGGATTTCCTCCAGGAAGGAATTCTTGGTCAGCAGCGTCGTCGTGGCGAAGGCCGACAGCACCAGCGCCGTCAGCGGCAAGGTCATGTGCCAGAGATAGTCCCCGATCTTGGCCGGCCATGACAACTGGTCCCAATTGTCCGAGACGATGCCGCGCAGCGGGAACCAGTCCCAGAACGAACCACCGGCAAACAGCACCATCAGCATGATGCCGAACAGGAAACCCGGAATGGCATAGCCGACGATGACGACGCCGCTGGTCCAGATGTCGAAGGGGCTGCCGTCCTTCACCGCCTTGCGGATGCCGAGCGGGATCGAGATCAGGTAGGACAGGAGCGTGATCCACAGCCCGATCGAGATCGACACCGGCATTTTTTCCAGGATCAGGTTGAGCACCGAAATGTCGCGGAAATAACTGTCGCCGAAATCGAACCGGATATAATTCCACAGCATCAGGCCGAAGCGCTCGAGCGGCGGCTTGTCGAAGCCGAACTGCTTCTCCAGCTTCTTGATGAATTCCGGATCGAGCCCCTGCGCGCCGCGATATTTTGAACCGACGTCGCCGGCGGCATCGAAATTACCACCGCCCGCATCGCCGCCGCCACCGCCCAGACGATCGCTGCCGCCCTGGTTCGTCAGCTTGGCGATGACCTGCTCGACCGGGCCGCCGGGGGCAAACTGAATGACGGCGAACGAGATCGCCATGATGCCGAACAGGGTCGGAATCATCAAAAGGATGCGGCGCAGGATATAGGCGCCCATCAGATGGTGCCCTCCCGACGCATGTGATTGGCGAAACCGTCGATGAACGCGCCTCTTTCCCCGTCACTATACGGGCAGAGGATGCCGGTCCACCCTCCGCAGCTACGGCGCAGCTGCTGCGGAGGACGGGCAGGCAGGTGAGGGGCGGTGCTTACGCCCGCAAGAAATTCAGCCTTTGCCAATTTTTGCCGCCTTGCCCTTGTCGAACCACCACAGCGTCTCGACCGGAAAGCCGAAATCAGGCTTTTGCTCGACGAAGCCGAACATGTCCCAATAGGCGACGCGGTGATTCGCCAGATAGTATGTTGGAATCCAGTCCAGCCGCGCGCGCAAGACCCGATCGAGCGCTCTGAGCGCGGTGACGAGTTCGGACCGGCTTCGCGCCTTGCCGGCTGCCACGATCAACGCGTCGATGGCCTTGCTTTCTGTTCCGGGGTAGTTGCGCTGCCCCGGGATTTTCGCCATTCGAGAATCATAGAGCATCTCCAGGCTGTCATCAGTCGGCGTCGCCCCGATCGACCAATGCAGCACGGTAAGATCGAAGTCGAAATCGCTCTGCCGCTGTTCATATTGCGCCGAATCGACCTGCCGGATCGAAGCGTCGATCCCGATCGCCTTCATATTCTCGGACCATGGGGTGTAGATGCGAACGATGCCGTCATCCTCCGTCAGCATTTCCACCCGCAGCCGCTCGCCCTTGTCGTTGACGACGAAATTGCCCGCCCGCTTCCAGCCGGCTTGCGCGAGCAATCTCGAAGCCTCGCCCAGCAGCTTGCGATCATGGCCTGACCCGTCGGACAGAGGCTGCGTCACGGCTTCGCCAAAAACCTCCGGTGGCAACTCGGCCCGGAATGGCTCCAGCAGGACCAGTTCCTCAGGCGAGGGCAAGCCTTCGGCCTTGTAATCCGACCGTTCGAAGTTCGATTGAGAGCGCTCGTAAGAGCCATAAAACAACGCCCGCTTCATCCATTCGAAATCGAAACACCGGGCGATCGCCCGTCGCACCCGCTCATCGCGGAATTGCGCACGACGCTGGTTCAGTGCGACGCCCTGCATGTCTGGCGTCTTCTCGCCGGGAAATTCCCGTTTGACGACCTTGCCGTCCTTGAGCGCCGGAAAATCGTAGCCGGTCGCCCAGACCCGCGCGGTAAACTCCTCGCGAAAATGCGTGTCACCCTTCTTGAAGGCTTCGAACGCCGCCTGCCGGTCGAGATAGAAGTCGATGCGGATACGGTCGAAATTATACTGGCCGCGATTCACCGGGAGGTCGCGGCCCCAATAGTCGGGCACGCGCTCATATTCGACTGTCTGTCCCGCGGCCACTCGCCCCATTTTGTATGGTCCCGAGCCGAGCGGCGGCGTCATCGTCGAGGCATTGAAATCATTGACCGCATAAAAGGCCTTGGACACGATCGGCATCGCCACGATCCTGAGGATGTTTTGCGCGGACTGTTCGCCGTTGAAGGTAAGGTTGAGGGTGAGTGGATCCTCGGCGACCGCGTCGGTCATATACCGCAACGCCTGGGAAAGGTTCGGATGCCCTTGCTCTTTGTAAAGCTTCAACGCGAAGACGACGTCTTCGGCGGTTAGCGGCGAGCCGTCGTGGAAACGCGCTTGCGGTCGCAGCGCGAAGCGGAAGCCGTTGCGGTCTTGCGACAAGGTGACGGACTCGGCAAGCAGGCCGTAGACCGCATCCGGCTCGTCGAGCGCGCTTGCCATCAAGGAATCGAAACAGAGTTCGGTGCGCGGCGGCGCATCTCCTTTCAATACCAGGGAATTCAACGTGTTGAAGGTCAGGAAGCTTTGGTTGAGCGTGGCGTTCGGCGGCGCGAAATTCATCTGGCCGCCCTTGGGTGCATCCGGATTGACGTAGTCGAAATGCGTGAAATCCGGTTTGTATTTGAGGTCGCCGTAGGCGGACAGGCCGTGCAGTTTGGTGCCGGTCGCAATATTGGCAAAGGCTTTTCCGGGCAACAGGGCGGCGACAGCGGCGGCACTGCCCAGGCCCAGGAAATCGCGACGGGGCAGCACCGCCATCAATTGTTGCCCTTGTATTTGGCCGCCAGCGCCTTTTCCTTCTCCGGATCGATCCACCAGGAATTCTGGTCGGCGCCGATATAGCTCGGCTGTTTGGCGGGAATGCCGAATTTGTTCCAGTAAGCCAGCCAGACCACGGCTCGATAGTACTGCGGCACGACGTAGTAGTTCCACAGCAGCACGCGGTCGAGCGCATGGGTGGCGGCAACCAGATCGTCGCGGTCGGTGGCGAAGATGATGCGGTCGACCAGGGCATCGACGACCGGGTTCTTGATGCCGGCGTAGTTGCGCGACCCCGGTCGGTCGGCTGCCCTGGAACTCCAGAAGTCGCGCTGCTCATTGCCAGGCGATTCCGACTGGCCGAGTTGCCCGATAATGACATCGTAGTCGAAATTGTTGACGCGGTTGACGTACTGGGTCTGGTCGATGATGCGCAACGTGGCGTCGACGCCGATCTTGCGCAGATTGGCGATATAGGGGCTGGAGATGACCTGGTCGGTGTCGTTCCAGCCGAGTATCTCGAACTTGAACGGCTCGCCGGTCTTGGCATTGACCATCTTGCCGCCCTTGATCACCCATCCAGCCTTGGCGAAGAGGTCGACTGCCTGCTTCAGGTATTTCCGCTCGGCCTGCGGCGAATCGTAGACCGGCAGCTTGAATTCCTGGGTGAACAGCTCGGGCGGCAGCTTGTCGCGATACTGTTCCAGAATTTCCAGCTCCTTGCCTTGCGGCAAGCCGCTGGAGGCCAGTTCAGTTCCCTGGAAATAGCTGCTGGTGCGGGTGTTGAACCCGTAGAACAGCGTACGGTTCATCGTCTCGAAGTCGAAAGGATAGGTCAGCGCGGCCCGCACCAGGCGGTCCTGGAACAGCGGGCGCCTCTGGTTGAGCATGAAAGCCTGCATCGGCTCTGGCGAGGTGGTTTTGAATTCCTGCTTGATGACATCGCCGGCCTTGACCGCCGGGAAATCATAGAATGTCTTCCAGCGCTTCGAACTGTTTTCCGGTTTGATGTCGTCAAGTCCGCCCTTGGTGAAGGCCTGCCAGGCGGCATTGTCATCAAGAATGTAAGTGAAACGCTGCCTGTCGAAATTCTCGCGGCCGACCTTCACCGGCAGCTTGGCACCCCAATAGTCCGGCACGCGCTGCCAGACGATTTCCGAGCCAGGCTTGAAGCTGGCGATCTTGTAGGCGGCGGAGCCGAGCGGCGGCTCCAGCGTCGGCCTGGTGACGTCGCGCTTCTTGCCGTTGGCATCCGTGCCTTCCCACCAGTGTTTCGGTAGCACGGCGAGGTCACCCAGGATTTTAGGCAGCTCGCGGTTGCCCTTCTGGCTGAAATGAAACTCGACTTCGCGATCCGAGACGGCCACGGCATCCGTGACATTCTCGAAATAGCGGCTGTACATCGGGCTGTTCGCCTTCAGCACCTGGAATGACCAGATCACGTCGTCGACGGTGATAGGCTGGCCGTCATGCCATTTCGCGCGGGGGTCGAGCCGGTAAGTCGCCGAGGAAAAGTCGGCCGGGTATTTGTAGGCGTCGGCGATCAGCGGATGGCTGACACTGCCTTCGTCGGTCGCCTGCTCCATCAGCGTGTCGTAGAGCAGGCCGCCGCCGAACCCGACCAGGCCGGCGGCCGGTGAACCCTGCACGATATAGGGATTGAAGCTGTCGAAAGTGCCCAGTACCACCGAATTCAGCGTGCCGCCTTTGGGTGCGTTGGGGTTCACGTAGTCGTAGTGCTGGAAATTGTCGCCATATTTGGATTCGCCGATCAGCGATGAAGTGGTGCGCCACTCATCGGCCAGGGCCGCCTGCAACCCCGCGGCCAGCAGGGCCGCCGCCAGCAACGATTTGAGAAGCACTGGGCCAAGCGTCATCCACTGTCCTCTTCGCGATGCGTGCCATCATCCAGAAAGGCAATCTAGATGATTTGCCGCGCGTGAAAACCGCCATGCGCGGCTTTGTCGCCGTAGAGGCGGTTTTCCTAACGAAAAAGCCGGGCAGAACCCGGCTTTTTCAAGGTCGTCGAGACTATATCCGATTTATTGAGCAGGCGCCGGTGCCGGGGCGGCCGGAGCTGGTGCGGCGGGAGCCGCAGGCGCCGCCGGCTTGGCGGGAGCTGCGCCTTCGGCCGGCTTGGCCGGTGCGGCCCCTTCGGCGGGCTTGGCGGGGGCGGATGCATCGGCGGCAGCGCCCGGCGCGGGCAGCGGCTTGGGATTGTCCGACAGCGTGCGCAGATAGGCGATGACGTTGGCGCGGTCTTCTTCCTTCGGCAGGCCGGCAAAGCCCATCGCCGTGCCTTTCACGAATTTTTTCGGCGAGGTGATGAAGTGGTTGATGTTGTCGTAGGTCCACTTCTCGGTGCCGCCCTTGGAAAACTCCTTCATGCCGGCCGAATAGGCGAAGCCCTCATGCTCGGCGACCGGGCGGTCGATGAGATCCCACAAATCCGGGCCGACCTTGTTGGGGCCGCCCTTCTCGCCGGAGTGGCAGGCCTGGCATTTCTTGAAGATGGCAGCGCCCTGTTCGGCACTTGCGTTGGCCAGAAGATCCGCGATCGGCTTTTCGGCGGCTGCCGGAGCGGCGGGGCCGCCCTCGGCGGGCTCGGCGGCCTCGATGGCGAAGCCGGGCTTTTCCGGAGCGGGCGAGGCAAACAGCGCGTCCGACACGATGCCGACCGAGAACACCACGAAAACGGTTCCGAGCAATCCGGCGAGCAGCTTGTTGACTTCGTTGGAATCCATACGCCCCTTGCTCCCTTTTCCGGCGGACCGATCCGTCCACTCCGTCCGTCGGTATCGAGACCTGCCCTCCAGAGCCGGTCAAATCGCGCGGAAACTAGGTCTTTTGCTCCGGCGTTGCAACACCTATAAGGGCGCTTCCAGTGAGACCTTTTGCCACTTTCCCCTCCTCGTTTCGAACGCCCGCCAAACCGATGTCCACCTTGATCCTGATCCCCGCCCGCATGGCCTCGACCCGGCTCCCCGGCAAGCCGCTGGCCGACATTGCCGGCGCCCCGATGATCGTCCATGTCGCGCGCCGCGCCGCCGAGGCCGGGCTTGGCCGTGTGGTGGTGGCGACCGACACGCAAGGCGTGGCGGAAGCGGTGCGCGCGCATGGTTTCGAGGCGGTGATGACGCGCTCGGACCACGAATCGGGTTCGGACCGGATATTCGAGGCCCTGACGGTGCTGGATCCGGCAAACAAGGTCGAAACCATCGTCAATGTGCAGGGTGACCTGCCGACCATCGATCCCGCGATCATCGTGGCCTCGCTCAGGCCGTTCGAGGACAAGGCGGTGGACATCGCCACGCTCGGCGTCGAGATCGAGCGCGACGAGGAAAAGACCAATCCCAACGTCGTCAAGATCGTTGGCTCGCCATTGTCGGCCACCAGGCTGAGGGCGCTTTATTTCACCCGGGCCACCGCGCCCTGGGGCGAGGGCGCGCTCTATCACCATGTCGGTCTCTATGCCTATCGCCGCTCGGCGCTCGAGCGCTTCGTGGCGCTCAAGCCGTCGCCGCTGGAACGCCGCGAGCGGCTGGAGCAGTTGCGGGCGCTGGAAGCCGGCATGCGCATCGACGCCGAGATCGTGCGGTCGCTGCCGCTCGGCGTCGACACGCCGCAAGACCTGGAACGGGCCAGGACGATCCTTTCAAACTGAGCGCCGAACCGACACCCCTTCAACGAGAATTGGCCATGCCTGAAAAGACCAACAGAATATCCTTCCAGGGCGAGCCCGGCGCCAATTCCGACACCGCCTGCCGTAACGTCTATCCCTCGATGCAGCCGCTGCCGTGCCCGACCTTCGAGGATGCGTTCAACGCGGTCGAAACCGGCAAGGCCGATCTCGCCATGATCCCGATCGAGAACACCATCGCCGGGCGCGTCGCCGACATTCACCATCTGCTGCCGGAATCGAGGCTGCACATCATCGGCGAATATTTCCTGCCCATCCATTTCCAGCTGATGGTGCTGCCAGGTGTGAGGCGTGACGAGATCAAAACCGTGCACAGCCACATCCATGCGCTCGGCCAGTGCCGCAAATACGTCCGCAAAAATGGCTGGAAGGCGGTTGTCGCCGGCGACACGGCGGGCGCGGCCAAGATGGTCTCCGAGGTCAAGGACCGCACCATGGCGGCCCTGTCCCCGGCATTGGCCGCCACGCTCTACGGCCTCGACATCATCGAGGAGAATGTCGAGGACACCGATTCCAACGTCACGCGCTTCGTCGTCCTGACCAAGAACAAGCAGTGGGCCGAACGCCCGTCGCCTGACGCCAAGATGATGACGACCTTCATCTTCCGCGTCCGCAACGTGCCGGCCGCGCTCTACAAGGCGATGGGCGGTTTCGCCACCAACGGCATCAACATGACCAAGCTCGAGAGCTACCAACTCGGCGCCTTCACGGCGACACTGTTCTACGCCGACATCGAGGGCCACCCCGACGATCCGCTGGTCAAGCTGGCGCTGGACGAGCTTCGCTTCTTCTCGCGCGAGGTGCGGATCCTCGGCGTCTATCCGGCGAGTGAGTCACGCGAGCAGTGGAAGGTAGCGGATTGAGCTACCAGCCAAGGGGCACATAGTCGATCTCCATGAAGGTCTCGACTTCAGGAATCCAGCGGTCGCGCACGAAGGCGACGTGGTCGGGATGGTCGTTGTACCTGGTATAGGCGGCCTGGTCGGCGAATTCCATGGAGAAGCCGAACTGGTAGTCGTTCTTGGGGCTGACCTGACGCAGCTGTTCGAAATGGGTGACGCCCCTGATCGCCGAGAGGATTTTCCTGGCGTCGACCAGGAACCTTTTTTCCTCCAGCGAGTGCGGCGGATGCTTCAGCGTGAACACGACGGTATGGCGGATCATTTCCCTCTCCTGATTTCCCTTATTCGCTGTCGACCCAGGCGCGGATCAGGTGATGCGCTATGGCTCCCTTCGGCGGCGTGATCAGATTGCCCGGATGCTCCCTGGCCAGCATCAGGCGCACCTCGTCGCGCAAGAACCAGCGGCAGTCTTCCAACTCGTTGAGGTCGGCCTGGATGTCTTCATTGAGCGGCTCGCCGAAGCAGCCGATCATCAGCGAATAGGGGAATGGCCAGGGCTGGCTGGCGTGGTAGACGACGCGGCCGAGCCGGATGCCGGCCTCCTCCAGCGTCTCGCGGCGCACCGCCGCCTCGATCGTCTCGCCCGGCTCGATGAAGCCGGCAAGGGCGGAGTACATGCCCGGCGCGAAATGCCGGCCGCGCCCGAGCAGGCATTTCTCGCGCGTCGCCGTCAGCATGATCGCCACCGGATCCGTGCGCGGAAAATGCTCGGTGCCGCAATTCGGGCAATGGCGCTTGTAGCCGCCGGCCCGCATTTGTGACTCGGTCCCGCATTTGCTGCAGAAACGATGGCTGGCGTGCCAGGCGAGCAGTGCGGCGCCCTGCGCCATCGCTCCGGCGGCCGCTTCGTCGATCAGGCCTTGCATGTAGACCGAGCGGTAGTCGATGGCCTTGACCGTTTCGGGAAGCTGTTCCGGCTCGAGGCCGGCGGTCACCGCCAGCACCGGGCCCTGGTCGGAGAATCCGAGCAGCACGCCGCTGCCGGGCAAGGTCTGGAAGGGCAGGCTTTCGGCGACGCCGAACCAGGGGTCGAAGCTGCCGTCACGAACCTTCAGGTAGAGCCGGCCGCCCTGCATCAAAAGCAGCCTGGTTCCAGGATCGGCGAGCGCTTTGTCGACCGAATCGTCGGCGCGGTCCTCGGATTGTCGGTCGATACTGTTGCCGGCGAAGCCGACGAATTGGCTCGGCTCGCGCAAGGGCGCGTCAAACAGGCTAAAGCTCATGCGGACTCTGGGCGTTCGGGATGGACACGTTCGGGATGGACACGGGAAGGCTTATAGCGCCGCCCTTATCGTTTCGGCAAACCGGCGCAGCTCGGAGCGCTGATAGGGCTCGCGCAGGCCGTGTCCCCACACCGGGCCGGGCCAGCCGGGATCGCCTTCCGAACGGGCGATGACGTGGATGTGCAGCTGGCGCACGATGTTGCCGAGCGCGCCGGTGTTGATCTTGGTGCAGCCGGTCACCTTCTTCAGCGCCTGCGCCACCATATTGGTCTCGAAGGTCAGCATTGTCTGGTCGAGTGGCGTCATGTCGTGGATTTCCTCCACGCCCGGCCGCTGCGGCACCAGAAGCAGCCATGGCCAGCGGCGGTCGTTCATCACGCGCAGTTCACACAGCCCAAGCCACATCAACTGCTCGCTGTCCGCCTCCAGCCGGGTATCCAGCGTGAATCCGGCCTTCAGGCCCGGCAGCATCGGCGTTTCCCTTGCTTTTGGTGTTTTCCTCAGAGTCATGAACGCTAGAGCGGCTGCATCGAGGCTGCAAGCGAATCTCGTGGCTGGTGCAGCCGATTTGCCTGCGCCCTTGCATTTCGTCGCCGAATTGCCGATATGGACGGCGGGAGGTTGGTGGTGGACGATCCACTCGCCAACCGGGTCAGGTCCGGAAGGAAGCAGCCCTAACGAGCCCGGAACGGGTCATTGTTCCAGCCTCCCACCTCATCGGCCCTTCTCGCGACGTTGACGACGCATTGCAGCGCGGGCGAAACTATGCGCAGGAATCGGCCGCCTTTTGGCGCGGCCATTTGGAGTTTTGCGGGCGAATGAGCGAAGCCGGAAATTCGGGACCAAAAAGCCTGGAGATAGGCAAGGCTGGCGCCTATCGCGTGCTGGCGCGCAAGTACCGTCCGGCGAATTTCTCCGAACTGGTCGGCCAGGAGCCGATGGTGCGCACGCTCACCAACGCTTTCGCCACCGGCCGCATCGCCCAGGCCTGGATGTTGACCGGCGTGCGCGGCGTCGGCAAGACCACGACGGCGCGCATTCTCGCGCGGGCCCTGAATTATAAAACGGCAACAATCGACCAGCCTTCCGTCGACCTTGCCGTGCTCGGCGAGCACTGCCAGGCGATCATGGAAGGCCGCCATGTCGACGTCATCGAGATGGATGCCGCCTCGCACACCGGCATCGACGACATCAGGGACATCATCGAACGGGTGCGCTACGCGCCGGTCTCGGCCCGCTACAAGGTCTACATCATCGACGAAGTGCACATGCTGTCGACGCAGGCCTTCAACGGCCTGTTGAAGACGCTGGAAGAGCCGCCGCCGCACGTCAAGTTCATCTTCGCCACCACCGAAATCCGCAAGGTGCCGATCACCGTGCTGTCGCGCTGCCAGCGCTTTGACCTGAGGCGCATCGATGCGGCTGTGGTGAAGGCTGATCTCGCCCGGATAGCGGGCCTGGAAGGCATCGAGGCGGAAGACGACGCGCTGGCGATGATCGCGCGCGCGGCCGAGGGGTCGATGCGCGATGCTCAATCGATTTTCGACCAGGCCATCGCGCATGGCGGTGGTGCGGTCAGCGCCGAAGCCGTGCGCGCGATGCTGGGTCTCGCCGATCGCGCCCGCGTCGTCGATTTGTTCGAACATGTCATGAAGGGTGACGTTGCCGCGGCACTGGCGGAATTGCGCGCGCAATACGACACCGGCGCCGATCCGGCCGCCGTGCTGACAGACCTTGCCGAATTCAACCATCTCGTCACCCGGCTGCGTTTCGTTCCGGCCGCCGCCGACGACGCGGCGCTGTCGCAGGACGAGCGCGAGCGCGGCGCCGATTTCGCGCGGACGCTCTCGATCAAGGTGCTGTCGCGGACGTGGCAGATGCTGCTCAAGGGCATCCCGGAGGTGCAGTCGTCCAACCGCCCTGTAAGTGCCGCCGAGATGGTGCTGATCCGGCTGGCGCATGCGGCCGACCTGCCGACGCTGGACGAGGCATTGAGATCGCTGGAGAACGGCCTGCCGGCGCCGGGCGCCGCGCCGCGTTCGAACGGCGCGCCGGCGAGCCCCGGTAATGGCGGCGCTCCGGGTGGCAACGGCGCCAGCGCAGTGGCGCAGGCGCGCATGCCCGGCGGGTCGGGCGGCGCGCAGACCATGCGGCTGGTGGAAGCCGCGCCCGCTCCGGCCGCCTTCATTGCGCCTGTGCAGCCGGCGCCGGAGGCGCAGCCAATACCGCTGAAATCGCTGGCCGATATTGTCGCCCTTGCCGACGCGCAGCGCGACATCGCCTTCAAGGTGCTGGTCAAGCGCTGCATCCGCCTCGTGCGCATCGAGCCCGGCCGCATCGACGTCAGCCTGACCGACGATGCGCCCAAAATGCTGCTCAACGATTTGACGACCAAGCTGCGCGCTTGGACCGGTCGCAACTGGCTGGTGTCGCTGTCGAAGGAAGAGGGCGGCCAGACGCTGGCCGAAATGGAATCGACCAGGCGCGAGAACGCTTTGCTCGACGCCAAGAGCGATCCGACGGTCGCCGCCATCCTGGCGCGTTTTCCCGGCGCCAGGATCATCGACGTGCGCATCCCCGACGCGCCGGAAGCCGACGCGGTCGAAGCCGAAGTGCCGGTCGAGCCGCCGGCGGACGACGACGAACCCTGACGAAACCACGACTCTGCAAAGGATCGGACCATGAAAGATCTTCTCGGCCTCATGGGCAAGGCGAAGGAAATGCAAGCCAAGTTCCAGGCTATGCAGGACGAGATCGCCACGGTCGAAGCCGTCGGCCAGGCCGGCGGCGGCCTGGTCATTGTCACGTTGACCGGCAAGTTTGAGATGAAGTCGCTGAAGATCGACCCGTCTCTGTTCAAGGAGGATGAGGTCGAGATCCTCGAAGACCTGCTTCTGGCCGCTCACAATGACGCCAAGGCCAAGGTCGAGCAGATCATGCAGGAAAAGACCAAGGCGCTGACCGCCGGCCTGCCGATTCCGCCGGGAATAAAACTGCCGTTCTAGATGCATGTCGCCCAAGAGTGTGCGACGGTTTTGGGGATAACGACATGCATAAAGCCAAAGACTAGTTGGCCATGGCCGAAGAGCCGTCCGAAAGGCTGATCGAGCAGCGTATCCGCAACAGGATCTACGAGATCCTGGAAATCCTGGCCGATTCTGATGCCGGCGTCGATCTCGTCGGCATCAAGGGCTATTTCAACCTGTTCGAGGATTTCGTGCATCGCCCCTCGATCGAAGCCGGCACTTCGGCGCTCTCGAAGGAAGAACGCGCCATCGTGCTGGAGATCGCGGATTTCCTGGAGGCTGCCGGGGAGGCCAACCCCGATTTCACCAGGTCCGAGTTCATCGACAGCGACTGGCCGGGAAAGATCGCGCCGGTCGCCCGCAATGCGCGAGCATTGTTCCTGAAGCGCGGGCTGTTCTCGGAGAAATTCGAAGAAATTGAGCCAGGACGGCCGGCAGCGATTTCAGCCGGGCGATAATGCATGTTGTCCAAAAGCGGTCTCAGCCTGGACAAGGGCGTGCATAAAACAAAGGCTTGAAGCCCGGATCTTGCCACGTAACTGTGCCAGTTTGGCAACAGCATCTCACCAATAACGTTTTAGCCATCATTTTGCCCGAAAGTGTCTCATTCTTGCCGCAGCCTGGGGGCGGGCATCGAAGTGAGAGGGTTACCTGTTGATTGCCACGCGATGGAAGACGCCGCTGTTGCTCGGCGTCGTCACGTCTCCCCTGTTCCTGGCCGCTTGCAGCCAGACCGCGTCACACGGCATGTCCAGCCTGACCGACGCCATCACGCCGAGTTTCCTGAGCTCTCGCGGCTACCACACGCCGAAGGACAGGGAATGCCTGGAAAGGGCGATGTTCTTCGAATCCAACCGGTCGAGCCGCGATGGCATGATCGCCGTCGGCACTGTCGTGATGAACCGGCTGCGCTCCGGCAAGCATGGCGACACCATCTGCGCGGTGGTGGGCGAGCGCGGCCAGTTCGCGCCCGGCGTCATGACCAGGCCGATGAATTCGCGTGCCATGCCCGATGTCGAGGAAGCCGCCGACGCCGTGCTCAAGGGCGAGCGCAAGGCCAAGCTCAAGAACACGATGTATTTCCACACCGCGGGCCTGCGCTTCCCCTACAAGAACATGCATTACACCATGGTCGCCGGCGGCAATGCGTTCTACGAGAAGCGCGGCCGCAACTGGCAGCCGCTGCCGGACGAGCCGACGGTCGCGGTCGCCTCGGCCGAGCAGCCATCAGCCTTGCCCGGAGTTGCCGCGACTCGCGTCGCTTTCGCCGAGCCGGCGGCCAAGACATCCGATCGCACCGCTGCGGCCTACGTGACTGCCGCGGCGGAGCCGGTGCGCTCCGGCAAGGCGGCCCAGCAGACCTACGTGACGGCATCGGCTGCGCCGGCCGCAAAGTCTGCGCGCGTCCAGGAAAAGCCGACGATGGTGGCGATGCAGGAGCCGATGGAGGAACCGGACGCCGCTCGTTTTGGCGGGACCTTGAACACGAAGGTCATTTCCTCGGTGCAGGGCGCGCCGCAGGAAGCGGCGATGGGATTCCAGTCGACGCCTGAGAACACCGATGCCATCGGCGCGATGATCGTCAGCCAGAGCCGTCCGCTCGAAACCAACTGAGGCGGGCCGCACTTGACGGCCTGCCGGTGCTGGTTGGAGACGCGGTCCGGACGCAAAACCGCTTCGCACTTTTCGCGGAATTGCTCTAGATCAGGGCAATGTCCAAGCGAATCGCGGGTCCCGAGATCGAACGCCTGATCCAGCTCCTGGCCAAAGTGCCGGGGCTCGGTCCCCGCTCGGCCAGGCGCGCCGCGCTGCATTTGATCAAGAAGAAGGAACAACTGCTGTCGCCGCTCGCCGCCGCCATGGGCGAGGCGGCCGACAAGGTGCGCATCTGCTCGACCTGCGGCAATGTCGACACGTCGGACCCCTGCATGATCTGCACCGATCCACGCCGTGACGCCGGCACGCTGATCGTCGTCGAGGACGTCTCTGATCTGTGGGCGCTGGAGCGGGCGGCGGCGATGAACGTGCGCTACCACGTGCTGGGCGGCACGCTGTCGCCGCTCGACGGCATCGGCCCCGATCAGCTCAACATCCGCTCATTGGTCGACCGCGTCGCCGGCGGCGAGGTCAAGGAGATCATCCTGGCCGTCAATGCCACGGTGGAGGGCCAGACCACGGCCCATTACCTGACCGATCAATTGTCCGGTTTCGAGGTGAAGATAACGCGGCTGGCCCACGGCGTGCCGGTCGGGGGCGAACTCGATTATCTCGACGAAGGCACGCTGGCGGCAGCGCTGCGCTCCAGGACGGCGTTTTGACGCGATTGCGGGGAAGGATGCTTGTCACGATGATCCCGCATCCTCAAAAGTTGGCGTTCCGTGGCGCCCCCCTCTGTCCTGCCGGACATCTCCCCCTCAAGGGGGGAGATTGGCAATTTCGCAGCCGGCATCTCCTTTTCAACGGCGGTGTTTGGCGAAGGCAGAGACAACAGTCGATCTCCCCCCTTGAGGGGGAGATGGCCGGCAGGCCAGAGGGGGGCGCCAAGGAACGCGGCCTCCGCAAGTTCTGCTTTGCGTTTTTCCTGGCGATACTGGCTGCACTGTTCCTCTCCACCCCCGCCCCGGCCGCCAAAGTCGACAACCAGTTCCGCGCCTGGCTGCGGAACGATTTGTGGCCTGACGCCAAGGCAAAGCGCATTTCCAAGCAGACCTTCGATGCCGCTTTCGACGGCGTCAAACCCAATCTCAAGCTGCCCGATCTTGTCATGCCCGGCGAGAAGCCGAAGACGCCGCAGAAGCAGCATCAGGCCGAGTTCGGCTCGCCCGGCGCCTATTTCGCCGAGAAGACCATCCGCGCGGTCACATCGGGCGGGCGGACGCGCGAGGCGGCCAACGCCAGGACACTCGCCGCGATCGAAAAGCGCTATGGCGTGCCGGGCGAGGTCCTTTTGGCGATCTGGGGCCGCGAAACAGGGTTCGGCGCGGCGAAGATGCCTTACGACGCCTTCGAGGTGCTGGGCACCAAGGCGTTCATGTCGACGAGGAAGGACTTCTTCCGCACCGAGCTGCTGGCGGCGCTCGAGATCGTCCAGCGCGGATTGGCCCCGGTGGATGCGATGAAATCGTCCTGGGCCGGCGCGCTCGGCCAACCGCAGTTCATGCCGACATCGTTTCTCAAGCATGCGGTGGATTTCGATGGCGACGGGCGTGTCGACATCTGGAGCTCGACGCCTGACGTGCTCGCCTCGATCGCCAACTATCTCGTCCATTATGGCTGGGTGAGGGGACGTGGCTGGGGCTTCGAGGTGACCGTGCCCGAGAGCGTCTCCTGTTCGCTCGAAGGCCCCGACCAGGGCAAGACAATCTCGCAATGGGCCGCAATGGGCATCAAGCGTGTCGGCGGCAAGGCATTCCCGGCGAGCGAGCTGAAGGCCGAGGGCTTCCTGCTGATGCCGGCCGGCCGCAGCGGCCCAGCCTTCATCGCCACGCCCAATTTCTACGTGCTGAAGCAATACAACACCAGCGACCTCTATGCCCTCTTCATCGGCCATGGCGCCGACCGCATCGCCCATGGCGATGCGAATTTTTCCGGCAGCTGGGGTGCGGTCGGTGACCTCCACCGCTCCGACATCGCCGCCCTGCAGCGGGCGCTGGAGGCCAAGGGCTATGATGTCGGCAGTGCCGACGGACTGCCCGGCTTCAAGACCCGCCGCTCGATCGGCGCCTGGCAGGAAAAGAACGGCAAGCCCGCCACCTGCTTCCCCGATGCCGGCCTGGTCGCTGCTCTGAAGTAACTCCCACGTCAGGGTTTTTTCTCGAATGCGGGCCTCTGTTGGCCTTCGCATGCTCCGGCTCGCCCGCCTGCCACTATGATCCAGTGAGCCGACGCATAAATGCTCGTTGCCCGCCGCGAGGCCGCCGGATATGCTGTTGACCAACTGGACAAAAACCACGACGGTAAGTGGTCAAAGGGGGCCCTTGTCGGCCTGGAAAAACACCGCAACCCTGAGCCGGGAACTCAGGTCAACAAAACAGGGAACAATCACCATGATGATGGAAAAGCTTGCTCTACGATCCCGCATTCTGCTTGCGGGTGCCGCAATGTCGGCGCTGCTTCTGGCGGGAGCGCCGGCTGGCGCGGTCACGCCAGCCGACACGCTGGTCGAAGGCTTCGCCATCGATGACATCATCTCCATGGATCCGGGCGAGGCATTCGAGCTGTCGACCGCCGAGGTCACCGGCAACACCTATGACCTGCTGGTCCGGCTCGACCTCAGCGACACCTCCAAGGTCAAGGGCGACCTCGCCGAAAGCTGGACCGTCTCGGACGATGGCCTGACCTACACGTTCAAGCTCAAGCCCGGCCTGAAATTCGCCTCGGGCAACCCGATCACCGCGGCCGACGTCGCCTATTCGTTCGAACGCGCCGTCAAGCTGGACAAGAGCCCGGCCTTCATCATCGACCAGTTCGGGATCAGCGGCGACAATGTCGCCGAAAAGGCCAAGGCGGTCGATGACACCACCTTCCAGTTCATCGTCGACAAGGCCTATGCGCCGAGCTTCGTGTTGAACTGCCTGTCGGCCACCGTCGCCTCGGTCGTCGACGCCAAGCTGGTCAAGGAACATGTCGCGGCGGTCACGCCGAGCGCCGACTACAAATGGGACAATGATTTCGGCAATGCCTGGCTGAAGACTGGCTATGCCGGCTCGGGCGTCTACAAGCTGCGTGAGTGGCGCGCCAACGAGGCCGTCGTGCTCGAACGGAACGACAATTACTACGGCGAAAAGGCCAAGCTTGCTCGCGTCATCTACCGCAACATGAAGGAAAGCTCGGCACAGCGCCTGGCGCTTGAGGCCGGCGACATCGACGTCGCCCGCAATCTTGAGCCGAACGACCTCGACGCCATTGCCAAGAACGCCGACCTCACCACAACCAGTGCGCCGAAGGGCACTGTCTACTACATCAGCCTCAACCAAAAGAACCAGAACCTCGCCAAGCCCGAAGTCCGCCAGGCCTTCAAATATCTGGTCGACTATGACGCGCTGAGCTCGACCATCCTCAAGGGCATCGGTGAAATCCACCAGACTTTCCTGCCCAAGGGCGTGCTCGGAGAACTGGACAAGAACCCGTTCAAGCTCGACGTCGCCAAGGCCAAGGAACTGCTGGCCAAGGCAGGCCTGCCCGACGGCTTCAGCGTGACCATGGATGTGCGCACCGGCCAGCCGACAACCGGCATGGCGGAATCGATCCAGCAGACGCTCGGCCAGGCCGGTATCAAGCTTGAGATCATTCCCGGCGACGGCAAGCAGACGTTGACCAAGTACCGCGCCCGCAACCACGACATCTATATCGGTCAGTGGGGCCAGGACTATTTCGATCCGAACTCCAATGCCCAGACCTTTGCCTCGAACCCGGACAATTCGGATGAGGGCAAGTCCAAGACGCTGGCCTGGCGCAACGCCTGGGATATTCCGGACCTGACCAAGCAAACCGAAGCCGCTTTGCTGGAGAAGGATTCGGGCAAGCGCGCCGACATGTACAAGGATCTGCAGCAGAAGATCCTCGACACCAGTCCCTTCGTCATCATCCATCAGCAGCTGGAAGTCGCCGGGTTGCGCAAGAACCTCAAGGGTTTCGCGCTCGGCCCGAGCTTCGACACCAATTTCGTTGGGCCGGTTTCCAAGGAATAGCGCCGGCGGATGAGCGTAGCTGAAAATCAGGCGGCGGCAGGGCGCGGCAGCGCCCGCGCCGTCACCATTTTCTCATCGATCGGCCGCTTCCTGGTGATCGCGATCACGACCTATCTCGGTCTGCTCGCGGTGACCTTTTTCATCGGCCGCGTCATCCCCATCGACCCGGTATTGGCCGTGCTCGGCGACCGGGCGCCGGCCAATGTCGTGGAGCGCACGCGCCGCGAGATGGGTCTCGACCTGCCGCTGATCGAGCAGTTCTATATTTACGTCAAAAATGCTCTCAATGGTGATTTCGGCACCTCGGTGCTGACCACCAATCCGGTCATGACCGACATCCGCCGCGCCCTTCCGGCAACGACGGAACTGGCGACGTTGGGGACACTGATCGGCGCGCTGTTCGGCGTGCCGCTGGGTGTGCTGGCTGCCGTCAGGCGCGGCAGCCTCATCGACCAGGTCGTCCGCGTCATCGGCCTGATCGGCTATTCCGTGCCGATCTTCTGGCTTGGCCTGCTCGGGCTCGTCCTGTTCTACGCCAAGCTGCAATGGGTTGCTTTCCCGGCACGGCTCGACGTCGTCTACGAATACACCTTCACGCCGATCACTGGCTTCTACCTTCTCGACTCGGCGATGCAGGGGCAGTGGGATGTCTTCTGGGACGCCTTCCGCCACATCATCCTGCCGGCCTCGCTGCTCGGCTATTTCTCGCTCGCCTATATCAGCCGCATGACGCGCTCCTTCATGCTCAACGAACTCACCCAGGAATACATCGTCGCCGCGCGCGCCAAGGGCCTGTCGGAAACCCGCATCATCTGGGCTCATGCATTGCGCAATGCCGCCGTGCCGATGGTGACAGTGATCGCGCTCTCCTATGCCGGGCTGCTCGAAGGTTCGGTGTTGACCGAGACGGTCTTCTCCTGGCCCGGCATCGGCCTCTACATCACCAATTCGCTGCAGAATGCCGACATGAACGCGGTGCTCGGCGGCACCATCGTCATCGGCTCGGTGTTCATAGCCATCAATCTTCTGTCCGACCTGCTTTACCGCGTGCTCGACCCGAGGACCAAGGTAAGATGAGCAGAGGAATCCCACTTTCAGGCTCGGCTGCGGCCCACCCCGGCCCTTCGGGCCACCTTTCCTCTCCCCCGTTGAACGAGGAAGAGATGGTCTGCGAAGCAGACCGGAGTGGGGGTCGACAGCGCCAAGAGGCATCGTCATGACCGCCTCCGACGCCGCCCCCCTCTCCCGCCGCCAATGGTTGCTATCGGAGCGACCGGCCTCACGCATGCAGGCAAGGCTCGGCCGCGCCTATGTCGCGTGGCGGCGTTTCTCCGCCAATCGGCTGGCCTTTCTCGGCCTGCTCATCATCATCGCGCTGCTGGTCATTGCCGCCCTTGCCGGGGTGCTGGCGCCTTATTCGCCGACTTTCGGCGATCTGAAAAATGCGCGCCTGCTGGCGCCAAGCGCTGAGCACTGGTTCGGCACCGACGATCTCGGCCGCGATATACTCTCGCGCATTCTCTACGGTTCGCGCTGGACGCTCTATGTCGTTATCCTGGTCGCCATCATCGCCGCCCCCATCGGCCTCGTGGTCGGCACCGTCGCCGGCTATGCCGGCGGCTGGACCGACGCCATACTGATGCGCATCACCGACATATTCCTCGCTTTCCCCAAGCTGATCCTGGCGCTGGCGTTCGTCGCGGCCCTCGGCCCCGGCATCGAGAACGCGGTGCTCGCCATCGCCATCACCTCCTGGCCGCCCTATGCCCGCATCGCGCGTGCCGAAACGCTGACCGTGCGCAATTCCGATTACATCAAGGCGGTGGAACTGATGGGCGCCTCGCCCTTCCGCATCGTGCTGCGCCACATCATGCCGCTCTGCATCTCCTCGCTGATCATCCGCGTGACGCTCGACATGGCCGGCATCATCCTCACCGCCGCCGGCCTCGGCTTCCTCGGGCTCGGCGCGCAGCCGCCGCTGCCCGAATGGGGCACGATGATCGCTTCGGGCCGCCGTTTCGTGCTCGACCAATGGTGGGTGGCCGGCGCGCCTGGCTTCGCCATCCTGATCGTCAGCCTCGGCTTCAACCTGCTTGGCGACGGCCTGCGCGACGCGCTCGACCCCCGGAGCGGCGACCAATGAACGCTGACAGCAAGACTCTGCTCGAAGTCGACGATCTGCGCGTCACCTTCCCGACGCGCACCGGGCTGATCGAGGCCGTGCGCGGCGTCTCTTTCTCGCTCGGCCGCGAAAGGCTGGGCATTGTCGGCGAGAGCGGCTCGGGCAAGTCGCAGACCGGCCGTGCCATCATGGGGCTGACGCCGCCACAGGCGCGGATATCAGCCAATAAATTGGCCTTCGACGGCATCGACCTGCTCGGCGTCTCGGCGCGCGAGCGCCGCGCGCTGCGGGGCAATCGCATCGCCATGATCCTGCAGGATCCGAAATATTCGCTCGACCCGGTGATGAGCATCGGCCGCCAGATCGTCGAGACGCTGCGCACCCATGAGAAGGTCTCCAAGGCCGAGGCGCGGGAGCGCGCGCTGGCCATGCTGGAGGCGGTGCAGATCCGCGATCCCCGGCGTGTCTTCGACCTGCATCCGCACGAGGTCTCCGGCGGCATGGGCCAGCGCGCCATGATCGCCATGATGCTGATCGCCGGGCCGGAAATGATGATAGCCGATGAACCGACCTCGGCGCTCGACGTCACCGTGCAACTCGACGTGCTCGGCATTCTCGACCGGCTGGTCGGCGAGCGCGGCATGGGGCTGATCTTCATCTCGCACGATCTGCGCCTGGTCTCGTCCTTTTGCGACCGCGTCATCGTCATGTATGCCGGCAAGGTGGTGGAGCAGCTCAAGGCCTCCGAACTCGGTCGCGCCCAGCATCCCTACACGCGCGGCCTGCTCAACTGCATGCCCAAGATCGGCGCCGATCGTCACCCGCTGCCGGTGCTCGACCGCAAGCCGGAGTGGGCGGCATGACGTCAGCAATTGCCGTCGACGGGCTGGAGGTCATCTTCGACCGCTTTCGCGCACTGAAGGGCGTCAGCCTGGACGTGCAGCCGGGCGAATCCTTCGGCCTGGTCGGTGAATCCGGCTCCGGCAAATCGACGCTGCTCAGGGCGATCGCCGGCCTTGCGCCGGTCGCTTCGGGCAGCATCGCGGTCAACGGCAAGAAGCTCGGCGCGCGCCGCGACAAGGCCTTTTACCGCGAAGTGCAGATGGTGTTCCAGGATCCGTACGGTTCGCTGCACCCGCGCCAAACCATCGACCGCCTGCTGCAGGAGCCGCTCGCCATCCATGGTTTTGGCGACGGGGAAAAGCGCATCCAGCGGGCGCTCGACGAGGTCGGCCTCGGCAACGGCTTCCGCTTCCGCTACTCGCATCAATTGTCGGGCGGCCAGCGCCAGCGCGTGGCGATCGCGCGCGCGCTGATCCTCGAACCGTCGATCCTGCTGCTCGACGAGCCGACCTCGGCGCTCGATGCCTCGGTGCAGGCCGAGGTGCTCAACCTGCTCGAGGAAGTACGCCGGCGGCGCAAGCTCACCTTCCTGATGGTCAGCCACGACCTCGCCATCATCACCCATATGTGCGAGCGCCTGATGGTGATGCAAAGCGGCGAGGCGGTGGAAAATTTGACGGCGGATGACCTGGTCGAACGCCGCGTGACGAAGGATTACACGCGCAATCTCTTGCGGGCCAGCGACGGGTTTGTGAGAGTGTAGCTGAACTTTCAACGCGACGCTGATCGCCCCTTGTCTTCAGGCCCTGCCGCTTTCCGGGATGGCATCATCGGCCGGCGCAGTGCTTTCCTGCCCTCGCTTCGGCTCCTTGATCCTGAACCACGTCACGTAAAGCGCCGGCAGGAACAGCAGCGTGATCGCAGTACCCGCGATGATGCCACCCATCATCGCGTAGGCCATCGGTCCCCAGAACACTTCGCGCGCGATCGGGATCAGCGCCAGGCTGGCGGCGGCGGCCGTCAGCGCGATCGGCCGCATCCGGTGTTCGGTCGCCTCGATAACGGCGGCCCAACGGTCCTTGCCCTCCGCGACAAGGTCCTCGATCTGCACGATCAGGATGACCGAGTTGCGGATCAGGATGCCGATCAGGGCAAGCACGCCGAGGATGGCGACGAAGCCGAGCGGCGCGCCGCTCGGCACCAGGGCCGCCACCACGCCGATCAACCCGAGCGGCGCCACCGCAACGACCAGGAACAGGCGCTGGAAGCTCTGCAGCTGGACCATCAGGATGGTTGCCATCACAAACAGCATCAGCGGCACGACGGCGGCGATCGGCCCCTGGCTCTTGGCGCTTTCCTCGACGGAGCCGGCGGTCTCGACGGAATAGCCCGGCGGCAGCTTGGCGATGAAGCCATCGACCGATGGCTTCAATTCGTTGACCACTGTTGCCGGCAGAACGTCGCCGACCAGGCCGGCCCGCACGGTGATGGTCGGGATGCGGTCGCGCCGCCATACCGTCGGTTGTTCGAGCTCGTAGCGGAAGTTGGCCACCGCCGCGAGCGGGATGGCCTCGCCGGTGCTGGTCGGCAGCTGCATGTTCTGCAAAGTCTCGATCGAGCCGCGTTCGGCCTCGCGCGAGCGCGCCACGACGTTGATCAGGTAGGTGGCGTCGCGCACTTGCGTGATGGTGGCGCCGCCGACGGTGCTGTTGAGCGCGCTGGCGATGTCGGAGGAGGTGATGCCGAGCTGCCGCGCCTTGTCCTGCAGCACGTCGACCCTGAGCACGCGCTGCGGCTCGTTCCAGTCGAAGGTCGGCGCGGCGAGCTTGGGATTGGCTGAAATCACGCCGGCGAATTGCTGCGCCAGCGAGCGCACCGTCTGGATGTCGGGCCCGCCGACGCGGTACTGCACGGGGCGGCCGACAGGCGGTCCGAGTTCGAGCAGCTTGACGAAGGCGTCGGTACCGACGAATTCCTCGCGCAGCAGCTTTTCCAGCGCCGGCTTCACCCGGTTGCGCGCCTCGATGCTCTTGGTGACGATGACCGTCTGGCCGAAATAGGGATTGGCCGGTTGCACGTCATAGGCGAGCACGAAGCGCACCGCGCCTTGGCCGATATAGGACGAGAAATGGTCGATGTCGGGATTGCCGACCAGCGCCCGCTGCTCGAACCGCTCCATCTGCTCGCGCGTGTCGGCAATCGAGGAATTCTGCGGCAGGTTCCAGTCGACGATCAGCTCCGGCCGGTCCGATGGCGGGAAGAACTGCTGCTGCACCAGGCCGAAGCCGGCGATCGAGGCGGCAAACAACAGCACCGTGGCGATGATGGTCAGCCAGTGATGGCGCACCGAGCCGACAAGGGCACGCCGGAACAGCGAGGTGAAGCGGCCCGGCTGGTCGTGATGCTTCGTCTTCATCGCCGCCGGCAGGATGGTGACGCCGAGCAGCGGCGCGAACAGCACCGCCACGATCCACGACACCAGCAGCGACACGGCGATGACGACGAACAGGGTGAAGGTGTATTCGCCGGCGGCGCTGTTGTTGAGGCCGATCGGAATGAAGCCCGCGACGGTCACCAGCGTGCCGGTCAGCATCGGGAAGGCGGTCGATGTGTAGACATAGGTCGCCGCCTTGCGCAGGCTATCACCGACCTCCAGCCGCGCCACCATCATCTCGACCGCGATCATCGCGTCGTCGACCAGAAGCCCGAGCGCGATGATCAGCGCACCGAGCGAGATGCGCTGGAGCGAGATGCCGAGATAGGACATGACCGTGAAGGTGATGGCCAGCACCAGCGGGATCGACAGCGCGACGACGAAGCCTGCGCGCATGCCGAGACTGATGAAGGACACGGCCAGCACGATGGCCACCGCCTCGAACAAGGCGCGCGTGAAGCCCGAGACCGCTTCCTCGACGATGACCGGCTGGTCGGCGACCAGATGCACGCCGACGCCGACCGGCAGGTCTGCCAGCACCTTGTTCATCGCCTCATGCAGCGCCTCGCCGAATTTGAGCAGATTGGCGTTGGGCTTCATGCCGATGGCAAGCCCGATCGCGTCCTGGCCGTTGAAGCGGAACAGTGCCGTTGGCGGATCGGCATAGCCGCGCGTGATCGTCGCCACGTCGCTCAGCCGGAAGAAGCGGTCGTTGACGCGAAGATTGATCGCGCGAAGGCTGTCTTCGGAGGTGAACTGGCCGCCGACCCGCACGCTGATGCGTTCCGGGCCGGACTGGATGACGCCCGACGGCGTGATCGCGTTCTGCGCTTGCAGGCTTGCCACGATCGCCTGTTGGTTGAGGCCGAGGGCCGCGATCTGGCGGGTCGAGAATTCAAGGTAGATCGCCTCGTCCTGGGCACCGACCAGGTCCACCTTGCCGGCATTCGGCACGGTCAGGATTTTTGTCCTGACATCCTCGACATAGTCGCGCAGCTGGCGCGGCGTCAGCCCGTCCGACGTGAAGGCATAGATGTTGCCATAGACGTCGCCGAAACGGTCGTTGAAGAACGGTCCCTGGACGCCTTGCGGGAACTGCGCCTTGATATCGTTGACCATGTTGCGCACCTGAATCCAGTTCGGCACGACGTCGCGCGCCTTGGTAGTGTCCTTCAGGTTGACGAAGATGACGGTCTGGCCGGCTGTGGTGACGGATTTGGTGTAGTCGAGGCTGTCGAGTTCCTCGAGCTTCTTCTCGATGCGGTCGGTCACCTGCTGCACCGTCTCCTTGACCGAAGCGCCGGGCCAATTGGCCTGGATGATCATGGTCTTGATGGTGAAGGCGGGGTCTTCCTCGCGGCCGAGGTTGAGGTAGGAGAAGATGCCGGCCGCAACGAAGACCAGCATGAAATACCAGACCATCGAGCGGTGGTTGAGCGCCCAGTCGGAGAGGTTGAAGCCCTTCATGAGGCCCCTCCCGCGGGCAGTTTGACCTTCTGGCCTTCGGTCAGGCTGTGGACGCCGGCGGTGACGACGCGCATTCCCGCTTCCAGTCCCTGAGCCACCGTGAAGGTTCCGCCGTTCCTGGAGGCAACCTTGATCTCGCGCGTGCTCACGCTCGATGTCTGCGCATCGACGATCCACACCCTGTCGGAGCCGTTCCTCTGGAAGAGCGCCGACAGCGGCAGTTCGATCGTCGGCTCCACCGTGGTCATGCGCGTTGCGGTCACGGTCGAGCCGAGCCGGAAGGCCTGCGGCGGATCGGTAAGCGTCAGCCGCACGCGCCGCGTGCGCGTCGAGCCCTCGGCCTGCGGCGCGATCTCGCGCAGCTTGGCCTCGGTCCGGATCGTCGGCAGCGATTGCAGGATGACCTGGAACGGCGTGCCGGCCGTGAGATCGCCGGTCAACTGGTCTGGAATATCGACCACCGCTTCGCGCGGGTCCGAGCGCGCCACGGTGACGACCGTCTGGCCGGGGGAGACCGTCTGGCCGACCTCGGCGCCGACAACCGTGACGACGCCGTCGAAATCCGAGAACAGCCTGGCATAGCCGAGCTGCTCCTGCGATTTGGCCAGCGAGGCCTTGGCCCGCTCGACACTGGCCTCGGCCGCCTTCCTCGCCTGCTGCGCGGCATCGAACACGGCTTGCGTGGTGTTGGCGGTGGCAAGCAATTGGCGCTGGCGCTCCTCGCTGGCGGCGGCGTTGGCAAACTGTGCCTCGGCATTGGAGAGCTCGGCCTTGGCCGCCTGGACGGACAGCTCCAAGGCGGTCGGGTCCAGTGCCGCGATCGTCGTGCCCTTGCTGACGATGTCGCCGACATTGACGTCGCGGGACACGACCCGGCCGAGCAGGCGAAAGGCGAGATCGGCGCTGACCTGCGGCTCGACCGATCCGGCGAAGCCGAAGACCTGCGTGATGCGCGGCTCGACCACCACCGACAGCACCGGCCGGATGATCTCCGGCGGCTTCTCCTCCGATTTCGAGCAGGCGGCGAGCGCGCCAAGCGCTATCACGCCAAGCAGGAGGCGCGGCAGCCGGCTCATTGGCCCGCTCCCGATATCTCGATTTTCTGACCCGCACTGAGCAGCTGTCCGCCCGCGGTGACGACGCTTTGGCCCTCCTCCAATCCCCTGGCGATGACGACGGTGCCGGAATTGAAAGCCAGCACCTCGACCGGTGCCATCGTCACCGTACCGGTCGAGGGATCGACGATCCAGACCGCCGGCTTGCCGGCGCTGGACGTCAATGCCTGCCAGGGCAGCAGGATCGCCTTGGCCGGTTTGGCGCCGACCGAGCCGATGACGGCCGCGCCCAGCGGCATGCCGGCGGGCGTATCGGCAATGCCGACCTTGACCCTGATCGAGCCCGACGCCGGATCGACCGCCGGGGAGATTTCGCGCACCTTGCCCGTTGCCCTGATCTGCGGGTCGGACAGAAGCGTAATCGTCACCGCCGGCGAGGTCGGCGTCCTGGCGACCAACGTCTCCTGGACGTTGAACACCGCGTCGCGGTCGCCGTCCTCGGCGACGGTGAAGACGGTCTGCGCAGCCTGCACCACCTGGCCGGTTTCGACTTGGCGGGCGGTGATGACGCCCGCGGCGCCAGCCTTGAGTTCGGTGAAGGACAGGTTCTGCTTGGCATTGGCGAGCGCGCTCTGCGCCGCGTCGAGGCTGCCTTGCGCCACCTTCAATGCCTGATCGGCGGCGTCATAGTCGCGCCTGGTGGTGTAACCCTGGGCAAGCAGCGTCTTTTGCCGCTCGAAGGCGGCGGCGGACTGGGTCAACTGCGCTTGCGCCGCGTCGAGATCGGCCTGCGCCGAGCGCAAATCGGATTCCTGCTCCTGCGGGTCGATGCGGGCAAGCACCGCGCCCTTGTCGACATGCTGGCCGACATCGGCAAGCCGTTCGGCGACGCGGCCGCCGACCCGGAACGACAGATTATTCAGCGTACGCGCCGCGATCACCCCGGTCAGCGCGGTTCTCGGCGCATAGTCGGCCATCGCCACGGTCTCGGTGCGCACCATGATCGGCAGCTTTTTTTCCGCCGCTTCCTGTTTCTGGCAGCCGGCCAAAAGCAGGGCGGCCGTGCAAGTGAAAAGCGCTACGCCGATGGAAAAAGTCAAAAAATTGGAAGGTTTGGCCGATGGCGGCGAGACGGACGATGTCGCGTTCCTGCTCATGGGCTCCCTCAGCCGCAGGGCCGCTCGCCGATCGCGATGCCTCGCGGATCCCGGCACGATAGTCGATCTCCCGAAAAAGGAAACCGGACTCGTACCCGTACCAGTGATCCGACTCGGGTTTGCAAAGGCCTGACGACGGCCGGTCCCGGCCGGGCAGCTTTTCGTAATAGGAATTTTTTCCTTGACGAGGTGAAGGCAACTATGATAGATATTTGGATATGGTGCTGAGTTGCGCCAGGGACCCGCCGCACAGGCGGGTTTTTCCGTTCAATGATCCTCAACAGCGCGCCGCGAAGGCTCCGAACCCGTTAACGCAGTCCGTTGCCCTGGTACGGATATCGCCGGCTGGTCAGGCGCGATACCTCAGGCCCAATCGCCTGCCGGCGGTGCCGACTTGAGGAAAGCATGAAATAAGCCCAGAAGACATCTGATCAAGCAGAACGGGCGCCGGCCCTATGAGGGACATCATGAAGAACTCAGCCATTTCCGAACGCAAGAGCCAGTCGATCTCGCGCGGTGTCGGTATGACCACGCAGATTTACGCCGACCGGGCCGAGAACTCGGAGATCTGGGATGTCGAGGGCCGCCGCTACATCGATTTCTCCTCCGGCATCGCCGTCGTCAACACCGGCCATCGCCACCCCAAGGTCATCGAGGCGGTCAAGGCGCAGCTCGACCGCTTCACCCACACCTGCCACCAGGTGGTGCCCTATGAGAGCTATGTACGGCTGGCCGAGCGGCTGAACGGCATACTTCCGGGCAAGTTCGAGAAGAAGACGATCTTCGTCACCACCGGCGCGGAGGCGGTCGAGAACGTCATCAAGATCGCCCGCAATGCAACCGGCCGCCAGGCCGTCGTCGCCTTTGCCGGCGGCTTCCATGGCCGCACCTTCATGGGCATGGCGCTGACCGGCAAGGTCGTGCCCTACAAGGTCGGCTTCGGCGCCATGCCGGCCGACGTTTTCCACGCCCCGTTCCCGGTGCCGCTGCACGGCGTGTCGGTGGCTGATTCGCTTGCCGCGCTCGATCGCCTGTTCAAGGCCGACGTCGATCCGGCCAGGGTCGCGGCCATCATCGTCGAGCCGGTGCAGGGCGAGGGCGGTTTCTACGAGGCGCCGCGCGATTTCATGACCGCGCTGCGCAAGATCTGCGATCAGCACGGCATCCTGCTCATTGCCGACGAGGTGCAGACCGGCTTTGCCCGCACCGGCAAGATGTTTGCCATGGAGCATCATGAGGTGACCGCCGACATCACCACCATGGCCAAGGGCCTGGCCGGCGGCTTTCCGCTGGCGGCGGTCACCGGCCGAGCCGAGATCATGGATGCGCCTGGCCCGGGCGGGCTGGGCGGCACCTATGGCGGCAGCCCGATCGGCGTTGCCGCCGCGCACGCGGTGCTTGACGTGATCGAGGAAGAGAAGCTGTGCGACCGCGCCAACTCGCTCGGCGCCAGGCTGAAGCAGCGTCTGGGATCGATCCGCGACGACGTCCCGGAAATCGTCGACATCCGTGGCCCCGGTTTCATGAACGCGGTCGAGTTCAACGACGTCAGGAAGGGCTTGCCATCGGCGGAGATGGCCAATGCGGTCAGGCTGAAGGCACTCGACAAGGGGCTGATCCTGCTCACCTGCGGCGTCCACGGCAACGTCATCCGCTTCCTGGCGCCGCTCACCATCCAGGACGGCATCATGACCGAGGCGCTCGACATTCTGGAAAGCTCGATCCGCGAGGTTCGCGCTGCCTGAAGGACCGGCGCCCATTTCTCCTGACGGCTTACACCGAGCCCGGTGAACGTGCCGTCAGGAGCTCGGATTCTGTAACCAGGCTGGAATGTCCATCTTGGCGTGCAGCACCCGCCAAACATCGATATGGTCGGTCTGTTCAAGATAAAAAATCAGGTATGGATAGCCACTGACTTGCACGCTACGCAGACCAGGCAATCCAATTTCGTAGCCATATCTCAGAGAGCCCGATGCCGGACGGCTGGCTAGCAGTTTGTAGGCGTTTTGAAGCTCCTCGATGTAGCCCAATGCCGCGCGCGAACCAGCTTCTCGCGTATAGTAATCGACAGCATCCTCGACATCCCGCAGGGCTAGTTTTCGAGGAATGATCGCCTTTATGGGCACTTACTCTATTGGCCCTGCGCCCGTTTCCGCAGCGCGGCGAAATAGTCGTCGTCAACCGGAGCGCCCGGGGCGGACGATGCGCCCTCAAGGAGCAAACCGCGCAGAAGCTGACGATCCTGATCGCGGCGGATCAATTCACGCACATACTCGCTGCTCGTGCCATAGCCGCGATCGGTCACTTGCTGATCGACAAAATGCTTCAAGCTTTCCGGCAGGGAGATGTTCATGGTGCTCATCAGGCATTTTATAGCCTATGGCAAAAATTGGCAATCTTAGGCACTAGCCTCGGCTGACTCTTTGTTCTGGAACGCGGCCAGCGCCGCTTTCAATCCGTCCGGCCCCGCTGCCACCGTCTGCCGCCTCGGCGAGAAGCCGGCGCCGAGCATCTTGCGGCCGAGCATGTGGTCGCCGGGGCGGTTGACCGATTCGATGCCGAGCAGCCTGTCTGCGGCATAATGGTAGATCGAGAACTTGTTGTCGGCGAGATCGCCCAGCACGACATGGCTGTCGCCGCCGGATGTCAGACCGACCATCTGCAGCTTCATGTCGCCGATGTCGGACCAGAACCAGGGCACGGCCGAATAGGCGTCGGCATGGCCCGTTATGGTGCGCGCGGCAAGCCGCGCCTGGTCGGTAGCGTTCTGTACCGATTCCAGCCGCACGTCGCCGCCGGTGAACCAGTGTCGATAGGAGGCGGCGTCGCCGATGGCGAGGATTTCCGGCACCGAGCTGCGCATCTGGTGGTCGACGCGAATGCCGTTGGCGATGGTGAGGCCGGCTTCCCCGGCCAGTTCGACGTTGGGCAAGGCGCCAATGCCGACGACGACCATGCGCGCCGGCAGCCTTTCGCCAGACGAGGTGATCGCTGCCGTGACATGGCCGTTTTCGCCTTCGAGCCTTGCGATCGTGGTGCCAGTGAGAATGTGCACGCCGGTCGCTTCCAGCCGTTGGCGGACATGGCTCGCCACGATCGGCGCCACGGCGCGGCCAAGCAGCCGGTCGACCGCTTCCACGACCGTTACGGTGCGGCCGGCCGCGCGCAGCGTCGCCGCGATCTCCAGCCCGATGAAGCCGCCGCCGAGGATGACGACGTCTTCGCTCCGTGCGCTCAAGTCCCGGATCAGCCGCGCATCGGAAAGCGAGCGCAGCGACACTACACCGGACAGATCCGCGCCGGGCAGCGGCAGCAGGCGCGGGCGCGAGCCGGTGGCGAGGATCAGATGATCGAAGGCAAGTTCGCCGCCGCCTGATATCTCCAAACGGCGACTGCCGGCATTGATGCGGTCGATCCGAACGCCCGGCCGGTAGTCGACGGCGTTGCCAGTGTAAAATGCCTCGCCACGCAAGGGTTGCGGCTTGGCCTCGGCATCCTTGATGAAGGTCTTCGACAGCGGCGGCTTGTGATAGGGCAGTTCGTTCTCGTCGCCGACGAGGATCATCAGCCCGTCGTAGCCGTCCTCGCGCAGGCTTGCCGCCGCCTGCACGCCCGCATGTCCCGCACCGACAATGACCACGCCGTTCTTCATCGCATTCCGATCCCAAGCTTGATTTTAGGATGTCTCGCCACGTGGCAATTGTCTGGCGCCGCCGCAAGAGGCCATTTGCGGGTCGCACCCGGAACGGCGGCTGTCAATCGGACAGTTCGGCGATGAAGTCGGCACACGGTGCAGGCGGCTAAAGTTGACTATCGCAGTTTAGAATAATTCTAAACTGTTGTTTCGATTGAGTTTTCCTGTCGATTTTCGTTGACTTCCATCGGTCCTGAAGCTTTATGGGGCCTCGCGCATCGGCGCATCCCTTTGATGTCTGGGCCTTGAACCCTTTCGATTGGAGGCATTTTGGTGTCTTTCTTCTTCGATCCGCGCGACAGCGCGGCGTGCCCCGCGAATGACGGCCTGCACATGGCCTGGCGCCGGTTGTCGCGCGCGCCGTTCACAAAATTCCCGAAAAACTGGAGAGTGATAATGACGGCACGACATGGCAGCAGGCTTGCGGCGATCAGTGCCACGGCGCTGCTGACGGCGGCGGTGTTCGTGCTGCCGGCCAAGGCCGAGAGCGATCCCAAGGCGGTCATCAAGACCTATGCCGACATCGCGCTTGCCAAATACGAGGATTCGCTGACCACCGCGCAGGCGCTCGACAAGGCGGTCGATACCTTGTTGGCCAAGCCTTCGGCCGAGACGCTCAATGCCGCCCGCGAGGCCTGGAAGGCATCGCGCGTTCCCTACCAGCAGACCGAGGTCTACCGCTTCGGCAACAAGAT
This sequence comes from Mesorhizobium sp. B2-5-3, assembly GCF_006441005.1. Classification (NCBI taxonomy): domain Bacteria; kingdom Pseudomonadati; phylum Pseudomonadota; class Alphaproteobacteria; order Hyphomicrobiales; family Phyllobacteriaceae; genus Mesorhizobium; species Mesorhizobium sp. B2-5-3. Next base: position 227,002 of record NZ_VFUS01000005.1, read on the forward strand.
CGTCGACGACTGGGAAGGCAAGCTGAATTCCTGGCCGCTGGACGAAGGCCTGATCGATTATGTCGCCAAGAGCTACGGCACAGAATCCGACGCGAATTCGCTCTATACGGCCAATGTGATCGCCAACAAGGAGATCGAGATCAACGGCAAGAAGGCCGACGCCTCGAAGCTTTCGCCGGAATTCCTCGCCGGCACGCTGCAGGAGGCGGGCGGCGTGGAGGCCAATGTCGCCACCGGCTACCATGCCATCGAGTTCCTGCTCTGGGGCCAGGACCTGCACGGCACCGGACCGGGCGCCGGCGAGCGCCCCTACACCGACTATGATCTCAAGAACTGCACCGGCGGCAATTGCGACCGCCGCGCGGAATATCTGAAGTCAGCCAGCACGCTTTTGGTGTCCGACCTCCAGGAGATGGTCGGCGACTGGAAGGAAGGCGGCGCTGCGCGCAAGAACCTGGTCGACGGCGAGCCGAACGCCGCCATTTCGGCCATCTTCACCGGCATGGGCTCGCTCTCCTACGGCGAACTCGCCGGCGAGCGCATGAAACTCGGCCTGCTGCTGCACGATCCGGAAGAGGAGCATGACTGCTTCTCCGACAATACCTACAATTCCCATCTCTATGACGCCGTCGGCATCCGCGCCGCCTATCACGCCAGCTACACCAGGCTGGACGGCACCGTTATTTCAGGGCCGTCGGTGGCGGACATGGTCAAGGCGGCTGATCCGGCCATCGACAAGGAACTGTCTGACAAGCTCGATGTCACCGTCGCCAAGATGGAGGCGATCAAGGCCCGCGCCGAAGGCGGCGAGGCTTACGACCAGCAGATCGCCGAAGGCAACACCGAGGGCAACGCCACGGTGCAGGCGGCAATCGACGCACTGATCGACCAGACCAAATCGGTCGAACGCGCCGTCGGCGCGCTGAAGCTCAACGCCATCGCCTTTGAGGGTTCAGACAGCCTCGATGCGCCGGACAAGGTGTTCCAGTAAGCGTCGAAGCCTGGAAGCCCGGGCCGAAGTCACAAAGGGCTTCGGCGCGGGGAAGATCGAGTCAAGCCACACGGCGCGGAAGGCGCCGTCAGCCATCCGAGCAAGTATATGCTGATCTGCCATTGCAACATCATCACCGAGAAGGAGATTGAGCAGACGATCGTCGGGCTGCTGGACCAGGATCCCTGGCAGCTCATCGTGCCGGCAAAAGTCTATCACGCCATGCACAAGCGCGGTCGCTGTTGCGGCTGCTTCCCAAATGTGGTCGAAACGATCATTCGGGTCACCGAGAACTACCACGCCCGCTCGCAGGCGAGCGGCGTGGACATCGTTTCACATCTGGATCGCGTCAGAGGCCTGCGCGTCCAATACGGGAGCAGAACCCATGAAAGGCGAACCACAGATCATCGAGCGGCTTAACGAGGCTCTGTTCCTGGAGCTTGGTGCCGTCAATCAGTATTGGGTCCATTTCCGTCTGCTGGAGGACTGGGGATACGCCAAGCTCGCCAAGAAGGAACGCGCCGAATCGATCGAGGAGATGCACCATGCCGACAAGCTCGTGGCCCGGATCATCTTCCTGGAAGGGCACCCCAATCTGCAGTCCGTGGCGCCGCTGCGTATCGGACAGAACGTGAAGGAAGTGCTCGAATCCGACCTTGCCGGCGAGTATGACGCTCGCACCGCCTACAAGCGCTCGCGCGAGGTCTGCAACGAAGCCGGCGACTATGTCAGCATGAAACTGTTCGAGGAACTCTTGGCCGACGAGGAGGGGCACATCGACTTCCTCGAGACGCAGCTCGATCTGCTTGCCTCGATCGGCGAGGAAAAATACGGCCAGCTCAATGCCACATCGGCGGACGAGGCGGAGTAAGGGCATGCGGGAATGCGGCGCACCCTAGCATTGCTGCGCCGCTGGCGGCGGGCCGAAGGCCTGTCGTCAAACAGAAAACCGGGAAGCGTCGTGCTTTCCGGTTCGGCCGCCATCATTCTTTTGACCTTCGCCACGGGCGGGTCCGGCTCGCAGCAGCCCGCCAATTTCGCCGCCACGCGCACCGACCTCAGCCCGAAGGATCAGGCGCGCGTCACAGCCGTTACCAGGCCGACCAAGGACTTCTCGAAACCCGAGCAGTTCGAATTGATGCAAGGCGGCGCCGGCACATCCAGGAAGGACGTCAACCGCGATTCCTTCTCGCAATCGTCGGCCAACATCACCTTCGAGGAAGAAGGCACCTTCAAGCTGGGCAACGCCCTGTTCCGCAAGAATTGGGTGTCGTCGCCGTCCTCGACGCAGGCTTCCGACGGGCTCGGACCGCTGTTCAACGAACGCGCCTGCCAGAACTGCCATCTGAAGGACGGCCGCGGCCGTCCGCCGCAAGGCACCGGCAGCACGTCGATGTTCCTGCGGCTGGCGCGAGAGGCGAGCACCGAGGAGGAGAAGGCTGGGCTTGCCGACCACAGGCTGCTCAACATCCCCGATCCGGTCTACGGTTCGCAGCTGCAGGATTTTGCCGTCCCCGGCCTGCGCGGCGAGGGCCGGATGCGCGTCGACTACAGCGAGGAAAAAGTCGGGCTCGGCGACGGCACCGTGGTTTCACTGCGCAAGCCCACTTACGCGGTCGATGATCTGGCCTACGGCCTGCTCGATCCGCGCACCACGCTGTCGCCGCGCCTGACGCCGCCGATGATCGGGCTCGGCCTCATCGAGCAGATCGCGCCTGCTGATATACTCGCCCATGCCGATCCGGACGACCGGGACGGCGACGGCATTTCCGGCAGGCCGAACATCGTGCGCGACGGCATAAGCGGCGCGCTCGCTCTTGGCCGTTTCGGCTGGAAGGCGCAGACCGCGTCGATCCGCCAGCAGGCCGCGGATGCCTTTGCCGGCGACATCGGCATCTCGACGCCGGAGGAGCCCAAACACTGGGGCGACTGCACCGCCGCCGAGAAGGATTGCCTTGCCATGCCGGATGGCGTGCAGGAGCGGCTCGGTCCGGCCGAGGCGCCGGCGCCGGTCATGGACCTCGTCACCTTCTATTCGCAGAACCTGGCCGTGCCGGCGCGCCGCGACCTCGGCGCCCCGGATGTGCTCGCCGGAAAGAAACTCTTCTACGAGATCGGCTGCGTTTCCTGCCACGCGCCGAAATTCGTAACCCGCCGCGACGCGCCCAACAAGGCGCAGGCCTTCCAGCTTATCTGGCCCTATTCCGACTTCCTGCTGCACGACATGGGCCCCGGCCTTGCCGACGGCCAGGCGGTGGGCGAGGCGACGGGCAACGAATGGCGCACGCCGCCGCTATGGGGCATAGGCCTCACCGAAACGGTCAACGGCAACAATTTTTATCTGCACGATGGCCGCGCCCGCAGCCTGGTCGAGGCGATTCTTTGGCATGGCGGCGAGGGCCAGAAATCGCGCGACCGCTTCGCCGCCGCCGGCGCCGCCGACCGCGAGGCATTGCTCAAATTCCTGGAGTCCCTGTGATGTTGAAGCGTCCCGCGCTGGTAATCCTTCTTCCTCTGGCCCTGCTGGGCGTCAGCCCCGCATCGGCGGCGGTGAAGGCCACCGACGTCATCCAGCGGGCAATCGACGGCTTTGTCCGGCCGGCCTATGCCAGTCTGCACGACCGCGCGGCGGGCTTGAACAAGGCGATGCACGCGCTTTGCGAAAAACCCTCAAAGGGCGATCTCGATGCGGCACGCGCCGAATTCTCGCGCACGGTGGGTGCCTGGTCGTCGGCCGAGATCATCGGGTTCGGCCCGATCAAGGAAAACAACCGGCTGGAGCGAATGCTGTTTTGGCCGGATCGCAAAAGCATCGGCCTGAAACAGGTGCAGGCCGCGTTGGCCGCCCAAGACCCGAGCGCCACCGATCCGGCACAGCTTTCCGGCAAGAGCGTCGCCATGCAGGGGCTCGGCGCCTTGGAGTTCGTGCTCTACGGTGACGGCGCCGATGCGCTTGCCGGCAAGAACGATCCCTATCGCTGCGCCTATGGCGCGGCGGTTGCCGGCAACATCGAAACCATGGCCGGCGATGTCGCCGACGCCTGGAACAGGCCGGACGGCTTTGCGGCGCTCTGGGCCAATCCGGGGCCGCAGAATCCGCTCTATCGCGACGGCACGGAAGCGGTGACGGAACTGGTCGGCATCTTCATCAACGAGCTGGACATGGTTCGCGACGTGCGCCTGAAAGGCTTCCTGGGCGGCAAGCCGGAGACGGACAAGCCGAAACAGGCGATCTACTGGCGTTCGCAAAACACCACCAATTCGCTGGCCGGAAACCTTGCCGGCATCGACGGGCTGTTCGAGGCCTCGAAGCTCGGCGATGCGCTGCCGGCCGATGCGCGCTGGATGGCGGAATCGATCCGTATCCAGCTGGTCAACGGCGTCGCCACCGCGAAGTCGGTCCAGGGGCCGATCGACATGGCGCTCGCCGACCCGGCGCTGCGCGCAAAGCTCGAGCATCTCGCGCTGATCACCTCCAGCCTGTCGACCCTGTTCGGCACCAGGCTGACCGCCGAATTCGGCCTGACCGCCGGTTTTTCCTCGCTGGATGGGGACTGAGCGTGAAAACCTCCCTCATTGACCGTCGCGATTTCCTGAGAGCCGCGGGCATCGGTTTTGCCGCCGCGATGGCGCCGCCGGCCTGGGCAAATACGCTTGCCGCCGATGCCGTCTTCGCCACCGCCTTCGTCAAGCGCGACGGCAGCTATGGCGCCGCAATCCTGTCCGAGGCCGGCAAGCTCCTGCACGCGATCGACTTGCCCGACCGCGGCCACGACGTCACCTTCGATCCCATATCGAAGCGCTCAGTGGTGTTCGCCCGCCAGCCCGGCACCTTCGCCGTGGTCTTCGATCACGCCGGGCGCGATGAACCGCTGACCATCGCCAGCATCACCGGCCGGCATTTCTTCGGCCATGGCGTGTTCTCCCCGGACGGCGCCTTGCTTTATGCCACCGAGAACGATTTCGACAACGCGACCGGCGTCGTCGGCGTCTACGACGCGCGGGCGAAATTCAAGCGCCTTGGTGAATTCCCGACCTATGGCATGGGACCCCACGAGCTTCTGCTCCTGGGCGACGGCAGGACGATCGCCGTTGCCAATGGCGGCATCGAGACTCATCCCGATTATGGCCGCGCCGAGCTCAACATCGCCACCATGAAGCCATCCTATGTGCTCATCGACCGTGTCACCGGCGATCTGGTCGAGAAGCACGAATTGCCGGCGGCGCTGCACCAGCTGTCGATCCGCCACATGGACACCGACCAGACCGGCACCGTCTGGTTCGGCTGCCAGTACAGGGGGCCCGGCACCGACCGTCCGCTGCTGGTCGGCCGCGCCGCGCGCGGCAAGGATTTGCAGCTCCTCGACATGCCGCAGGATGTCCTGTCCGGCTTCCGCAACTATATCGGTTCCGTCGCCGCCAATCCGGTTGCCGGCACCATTGCCGTCTCTTCGCCGGAAGGCAATTCGCTTGTGGTGATCGATGCGGCGAGCGGGCGGCTCGTCTCGTCAAGCGCACTGGTCGAGGTCTGCGGCGTGGCGCCAGACGGGACGGGTTTCATGGCTACCACCGGAGCCGGCGAAATCGTCGAATGCAATGGCGCGACACGGTCCGAACCGGACTATGTCTGGGACAACCACATGCTGCGCATAGCGCCTGCCGCATAGACACCGTTCCCGCTGTGCCGGAACGAAGCCGCTTAACAAATTATGCGCTATCCCCTTGCGGTGGCGCGCTGTGGCAGGCACAGGGAATTGTTTTTCGAACCGGTCGTTTCATGAAAGTGCTCGCCATCGACTGTGCCGCCAACCTCTGCGCCGCCTGCGTCTATGATGCCGGGGCGAGGCAGGAACTCGGCCGCGCGGTGCTCGATCTCGGCAAGGGCCATGCCGAGCATCTGATGGGCGTCATCGCCGAGGCGCTGAAGGCCGGTGCAACCGCCTATGCCGGTCTTGGCGCCATCGCCGTCTCCGTCGGCCCCGGTTCCTTCACCGGCCTGCGCGTCGGGGTTTCCACGGCGCGCGGCCTGGCGCTGGCGCTCAAGGTGCCTGCAATCGGCGTGACGACGCTCGAGGCGCTGGCAGCCGAGGCGGCACGGGCATTTCCCGGGCGCGCCGTGCTGGCCGCGCTCGATGCCGGCCGCGAGGAGATCCATGCCGCTCTCTATGATGAGATGTCGGTTTTGACTTACGGTCCGGCCGTGGTCACACTGGCGGATGCCGTGGCCATGGCGAGCGAGCGGTCTTCGGTGCTCGCCGGAACCGCCGCGACGCGGATCGCGGCATCCGCCGGACGCTCCTTCGACATCGGACCCGAGACGGCGACCGCGGACATTCTCACTTACGCCCGCCTGGCGGTCGCCAAGGGCGACGGCGAGAGGCCGAAACCTCTTTATCTGCGCGGCGCCGACGCCAAGCCGCAGGCCGGGTTCATACTTTCCAGGCAAGGGAAATAATGCGCATACCTTTTCTCCAGTCGCGCCGCCGCGATTACGCGCTCGAACCGCTCAGGACCACCGACAGTCCGGCGGTCTCGCTGCTGCACCGCGAGGACTTCGTCCGCCCCTGGACCGATGGCGAGTTCGCGGCCTTGCTCGAACAGGACACCGTGTTCGGCTATGCCGCGCGCGAAACCGGGCAGGGCGCCAAGCCGCCGGTCGGCTTCGTGCTGGCCCGGCTGGCGGCCGGCGAAGGCGAGATCCTGACCGTTGCAGTGGCGCGGTCGCATCGCCGCCAGGGGCTCGGCTGGCAGTTGATGGACGCGGTGCTGCGCGAACTGCACGCGCAACGCGCCGAAGCGCTCTTCCTCGAGGTCGACGAGACCAATGTCGCCGCGATCGCCCTCTACAGGCGTCTCGGATTCCGCGAGGTCGGCAAGCGCCCCAACTATTACAGGTCGCCCGAGCATGGACCGACCGGCGCGCTTGTCATGCGCCGCGATCTTCGCTAGCCAGGGTTTCGGGGTGGAGCGATGATCGGAAAAATCAGGATTTTCCTGGCGATAGGGCTGGTCGTCGCCGGTTCGCTGATCCTGGTGCCTTTGCAGGTCCTGTCGATGAAGACCGGCTGGTGGCCGGAAACCTTCATCCTCAAGATCTGGCACAGGCTGATCGTCAGGGCGCTCGGCATGCGCATCCATGTAAACGGCACGATGTCCGACCGCCGCCCCTTGTTGATTGCCTCAAATCACATCTCCTGGACCGACATCATGGTGCTGGGCTCGTTTGCCGATGTGAAGTTCATCGCCAGGGCCGACATGGAAGGCTGGCCGCTGATCGGCATGCTGTCGAAGCTGCAGCGCACCGTCTTCATCGAGCGTGAGCGCAAGCGCTCGTCCGGCGACCAGGCGAGCGAGATCGCCAACCGCATGGCCAAGGGCGATGCCATGGTGCTGTTTGCCGAAGGCTCGACGGGCGACGGCAACATCGTCCTGCCTTTCAAGAGCACGCTGTTCGGTGCCGCCTCGATGGCGATTTCGGAGGGTGCGGCGGAGCAGGTCTTCATCCAGCCGGTAGCGATCGCCTATACCCGGCTGCATGGCGTGCCGCTCGGGCGCCGGCACCGGCCGATCGCGGCGTGGATCGGCGACGAGGATCTGATGCCGCACCTCAAAGTGCTGATGGCGGAAGGGGCGCTCGATGTCGAGGTGCATTTCGGCGAACCGATTGCCTTCGCCAAGGGGTCGAACCGGAAGGAAACGGCGAAGCTGATGGAAAGCCGCGTGCGCGAAATGATGCAGGCGGCACTGGCCGCGCCGCGCCCGAGCCGCTGAACCGAAGGCCCCCAGGCAGAATCGTCTGTTTTTTGTCGCGGAAAGGCGTTAGAAGCCGCCGGATGGACTTGAACACGGTTGAAAGCGACGACATCGGCACTGCGGCTGGACAGCAGGCAGTGATTTCCGCGGCAGCGAAAAAGGTCTTCGTCAAGACTTATGGCTGCCAGATGAACGTCTATGATTCGCAGCGCATGACAGATGCGCTGGCCGCCGACGGCTACACGGCGACGCAGACCATCGGCGAAGCCGACCTGGTGCTGCTAAACACCTGCCACATCAGGGAAAAAGCGGCTGAAAAGGTCTATTCCGAGCTCGGCCGCATTCGCGAAATGAAGGCCGAACGCGCCGCCGCCGGCCGCGAATTGCTGATCGGCGTCGCCGGTTGCGTGGCGCAGGCCGAAGGGGCCGAGATCATCCGCCGCTCGCCCGCCGTCGACCTGGTCATCGGCCCGCAGACCTATCACCGGCTGCCGGACGTACTGGCCAGGGTGCGCGGCGGCGAGAAGATCGTCGAAACCGACTACGCCATCGAGGACAAGTTCGAGCACTTGCCGCAGCCGAAGCGCGCCGAGGTGATCAAGCGCGGCGTCACCGCCTTTCTCACCGTCCAGGAGGGCTGCGACAAGTTCTGTACCTTCTGCGTCGTGCCCTACACCAGGGGGTCCGAAGTGTCGCGGCCGGTGGCACAGATCGTCGCCGAAGCCGAGCGCCTGGCGGAAGCCGGGGTGCGCGAGGTGACGCTGCTTGGCCAGAACGTCAATGCCTGGCATGGGCAGGGCGAAAACGGCGAGGAATGGGGCCTTGGCCGCCTTCTGTTCAGGCTGGCCGAAATTCCCGGGCTGGCGCGCCTGCGCTACACCACGAGCCATCCACGCGACATGGACGACGAGTTGATAGCGGCCCATCGCGACCTGCCGGCATTGATGCCGTATCTGCATCTGCCGGTGCAATCCGGGTCCGACCGCATCCTGAAGGCGATGAACCGCAGGCACACGGCGGATGATTATCTGGCGCTGCTCGACCGCATCCGTTCCGTGCGGCCCGATATCGCGCTGTCGGGCGATTTCATCGTCGGTTTCCCCGGCGAGACCGAGACGGATTTCGAGGCGACGATGGAGTTGGTGCGCCAGGTGAACTACGCCTCGGCCTTTTCGTTCAAATATTCGCCGCGCCCCGGCACGCCGGGCGCCGAGATGGCCGGCCATGTGCCGGAAGCGGTCAAGGACGAGCGTTTGCAGCGGCTCCAGGCGCTGCTTTTGAAGCAGCAGCAGGATTTCGGCTTGAGTCTCGTCGGCCGCACCATAGATACGCTGATCGAGAAGCCAGGTCGCCAGGCCGGCCAGAAGGTCGGACGCTCACCTTGGCTTCAGCCCGTTATTGTTGATGAAAAGGCCGGCGAAATCGGTGACATTATCCAGGTGCGAATCACGAAGACGGGTTACAATAGCCTGTTCGCCGAATTGGTCTGATGACCTCGGCAGATGAGGAGAGACGGTTGAGCGCAGCGGAGCTGAAGAACCTGCCCCCGGTACCGGCATCTGGGGCTTCTGACATGGCGCACATCGTACTGACTTTCGACAACAACAAGCTTGCCAGCGCCCTCTACGGCCAGTTCGACGAGAACCTCGCCCGGCTCGAGCAGAAACTGGGCGTCGACATCCGCTCGCGCGGCAACCAGCTGACCATCAAGGGGTCGGCTTCCGCCGCCGAGCAGGCCCGCCGCGCGTTGGACAACCTCTACGGCATCCTCCAGAAGGGGGTGGATATCGGCCAGTCCGATGTCGACGGCGCCGTGCGCATGGCGGTCGCCGCCGATGACCAGCTCACGCTGCCGACGCTGGAGCGCAAGGGCAAGGTTTCGGCCGCCCAGATATCGACGCGCAAGAAGACGATCTACGCCCGTTCGCTCACGCAGGACGCCTATATGCGGGCGCTGGAGCGCTCGGAACTGGTGTTCGGCATCGGCCCGGCCGGTACCGGCAAGACCTACCTGGCGGTGGCGCATGCGGCGATGCTGCTCGAACGAGGCATGGTCGAGCGCATCGTGCTGTCGCGGCCTGCCGTCGAGGCCGGCGAGCGGCTGGGCTTCCTGCCCGGCGACATGAAGGAGAAGGTCGATCCCTATCTGCGGCCGCTCTACGACGCGCTCTACGACATGATGCCGGCCGACAAGGTCGAACGCGCCATCACCGCCGAGGTGATCGAGATCGCGCCGCTTGCCTTCATGCGCGGCCGCACGCTGGCGCATGCCGCCGTCATCCTCGACGAGGCGCAGAACACCACGCCGATGCAGATGAAGATGTTCCTCACTCGTCTGGGTGAAAACTCGCGCATGATCGTCACCGGCGACCCGACGCAGATCGACCTACCGCAGAACACCAAGTCCGGCCTTGTCGAGGCGCTCCGGATTCTCGACGGTGTGACCGGCATGGTGACGGTCCGCTTCAATGAAGGCGACGTCGTCAGGCATCCTCTGGTCGCCGAGATCGTCAAGGCCTACGACCGCGACGGCAAGCTCGCCCGCGGCCTGGGGACCGAAGGCTGATTTGATCGAGCGACCTCATGGTTGAGCCCGAAACGCCGAACGGGCCGGCTCCGCCGCTGCCCGTCGACGTCGATCTGACGGTCGAGGCCGGGCATTGGCCGGACGAAGCCGAGCTTGTTCGGCTGGTCGGCGCCGCCGCCGCCGCGGCATTCGCCGAGACGGGTGCGGCTGGCCATTCCGAACTCAGCGTCGTTTTTTCCGACGATGCCCATGTCCAGGCGCTCAATGCCGGCTGGCGCGGCAAGGACAAGCCGACCAACGTCTTGTCTTTTCCGGCATTTCCTTTCCCCAAGGGCGGTCCCCTGCCGCCGATGCTCGGCGATATCGTGCTGGCCGCGGAGACGGTGGCGCGCGAGGCGGCACTGGAAGACAAGCCGCTGGAGAACCATATTTCCCATCTCGTCATCCACGGCCTGCTGCATCTCATGGGCCATGATCACGAGACCGATGCCGAGGCCGAGGAGATGGAGGCCGTCGAGCGCGCCGCGCTCGCCAGACTTGCCATTCCCGATCCCTACGCGTAACTACTTCTAACCAATTGACGGACGAAGATGAACGACAAACCTGAAACTGCCGTCCGCCCCGACGCCGGCAGTGCGACCAAGGCTTCCGATACGTCGGAAGAGGGATCAAGTCCGAGTACCATTACCCCTGGCGTTGCCAACACCGGCAGCGCTGCCAGTGAGCCGTCGCCTGCCGGGCCTTCCCTGTTCAACCGCGTTCTGGGCCTGTTCAGGCAACGCAACGGAACCAGCCTGCGCGAGGAGATCGCCGGCGCGCTCGCCGAGACGACGAGCGATGTCGAATCCTTTTCGCCGGGCGAACGCGCCATGCTCAACAACATCCTGCGGCTGCGCGAGGTGCGCGTCGAGGACGTCATGGTGCCGCGCGCCGACATCGAGGCGGTCGAGATCACGACCACGCTTGGCGATCTGCTTGGCATGTTCGAGCAGTCCGGCCATTCCCGCATGCCGGTCTATGCCGAGACGCTCGACGACCCGCGCGGCATGGTCCATATCCGCGACGTGCTGGCCCATATCACCAAGATTGCGCGCGTCAGGAAAGGCCGGGCGACCAGGAAGACACCCGCCGCCACGGTTCTCGACCTCACCCAGGTCGACCTCTCGCGCACCATAGGCGAACTGAACCTGATCCGGCCGGTGCTGTTCGTGCCGCCGTCCATGCTGGCCTCCGATCTGATGGGCCGCATGCAGACGACCCGCACGCAGATGGCGCTGGTCATCGACGAGTATGGCGGCACCGACGGGCTCGTCTCGCTCGAGGATATCGTCGAGATGGTGGTCGGCGACATCGAGGACGAGCACGACGACGACGAGCCGATGATCACCCAGACCGGTGAAGGCGTGTTCGTCGTCGACGGCAAGGCCGAGATCGACGAGGTTGCCAAGATGATCGGCGGGGATTTCGCCGCCGGCGAACATGGCGAGTATGTCGACACCATCGGCGGCATGATCTTCAACACGCTTGGCCGGGTGCCGGCGCGCGGCGAGGTGGTGCAGGCCATCCCTGGCTTCGAGTTCCATGTGCTCGACGCCGATCCGCGCCGCGTCAAGCGCGTGCGCATCGTGCAGAACCAGAAGGGCGAACGTCGCCGCCGCGCCGCGGCGCGCACCGAGCAGGCTTAAGCGCCTGCGGATGACCGAAGACCCCTTCAAGCACGCCGCCTTGGGATCCGGCGTGTTCTACAGGGATCCGCGGGCCGCGCTGGATTGGCTGGAGGCAGCTTTCGGCTTCGAGCGCAGCATGGTGGTCAGCGATGCCGACGGCAAGCTCGTCCATTCCGAGATGCGGTTCGGCGACTGCTACATCATTGTCGATTCCGAATGGAGCGACTACGTCGCCAGCCCGGCCTCGGTCTCGGGCAAGAACACGCAGTCGGTCTATGTCAGGCTGAAAGACGGCATTGATGCACATTGCGAGCAGGCGCGGACGGCGGGTGCCGGTATAATCCATGAGCCGGCGGACCAGTTCTACGGCGAGCGCCAGTATCGGGCGCGCGATCCCGAGGGCCATGTCTGGACCTTCACCCAGACCATCCGCTCCGTTCCGCTGGAAGAGGCCGAACGGCTCGGCGACGTGCGCATAGAAGGGTGGCACCGCTGATCCATGTCGCCCTAAGTAACTTCGGTTTTGGGAGGAGGACATGCACAAAAACAAAGACCTAAGGCGCGTCGTCTGATCAGTTCAAACGCGATGCGCTCCAGCAGTGGTGAGTGGGTTTCACGGCAGACCACCCGAAGTTTGGAGCGCAGGCCGCGGCCTGATAAATCTGCTGCCGTGATTCGCACGACTCGGAACAATGCATGAACCGCCTGGCCGGCCGGATAATTCTGTTTTGGGGTTGGCGGCGTGCGCTCGTGGCGTTCCTCGCGGGCGCCCTGGCGGTGCTCGGCCAGGCGCCGTACGATTTCTTTGCCGCTTGTTTCATTTCGTTTCCGCTGCTGGTCTGGCTGCTCGACGGGGCGACCGGTGAGGCCTCGGGCAGCCTGTTTGCGCGGCTGCGGCCGGCCTTTGCCGTCGGCTGGTGGTTCGGCTTCGGCTATTTCCTCGCCGGCCTGTGGTGGATCGGCTCGGCCCTGCTTGTAGAGGCCGACAGTTTCGCCTGGGCGCTGCCTTTCGCGGTGGTCGGCATCCCCTTTGCATTGGCCTTCTTCTACGGCTTTGCGGCCATGGTCGCCCGGCTCCTGTGGAGCAACGACATCGGCCGCATCGCGGCCCTGGCCGCCGCATTCGGGCTGGCCGAGTGGCTGCGCGGCTTCCTGTTCACCGGCTTTCCCTGGAATGCGATCGGCTACGCGGCGATGCCGGTGCCCCTGCTGATGCAGAGCGTCTCGGTCACCGGGATGGTCGGCATGAACGTGCTCGCCGTGTTCGTCTTCTCGCTGCCGGCGCTGCTGGCGGCGCGCACGCATCTTCGTCTTGGCGTCGCGCTGCTTGTCGTGCTCGTCGCCGCTCATGCCGGCTTCGGCTATCTCAGGCTCAACGCTCCGGCCGCGCCTGAGGCCCGCACGATCGATGTGCGCATCGTCCAGCCGGCCGTCGACCTTTCGGAAAAGTGGGACGCCTCGGTGCGCGACCGTATCTTCGCCACCTTGATAGGCCTGTCGGCCAAGGCGCCGGACCCCGGCCATGAAAAGCCGCAACTGATCCTGTGGCCCGAAACCTCGGTCCCGTTCCTCCTCACCGAGCGGCCGGACGCTTTGACCGCACTGGGCGACATGCTGGACGCCGGCCAGATGCTGATCGCCGGCGTCGTGCGCGAGGAAGGCGGTGCGGCGGCCGGTGCCGGCAGCCGCTACTACAACTCCGTGGTGGCGATCAACGACAAGGGCGAAATCGCTGACGCCGTCGACAAGGTCCATCTGGTGCCGTTCGGCGAATACCTGCCTTTCGCCGACCTGCTCGATCGTTTCGGCATCGAACAACTGGTCGCTGGCCCGGTGACCTTCACGGCAGGCAATGAGCGGCATGCGATCACGCTGCCGGATGGCGTCCGCGCCTTGCCCTTCATCTGTTACGAAGTGATCTTTCCCGAACTGGTGGCGGTTGACGCAACGTCAGCGCAGCTTATTGTCAACGTTACCAACGATGCGTGGTTCGGCGATACGCCGGGTCCCTATCAGCATTTCAGGCAGGCTCAGATTCGCGCGGTGGAGAACGGGTTGCCCTTGTTGCGTGCGGCCAACAACGGCATCTCGGCGGTTGTCGACCCACGGGGGCGCATCGTCGATGCGCTGGCGATCGACGCGCGCGGGGCCATCGACGTCCGTGTGCCAATCTCGCGGCAAGCGGTCGTGTCCGCCGGCCAGCTGCGCATTAACGGAATGCTGATCATGTTGCTGTTTGCCCTGGCTGCCGTCCTGTTCAATGTAAGGCAAAGGCTACGGGTGAATTGACAGTCGACACATTAGAAACTCATACTGTAACGCCTGAAAATTTCTCGAAGCCGGTGGATCGTTCTGTTGGGGCAGTCGCCTCCGGCTTTGTTTGGGTAGGAAAAAAATCACAAAGCCGAAAAAATTCGGCGAGGAAAAAATGACAGAAGATAACAAGAAGAAACCGAATCCGATCGACATCCATGTTGGAAGTCGCATCCGGCTTCGCCGCAATATGTTGGGAATGAGCCAGGAAAAACTAGGCGAGAACCTCGGCATCACATTTCAGCAGATACAGAAATATGAAAAGGGCACCAACCGGGTCGGCGCAAGCCGCCTGCAGGCGATAGCATCCATACTCGGCGTGCCTGTCGCCTTCTTTTTCGAGGATGCGCCGGGCCAGGAGAGCCCGGCCGGCCGCGGTTTCGCGGAGGATGCTTCGATGGCTTTCGCCGTGGAATTCTGCGGCAGCCCGGAGGGCCTTCAACTCAACCGGGCCTTCGTTAAGATCGCCGACGTCAAGGTGCGTCGCAGGATCATAGACCTGGTGAAGTCGCTGGCGTCCGAAGATTCCGACTGATCCGCAACAGGACTCGACCGGCGGCATTTCGGCCGCTGGTGGTACAAAATATCGACATCGACATTCATGCCAGAAGGGCGGCACCGCTTGACGAGCGGCGCTTCGCCCCGCTAACACGTGGCGCGCCAAATCGGCAGCCTGCCGATCGTTTTTTCAAGAGGGGACACCCGTGACGCGGCAGAACTACTTCTTTACCTCGGAATCCGTTGCCGAGGGCCATCCCGACAAAGTCTGTGACCGGATATCCGACGAGATCGTCGACCTGGTCTACCGTGAGGCCAAGAAGACGGGCATGGATCCGTGGAAAGTCCGCGTCGCCTGCGAGACGCTGGCGACCACCAACCGCGTCGTCATCGCCGGCGAGGTGCGCGTTCCCGAGACGCTGCTGAAGAAGGACAAGGAAGGCAACATCCTGAGGGATGCCGCCGGCCATCCGGTCGTCAACCCGGCGAAGTTCAAGTCGGTCGCCCGCAAGGCGATCCGCGAGATCGGCTATGAGCAGGCCGGCTTCCACTGGAAAAAGGCCAAGATCGACGTTCTGTTGCATGGCCAGTCGCCCGACATCGGCCAAGGCGTCGACAATGCCTCCGACCGCCAGGGCGAGGAGGGTGCCGGCGACCAGGGCATCATGTTTGGCTATGCCTGCCGCGAGACGCCGGACCTGATGCCGGCGCCGATCTACTACAGCCACAAGATCCTCGAACTTCTGGCCGCCGCCCGCCACCAGAACAACGGCGATGCAGGCAAGCTCGGGCCGGACGCCAAGAGCCAGGTCACCGTCCGCTATATCGACGGCAAGGCCGCCGAAGCGACGCAGATCGTGCTGTCGACCCAGCACCTCGATGCGAGCTGGGATTCCAAGAAGGTGCGCAAGGTCGTCGAGCCCTATATCCGCGAGGCATTGGGTGACCTCAAGATCGCCGACGATTGCATGTGGTACATCAATCCGACCGGCAAGTTCGTTATCGGCGGGCCTGATGGCGACGCCGGGCTGACCGGCCGCAAGATCATCGTCGACACCTATGGCGGCGCCGCACCCCATGGCGGCGGCGCTTTCTCGGGCAAGGACACCACCAAGGTCGACCGTTCGGCCGCTTATGCGGCGCGCTACCTGGCCAAGAACGTTGTGGCGGCGAAACTTGCCGACCGCTGCACCATCCAGCTTTCCTACGCCATCGGCGTCGCCCAGCCCTTGTCGGTCTATGTCGACCTGCACGGCACCGGCAAGGTCGACGAGGCAAGGCTCGAGGAGGCGCTGCGCACTGTGATGGACCTGTCGCCGTCCGGCATCCGCCGCCACCTCGACCTCAACAAGCCGATCTACGCCAAGACCTCGTCCTACGGTCATTTCGGCCGCAAGGCCGGCCGCGACGGATCTTTTTCCTGGGAAAAGACCGATCTCGCCAAGGCGCTCAAGGATGCTGTCGCTGCCTGAGGGCGGCGACAGGACCTTGATCAGCCGATGAGTTCCGGGGACAGGCCAAGCCGCGCGACAGAAGCCTTCTTCGGCCGTCGGCGCGGCAAGCCGGTTCGCCCGCAGCAGGCGGCGGCGCTGGAAAGCGGCCTCGACGCCTATCGGCTCGATCTGACGACCGAGGCGCCGTCGGATCTGCGGGCTCTGTTCGAAGCCGATGTTTCCGCCGTTCGCCTCGAAATCGGCTTTGGCGGCGGCGAGCATCTCCTGCATCGCGCGACCGAAGCGCCGATGACCGGCTTTATCGGTGTCGAGCCCTTCGTCAACGGCATGGCCAAGATGATGATGGCGGTGCGGGAAAAGCCGCTGGCCAACCTCAGGGTCTACGACGACGACGCCACGCGGCTGCTCGACTGGCTGCCGCAGGCCTCGCTCGATGGCATCGACCTGCTCTATCCCGATCCGTGGCCGAAGAAGAAGCACTGGAAGCGCCGTTTCGTCAGCCCGGTCAATCTCGAGCGTTTCGCACGCGTTGTGAAGCGTGGCGGCGAATTCCGTTTCGCTTCCGACATCGACACCTATGTGAACTGGACCCTGCTGCATTGCCGCGCGCATGGCGGTTTCGCCTGGCAGGCTGCAGAGGCCGTCGACTGGCATCGCCCCTACGATGGCTGGCCAGGCACCCGCTACGAGGCGAAAGCCGTCCGCGAGGGCAGGCGGCCGGCCTATCTTACCTTCATCAGGACCTAGGCATCAGGTCCCAGGCATCGGGATTGGGCATCAGGATCCAGGCGCCCTTCGTGAGGGGGGCGATCTTCAATTGTTGCGGGGACACAGAAATCGAATGTCGCCCGTTGGCCGGAGTTCAGAAACGGCCGATCTTGTCGAAAGCCGTCGGATCCATGCCGAGCCTGCGCAGATCCTGGGCGTGCGGCTTGCGGCTGGCTTCCACCGCCCGCGACGCGGCTACGGCGCTGCCGAATGTGGTGAAGAGATCGCCTATGGCGGAAAAAACCTTGCGGCTGTTCATTGTCATGTCCTTTCGCGTGCGGTGACGCGCTATCGCTATCGTTTTGTGCAATGCAACATAGATAGGAGCGCGGCTTGAGGACCAACAAGGGCCGTTGCCGCATGGATGGCATGCACCTGGCGCAAGCCCAATGCACCGGACATGCGCTCAGTTGGGACGGCGGGCTTGAAACACCGGGGCGGATCGTTTATATCAGCCTCAAATTCTTGGTCGGTATGACGAAGAGTGGGTCCACCCGGTCCCGCTCTTTTTTATTACCTGCCGACGGCTAGAGAATGATCGACAGGAATCGAATGACGTCAACGGCAAGCGAGAGCGACGATCGCATCATCCGCGAAAGCGGCATCGATGCGCGCATCGCGCTGATCGTCCAGCCGGTGCTGCGCGGCATCGGCTTTCGCCTTGTACGCGTGCATCTGTCCGGCCAGAACGGGCTGACGCTGCAGATCATGGCTGAGCGCGAGGACGGCACCATGACCGTCGAGGATTGCGAAGAGGTGAGCCGTGCGGTGTCGCCGGCGCTCGACGTCGACGATCCCATCGAGAAGGCGTATCATCTCGAAGTCTCATCGCCCGGCATCGACCGGCCGTTGGTGCGCAAATCGGATTTCGTGACCTGGACCGGTCATCTGGTGAAGATGGAAACATCGGTCGTTGTCGCGGATCGCAAGCGCTTCAAGGGCAAGATCGCCGAAGCCGGTGAGAACGATGTGCTGATCGAGCGCGACAAGGCGGCCTACGGTGAGGAGCCGACAGTGCGCGTGCCCTACGACGCCATTGCCGAAGCCCGGCTGATCCTGACCGACGACCTCATCCGTGATGCGTTGTCGAAGGACAACAGGGCGCGCAAGGAAGCCAAGAAACGCCGCGGCGAACCGGACGACGACGTACCGGAGGGTACGGAACCGGGCGCTACGGAAGAACACGAACAGGAAAGTTGATTGAGCTGCCAGGCCCCAGGGGCCGGCAAACAGGCTCGGGAGAAAAAACATGGTTGTAAGCGCCAACAGACTTGAACTGCTGCAGATTGCCGATGCGGTCGCGCGTGAAAAGTCGATCGACAAGTCGATCGTCATCGCCGCCATGGCTGATGCGATCCAGAAGGCGGCACGCTCGCGTTATGGCCAGGAGACCAACATCCGCGCCGACATCAACCCCAACACCGGTGAGATGAAGCTGCAGCGGCTGATGGAAGTGGTCGAGAAGGTCGACGACTATGCCACGCAGATCGCCATTTCCTCGGCGCGCGAGCGCAATCCCGACGCCCAGCTCGGCGACTTCATCGCCGAACAGCTGCCGCCGATGGATTTCGGCCGCATCGCCGCCCAGTCGGCCAAGCAGGTCATCGTGCAGAAGGTGCGCGAGGCCGAGCGCGACCGCCAGTATGACGAATACAAGGACCGCATCGGCGAGATCGTCAACGGAACCGTCAAGCGCGTCGAATACGGCAATGTCATCGTCGATCTCGGCCGTGGCGAAGCGATCATCCGCCGCGACGAGCTGATCCCGCGCGAAAACTACAAATATGGCGATCGCGTCCGCGCCTATGTCTACGACGTGCGCCGTGAGCAGCGCGGCCCGCAGATCTTCCTGTCGCGCACCCATCCGCAGTTCATGGCCAAGCTCTTCACCATGGAAGTGCCGGAGATCTATGACGGCATTATCGAGATCAAGTCGGTCGCCCGCGATCCCGGTTCGCGCGCCAAGATCGCCGTCATCTCGCGCGACAGCTCGATCGATCCGGTCGGCGCCTGCGTCGGCATGCGCGGCAGCCGCGTCCAGGCGGTCGTCGCCGAATTGCAGGGCGAGAAGATCGACATCATTCCGTGGTCGCCCTCGGCCGCATCCTTCATCGTCAATGCGTTGCAGCCGGCGGAAGTCGCCAAGGTCGTGCTCGACGAAGACGCCGAGCGCATCGAAGTGGTGGTGCCGGACGACCAGCTGTCGCTGGCCATCGGCCGCCGCGGCCAGAATGTGCGCCTCGCTTCGCAGCTCACCGGCTGGGATATCGACATCCTGACCGAGGCCGAGGAATCCGAGCGCCGCCAGAAGGAATTCGTCGAGCGCTCGGCGCTGTTCATGGAAGCTCTCGACGTCGACGAGATGGTCGGCCAGGTGCTCGCCTCCGAAGGCTTCACCAGCGTCGAGGAAGTCGCCTATGTCGATGCCGGCGAAATCGCCTCGATCGACGGCTTCGATGAGGATACCGCCTCGGAGATCCAGACCCGGGCCCGCGAATATCTGGAGAAGATCGAAGCCGAGCACGACGAAAAGCGCAAGGCGCTGGGCGTCAAGGACGAGCTGCGCGAAATCCCCGGCATCACCACCGCCATGATGGTGACGCTCGGCGAGGACGGCGTGAAGACGATCGAGGATTTCGCCGGCTATGCCGCCGACGACCTCACCGGCTGGAAGGAACGCAAGGACGGCGAGACCAAGGTGTATCCGGGCGTGCTGGCCGATCATGGCGTTTCGCGCGCCGATGCCGAGCAGATGGTGCTCGCGGCCCGTCTCAAGGCCGGCTGGATTTCCGAAGACGAGCTTGCAGCCGAAGAAGCGCCGGCTGACGAAGCCGTTGGTGCGTGAGGTGAAACCGCATCGCACAGAAACCGCCCTTGGACGAGATGAACGATCGCACCTGCATCGTCACCCGCAAGCAGGCCGAACCGGATGAACTGATCCGGTTCGTCGTCGGCCCGGATTCGGCCGTCGTTCCGGATCTCAAGAGAAATCTGCCCGGCCGTGGTTGCTGGGTGAGCGCCGACCGCCTACATATCGACAAGGCGGCGGCCAAGAACCTTTTTAGCCGCGCCTTTAAGGCACAGGTGGTCGTGCCGCCCGATCTCGGCGGCATGGTCGATGGGCTGCTTTCCAGATCCGCCCTTGGCATGCTGGGTCTCGCTCGCAAGGCAGGGGCGATCGCGCTGGGCGCCACCAAGGTGGAGAGCGCGGTGCGCGGTGGATTGGCGCTTTTCGTGCTCCACGCGACCGAAGCCTCAGACGATGGCGTGCGCAAGATCAGCCAGGCGCGGCGGGCGACCGTCCATATTGGCGGCCCCTCCATCCTTGCCTACAAACTTTTCTCCGAGGCCGAGTTGAGCTTGGCATTGGGGGGTACAAATGTGATACATGCTGCCGTCCTCGCGGGAGACGCGGGTAAGGCGGTCCAGAAGCGCATGGTTGCGCTCGACCGATATCGGGGCGGTACCCCGGACGATCTGGCAATGCTTGCGGCCGTTGCTGACGAAGATGAGGCCGCAGAGGATATGGAATGAGCGATACGAAATCGGGCGACGACAAGACGTTGAGTGTTACGCCGAAGAAGACCTTGACGCTGAAGCGCCCCGGCATGGAACAGGGCACCGTGCGCCAGAACTTCTCGCACGGCCGCACCAAGTCGGTCGTGGTCGAGACCAAGAAGCGCAAATTCTCGCTGCCCGGCGACAAGCCGGAGCCGGCGGTGGCGGCACCCGTGTTCACCCCGAAGCCGGCGGTCGCGGCGGCTCCCGTCGTGCAGGAGGCACCCAAGGCGCCGCCTCCACCTCCGCCGGCACCGGTCGAGCGCAGCGGCATGGTGTTGAACGAACTGTCGCGCAGCGAAATGGAAGCGCGCCGCAGGGCGCTCGAAGGCTCCAAAGCGCGCGAGGTCGAGGACCGCCAGCGCGCCGTCGAGGAAGCCAAGCGCCGCGCCGAGGATGAGGAGCGCCGCAAGCGCGAGCGCGAGGAATCCGCACGCCGCCAGGCCGAGGAAGAAGCGCGGTTGCAGGCCGAGGCCGAATCCCGCCGCCGCGCCGAGGAAGAGGCGCGTCGCCGCGCGCCGCAGGCCGCCGAACTGGCGACCGCCGACGAGGAAGAAGAGGTCAAGCCGAAGCGGACTGGCGCCGGTGCGCCGGTGCGCCGTCTGGTGACGCCCGAAGTGGCGCGTCCGGCCAAGCCGACCAAGGGCGAGGAAGACCGCCGTCGCGGCAAGCTGACTTTGAACTCCGCGCTTTCCGACGAGGATGCGCGGGCCCGTTCGCTGTCGTCGATGCGCCGCCGCCAGGAAAAGTTCAAGCGCGCGATGCACAATGAGCCGCGCGAGAAGGTTATGCGCGAAGTGATCCTGCCCGAAACCATCACTATCCAGGAACTGGCGCAGCGCATGTCCGAGCGCGCCGTCGATGTGGTCAAGTTCTTCATGAAGCAGGGCCAGATCCTGAAGCCGGGCGACGTCATCGACGCCGACACGGCGGAACTGGTCGCCACCGAATTCGGCCACACGGTCCGCCGCGTCGCCGAGTCCGACATCGAGGAAGGCCTGTTCAACATCGCCGACCGTCCGGAAGACCTGGTGTCGCGGCCGCCTGTCGTGACCATCATGGGGCATGTCGACCACGGCAAGACCTCGCTGCTCGACGCGATCCGCAACGCCAATGTCGTCTCCGGCGAGGCCGGCGGCATCACCCAGCATATCGGCGCCTATCAGGTCGAGAAGAACGGTCAGAAGATCACCTTCATCGACACGCCCGGCCACGCCGCCTTCACGGCCATGCGCGCCCGCGGCGCCCAGGCCACCGACATTGCCATCCTGGTGGTGGCGGCCGACGACAGCGTGATGCCGCAGACGATCGAATCGATCAGCCATGCCAAGGCGGCCGGCGTTCCGATCATCGTGGCGATCAACAAGATCGACAAGCATGACGCCGATCCGCAGAAAGTGCGCTCCGAGCTGTTGCGCCACGAAGTGTTCGTGGAATCGATGGGCGGCGAGGTGCTGGACGTCGAAGTGTCGGCGACCAAGGGCACCAATCTCGACAAGCTGCTCGAAGCGATCCTGCTGCAGGCCGAAATCCTCGACCTCAAGGCCAATCCGGACCGCACCGCCGAGGGCGTCGTCATCGAGGCGCAGCTCGACAAGGGCCGTGGCCCCGTCGCCACCGTGCTGGTGCAGACCGGCACGCTGATGCCGGGCGACATCCTTGTCGCCGGCAATGAATGGGGCCGGGTGCGCGCGCTGGTCGACGATCGTGGCGAACACGTCAAGGAAGCGCCGCCGGCGATGCCGGTCGAGGTGCTCGGCCTCCAGGGCACGCCGCAGGCCGGCGACCGCTTCGCCGTGGTCAACAACGAGGCCCGCGCCCGCGAGATCACCGAGTACCGCCAGCGTCTGGCCCGCGAGAAGGCGGTTGCCCGTCATGCCGGCCAGCGCGGTTCGCTCGAACAGATGATGTCGCAGCTGCAGACGAGCGGACTGAAGGAGTTCCCGCTGGTCATCAAGGGTGACGTGCAGGGTTCGATCGAGGCGATCAACGCAGCGCTCGACAAGCTCGGCACCGACGAGGTGCGTGCGCGCATCGTCCATGCCGGCGCCGGCGCCATCACCGAAAGCGACGTGTCACTGGCGGAGACGTCGGGCGCGGCGATCATCGGCTTCAACGTCCGCGCCAATGTGCAGGCACGCGCCGCTGCCGCGGCCGCTGGCATCGAGATCCGCTACTACTCGATCATCTACAACCTCGTGGATGACGTGAAGGCGGCTCTGTCGGGTATGCTCTCGCCGGAGCGTCGCGAGACCTTCATCGGCAATGCGCAGATCCTCGAGATATTCGACATCACCAAGGTCGGCAAGATCGCCGGCTGCCGTGTCACCGAAGGCAAGGTCGAGCGTGGCGCGGGCGTGCGCCTGATCCGCGACAACGTCGTCATCCACGAAGGCACGCTGAAGACGCTGAAGCGCTTCAAGGACGAGGTTTCGGAAGTCCCGGGCGGCCAGGAATGCGGCATGGCCTTCCAGAACTACGAGGACATGCGCGTCGGCGACATCATCGAGTGCTTCCGCGTCGAGATGGTAACCCGCACGCTCTGAGTTCGTGTGACGTCCGTCATGCCAGGCGGTGGCCGAGAGGCCGCCGCCTGGCAAACATTTGAGACATGAGGCACGGTCCTATCCCGCGCCCCACGCTTTCAGGATCGAGAAAAAATGCCCCGTTCGACCACATCAGGCCCATCCCAGCGCATGCTGCGCGTCGGCGAGCAGGTGCGCCATGCGCTGTCCGAAACCTTGCAGCGCGGCGAGATCATCGATCCGCTGGTCGAGAATGCCGTGGTTTCGGTGTCGGAAGTGCGCATGTCGCCCGACCTCAAGATCGCAACCGCCTTCATCTCGCCGCTCGGCGCCACGGACGCCGGCGCGGTGGTCGAGGCGCTCAACAAGCATGCCAAGTTCATCCGCGGCCGTGTCTCCGGCGCGCTGCGGCAGATGAAGTACATGCCCGAGTTTCGCTTCCGGCTCGACACCTCCTTCGACAATTTCGCCAGGATCAACGATCTCCTGAAATCGCCGGAAGTGGCGCGCGATCTGGATGCGGACGACGACGATAAGGACAGCGAATAATGGCGCGCCGCGGCAAGAAGAAGGGCCGGCCGGTCTCGGGCTGGGTGGTGCTGGACAAGCCGGTCGGCATGGGCTCGACCGAGGCCGTCTCCAAGATCAAGTGGCTGTTCCAGGCGGAGAAGGCCGGCCACGCCGGCACGCTCGATCCGCTCGCTTCCGGTATGCTGCCGATCGCGCTCGGCGAAGCCACCAAGACCGTGCCCTACGTCCAGGACGGCGCCAAGATCTACCGCTTCACCGTGGCCTGGGGGCAGGAGCGCTCGACCGACGACCTCGAAGGTCCGGTGACGAGGGACTCCGACCGGCGCCCCGTGGAGGCCGAAGTGCAGGCGCTGCTGCCGAAATACACCGGCGTCATCATGCAGACGCCGCCGCAATTCTCGGCCATCAAGATCGCGGGCGAACGCGCCTATGATCTCGCCCGCGACGGCGAGACGGTCGACATTCCCGCGCGCGAGATCGAAATCGGCCGCCTCGACATCGTCGAGCACGGGGCCGATCACACGGTTTTCGAGGTCGAATGCGGCAAGGGTACCTATGTGCGCTCGCTGGCCCGCGACATGGGCCGCGATCTCGGCTGCTTCGGCCATATTTCTGAACTGCGCCGGATCGAGGTCGAGCCGTTCACCGCCGAGGATTTCGTCACCGTCGCCGAACTGGAGGCGGCGCGCTTCGGCGAGCAGGGTCATGGCACGCAGCAACCGTCCCCCGATTCGATAGAAGCGCCGATCGATTTTGCCGCGATCGACGCGCTGCTTGTCGACACCTCGGCGGCACTCGACTGCCTGCCGCAGATAGCCATCAGCGACGATGCGGCGACGAAGATCCGCCTCGGCAATCCCGTCATCATCCGCGGCCGCGACGCGCCGGTGGAGGCCGAGGAAGCCTGCGCGACCGCGCGCGGCAAGCTGGTGGCCATCGGCGCCATCGAGCAGGGCATGTTCAAGCCCAAACGGGTCTTTGCCGGGTGAGGGCCCTCGTCTAATCTCTATGCGATATCTATCCGAGGGGCCGCATGGCAAAGGTTGAGGCGATCAAGACGCGGGCGCCGCTCAGGGCCAGGCGGCCGCCGGTCGGTGCATCGCCCGGAACGCTGATCGCCGATCCCGCGGCGCGACGCTCGGAACTGCGGCTCACCCTGATCTCGCCGCAAAAGTCCAAAACGATCGACAATGCCAGCATCGACGACGTCAATGCCAATTGCGAAAAGTGGCCGGTCATCTGGCTGGACTGCACCGGCCTGGCCAATATCGAGCTGATCAAGGAGATCGGCCGCATCTTCAGCCTGCATCCGCTGGCGCTGGAGGACGTCGTCAACACGGGCCAGCGGCCGAAGGTGGATTTCTACGAAGACCATGCTTTCGTGGTCGTGCGGATGATCGACGACGTCGCCTCCCACCGCTACGAGCAGATCGCCGTTTTCCTTGGCAAGAATTTCGTCGTCACCTTCCAGGAGCGCGAAGGCGATCCGTTCGATCCGGTGCGCAAGCGCATCGAAAGCTCGGCGCCGAACCGGCTGCGCGCCCGTGGCGCCGACTATCTCGCCTATGCGCTGATCGACGCCATCGTCGATAGCTACTTTCCGCCGATCGAGGCGGCCGGCGAACTCGTCGACAGCATCGAGGACCAGATGCTGCACGCACCGCACAAGCATCAGATGCAGCAGCTTCATGGATTGCGGCACGACGCCAATGTGCTGAAGGGGGTGCTGTGGCCGGTGCGCGATGCGCTAGCGACGCTGATCCGCAACGACGTGTCCTATGTGAAGGCCGAAACCAAGGTCTTCCTGAACGATACGCTCGACCACGCGCTGCGGCTGATCGAGCTGGTCGAGAACCAGCGCGACATGCTGACCGGCCTGATCGAGATGCATCTGTCGCTGAGCCAGGCACGCACCAACGACGTCATTTCCTATCTGACGATCGTCTCGGTCATCTTCATGCCGCTCACGTTTCTGGTCGGCGTCTGGGGCATGAATTTCGATCCGGAGACGTCGCCTTGGAACATGCCTGAGCTGAAGGCCTATTACGGCTATCCCTTGTCGCTGCTGTTCATGGCCGTGGTCGCGGTTGGGCTGATTGCCTTCTTCAAATGGAAAAAATGGCTTTGACAGGGATAACTTGCCGTTTTGGCGTGAAAAGCCGGCTTCGTGAATTGGGCTGGTGTTTTCTTGGGAATTGCACTATATGCGCCGCAGCTTAGCGCTATGACGCTCTGCTTGCACCGGCCCCTGCTGGACGACATCCCGGCTGAGGGCGACCCGTTTCCTCGAACAGATAAGGAAAAACACGATGTCGATTACTGCCGAGCGCAAACAGGAATTGATGACTGAATTCGCAACCGCCAAGGGCGACACCGGGTCTCCGGAAGTTCAGGTAGCCATCCTTTCCGAGCGCATCAAGAACCTGACCGACCATTTCAAGGACCACAAGAAGGATAACCATTCCCGCCGTGGTCTGCTCGCTCTCGTCTCCCAGCGCCGAAGCCTGCTTGATTATCTCAAGCGCAAGGACGACACGCGCTACCAGACGCTGATCGAGAAGCTCGGCCTGCGCCGTTGACGAATTGACCGGCGGGCCTCACAAGGGCCCGCCGGTCGCGCATTTGAGCACCGGACCAATCCGATCTCGAATGCAGGTACTGGAGCGCCGCGCACCCATCCGGATGCCGGACGGACGCTCCAACAAGTTGAGTTTGCGCGTGACGCATTCCACAAGCCGCTGCTTGTGGGGTCATGCGCAGGGCCAGTCGGATCGATTGGCCAAATCCGGTTTCGAGCGTGCAGAGGGCCCCCTCGAAGCCACCCCATGGACGGTCATGGGGCAGGATTGCAGGACGCTCGCGCGGCCATCCGGCCGACATGGATCGAGCTTCCCGTTGTCTTGCCCGTGGCTGCCCGAGAAAGGAAGCCAGGGGAAAGGGCACCCGCGCACGCTGAAACGGCGCGGCCCTTTCCTCATATGAAGGACAAGACATGTTCAATCACCACAAAGTGGAAATCGAATGGGGCGGTCGCCCGCTCATCCTCGAAACCGGCAAGATCGCGCGCCAGGCCGACGGCGCCGTGCTCGCCACCTACGGCGAGACCAAGGTTCTCGCCACGGTCGTTTCGATGAAGGAGCCCAAGCCGGGCCTCGACTTCTTTCCGCTGACCGTCAACTACCAGGAAAAGACCTACGCCGCCGGCAAGATCCCGGGCGGCTATTTCAAGCGTGAAGGTCGTCCGAGCGAAAAGGAAACGCTGGTTTCGCGCCTCATCGACCGCCCGATCCGCCCACTCTTTGCCGACGGCTACAAGAACGACACGCAGATCGTCGTCACCGTCGTCCAGCATGATCTCGAGAACGATCCGGACATCCTGTCGATCGTCGCCACCTCGGCGGCCCTGACCCTGTCGGGCGTGCCCTTCATGGGCCCGATCGGCGGCGCCCGCGTCGGCTACATCAACGGCGAATACGTGCTCAACCCGCATGTCGACGAGATGCAGGAATCCAAGCTCGACCTGATCGTCGCCGGCACCGCCGACGCCGTGCTGATGGTCGAGTCCGAAGCCAAGGAGCTCGGCGAAGACCTGATGCTCGGCGCGGTCATGTTCGGCCATCGCGGTTTCCAGCCGGTGATCGACGCGATCATCAAGCTGGCCGAAGTCGCCGCCAAGGACCCGCGCGACTTCACCGCGCCGGACTATTCCGCTCTCGAAGCCGAGATGCTGAAGATCGTCGGCGACGAGCTTCGCGACGCCTACAAGATCACCGACAAGCAGAAGCGCTATGCCGCCGTGGACGCCGTCAAGGCCAAGGTCAAGGCGGCCTTCGCTCCGGCCGAAGGCGAAGAGCCGAAATATTCCTCCGAGCAGATCGGCAGCGTGTTCAAGGAGCTCCAAGCCAAGGTCGTGCGCTGGAACATTCTCGACACTGGTTCGCGCATTGACGGCCGTGACCTGAAGACCGTGCGCAAGATCGTATCCGAGGTCGGCGTCCTGCCGCGCACCCACGGTTCGGCGCTGTTCACCCGCGGCGAGACCCAGGCGCTGGTCGTCGCCACGCTGGGCACCGGCGAGGACGAGCAGTATGTCGATTCGCTGACCGGCATGTACAAGGAGAAGTTCCTCCTCCACTACAACTTCCCTCCCTATTCCGTCGGCGAGACCGGCCGCATGGGCTCGCCCGGCCGCCGCGAGATCGGCCACGGCAAGCTCGCCTGGCGCGCCATCCGCCCGATGCTGCCGACATCAGACCAGTTCCCCTACACGCTGCGCGTGGTCTCGGAGATCACCGAGTCCAACGGCTCGTCGTCGATGGCAACCGTCTGCGGCACCTCGCTGGCGCTGATGGACGCCGGCGTGCCGCTGGCCAAGCCGGTCGCCGGTATCGCCATGGGCCTGATCAAGGAAGGTGAGCGCTTCGCCGTGCTCTCCGACATCCTGGGCGACGAGGATCACCTCGGCGACATGGATTTCAAGGTCGCCGGCACCGCCAACGGCATCACCTCCTTGCAGATGGACATCAAGATCGAGGGCATCACCGAGGAGATCATGAAGATCGCTCTCGACCAGGCCAAGGACGGTCGTCAGCATATTCTCGGCGAAATGGGCCACGCGCTGTCCGGCGCGCGCGCCGAGCTCGGCGAGTTCGCGCCGCGCATCGAGGTCATGCACATCCCGACCGACAAGATCCGCGACGTGATCGGTTCCGGTGGCAAGGTCATCCGCGAGATCGTCGAGAAGACCGGCGCCAAGATCAACATCGAGGATGACGGCACGGTCAAGATCGCTTCGGCGAACGCCAAGGAGATCGAGGCGGCGAAGAAGTGGATCCACACCATCGTCGCCGAGCCGGAAGTCGGCGAAATCTACGAAGGCACGGTCGTCAAGACCGCCGACTTCGGCGCTTTCGTCAACTTCTTCGGCCCGCGTGACGGCCTCGTCCACATCTCGCAGCTTGCCAACGACCGGGTCGCCAAGACTTCGGACGTCGTCAAGGAAGGCGACAAGGTGTGGGTCAAGCTGATGGGCTTCGACGAGCGCGGCAAGGTCCGCCTGTCGATGAAGGTCGTCGACCAGGCCACCGGCAAGGAAATCGTTCGCGACAAGAAGGCCGAGAGCGAAGAAAACGCCGCCTGAACTGGCTAACGGAAAAATCGAAGCGGGCGCGGCTCATGTCGCGCCCGTTTTCGTTTATGGAGCAAAGGCATGTCCGCTGAAGTGCTGAAGACGCTGTTCCATCCATTCGAGGCCGAGGCGGTCGCCTTGCCGCGAAAGGGCGAGCGCATGCTTTTTCTCGGGGCCGAATCCGGCTTGCGGACACCGCGGGACTTCGACGCCGAGCTGCACGTGGTGCAAGGCTTCCGGCCGCATTTTCGCGCGCTGCAAGCCGCGGGCTTCACTGTCACCCCGCAAACGCAGGGCGATGGCTTTGACGCCGCGCTGGTGCTCGCGGGCCGCCATCGCGGCCAGAACGAGCTGCGCATCGCGGATGCGCTGGAGCGCGTCACCGAGGGCGGATTGATCGTCATTGCCGGCGGCAAGGATGATGGCATCGCCAGCCTGCGCAAGCGCATGGACGAGCTTGTGCCGCTCGAAGGCCATCTGCCCAAATATCACGGCATCGCCTTCTGGCTTCGCCGGCCGGCCGGGACGGAGACGGCAGCAGCGCTGCGTGCCGCCAATCCCGCCGGGCTGGTCGACGGCCGCTTCAGCACGGCGCCCGGCATGTTTTCCTTCGATCGTGTCGATGCCGGTTCGAAGTTGCTGGCGGACCATCTTCCGGCCGACCTGCGCGGCCATGTCGCCGATTTCTGCGCCGGCTGGGGCTATCTGGCGGCGGAGATGGAAGCGCGTTCGCCCGGCATCTCGGCACTTGATCTCTATGAGGCGGATTTCGCTTCGCTCGAAGCCGCCAAAGCCAATCTTGCCACGGCCAGCCAGTCGGTTGCGAAAGGTTTCTTCTGGACGGACCTGCAGGGGGAGCCGGTCGAGCGTCGCTACGACGCGGTCATCATGAACCCGCCTTTTCATCGCAGCCGCGCGGCCGAACCGGAGATCGGCGCCGGCCTGATCCGGGCAGCGGCAAAGGCGCTGAAGCCGGGAGCGCGGCTGTACATGGTGGCGAACCGCCAGCTGCCCTACGAGCCGGTACTGGCCGCCGCCTTCTCCAGCCATGCCGAGCTCGCCCGTGACGGCATGTTCAAGGTTCTTTCCGCGCGTCGCTGACACGCAACAGCGTGGCACTCAGTGCAGATTGGCGACGCGCCTCGAATCCTCGATGACATGTCCCTCGCCGGCCATGACCGCAAGCGGCGCCGGCCGGCCGAACAGATAGCCTTGCACCACCTCGCAACCGGCTGCCCTGAGCAGTGTCGCCTGGTCCTCTGTCTCGACACCCTCGGCAATGATACTGACGCCGAGTGCTCGCGAGAGGCCGACAATGGTCGATACGACGGCGCCGGAGCTCGAATCCGTATCGATGCGGCTGACGAAGGAGCGGTCGATCTTCAGCTTGCCGAATGAAAAATCGATCAGGTAGCTGAGATTGGAATAGCCGGTGCCGAAATCGTCGACGGCAACCGAGATGCCCATATCGGCAAGCTCTTTCAGGATGGCGGCGGCGCGGTCGCGGTCCTGCATCATGGCCGTCTCGGTGACTTCCAGCTCCAGCCGCGAGGGCTTGATGCCGGTGGTCCGCATCGTGTCGCGCACGAGGCCGATGAAGTCCTTGGTCATGAACTGGACCGGCGAGATGTTGACGGCGACGAAGCAGTCGTCGGGTAAATGGCGGGCGTCGCTGCATGCCTTGCGCAGAACCCATTCGCCGATCGGATTGATCATGCCGGTTTCCTCGGCGATCTGGATGAACTCCAGAGGTGGGATCATGCCGCGTTCTGGATGGTTCCAGCGGATCAGCGCTTCATAGCCGACGATGCGGCCGCTCGGCAGGTCCAGCTGCGGCTGATAGTGAAGGTCGAAATCACCGCGCTCGAATGCGATGTGCAGCTCGGATTCGACCCATTGGCGATGATCGGCGACCCGCCCCATCTCGGTATCGAAGACCGACCAGTTGCCGACTCCCCTGGCGCGCGCATTTTGCAGCGCCAGGTTGGAGCGGCGCAGGATGAGGACCGGGTCGACGCCGTCCTTGGGCATCGCCACGATGCCCACCGACAGGCTCACCGATTGCTGGTGGCTGCTGAGCTCATAGGGCTCCATCATCTCGTCGATGAGCCTCTCCACCATAGCTTCCATCGTTCCCTGAATCTGATGATCGGGAAGCAGCACCGCGAACTCGCCGGCGCCGATGCGCCCGATCTGCACGCGCTCGGGCACGCAGGCCTGCAGCCGCTTGGTAAAGGCGCGGATCAATTCGTCGCCCTGGCTGTAGCCGATCGCGTCGTTGATCTGCTTGAACCGGTCGATGTCGATGTCGATGAGGAACATCGGGGCCCCGGTGCGGCTCGTCGCGCAGGCTGCCTCGGCGATCTTGCCGACCATCGCCGGACGCGCCAGCAATCCGGTCAGCTTGTCGAACTGGGTTTCGTTGAAGACGAAATCAGCCGATTCATCGACGCCGGCGAAGAAAGACATCGCGGCTCCCGCCGCCGCCAATGCGCAAAGGGCAGCCATGATCGCCACCATCACGTCCGCCGGCATGCCGGCAAAGCCGTCGCCAAGCGCGTGCTTCAGCCCCCAGATGCCGAGAATGAAACTGCCAATGCCCGAACTGGCTATGGTGATCAGCCGGAACACCGGTGTGCGGTTCGGGTTGCTGACGGCAGGCATTGAAAGTCCCCAAATTGCGGGACTCTATAGCCGACAGGCCCTTAAAATGAGTTTCCGCGAATGCATCCAATTTTATTGGAAGGGAATTATTTCTTCGCAGGAGAAAGACTATTTCGCGAAATGGCCTATTCGCTCGCGCGATCCGTCTGCTTCAGCTCCTCAAGCGTCGGCATGGAAACGATATGATAGCCGGAATCGACATAGTGGATTTCGCCGGTGACGCCGGAAGCGAGGTCGGACAGGAGATAGAGTGCCGAGCCGCCGACCTCGTCGATGGTCACGGTGCGGCGCAGCGGAGAATTGCGCTGCTGGTAAGAGAACATGTGGCGCGCATCGGAAATCCCGGCGCCGGCAAGCGTTCGCACCGGTCCGGCCGATATGCCGTTCACCCTGATGCCGCGCGGGCCGTAATCGTTGGCGAGATAGCGCACGCTGGCCTCGAGGCCGGCCTTGGCGACGCCCATGACGTTATAGTTCGGCATGACGCGCACCGAACCGGCATAGGTCAGGGTGATCATCGATCCGCCATCCTGCATCAGGGCCGCGGCGTGGCGCGCGACCTCGGTGAAGGAATAGCAGGAGATGACCATGGTGCGGATGAAATTGTCGCGGCTGGTGTCGGCGTAGAGGCCCTTGAGCTCATTCTTGTCTGAAAAGCCGATGGCATGGACCACGAAGTCGAGCCCGCCCCAGGCCTTGCCCAAGGTCTCGAAGGTGGCGTGGACCGAGGCGCTGTCCTCGACATCGCAGGGAACCACCAGCGCCGCGCCGAGCTTGTCGGCAAGCGGCTTGACCCGGCGGCCGAAGGCGTCACCCTGGTAGGTGAAGGCAAGTTCGGCCCCATGTTCGGACAGTTTCCGGGCTATGCCCCAGGCGATCGAATGATCGTTGGCGACGCCCATGACAAGCCCGCGCTTGCCCTTCATCAATCCGTCCATGATCGCCAATCCTCGTGGAAAAAACGTGGCCTTATGCGGAATAGCGCTGGAAAACCAGCGTTGCGTTGGTGCCACCAAAGCCGAAGGAATTGGACAAAACGGTGTCGATCCTGGCGTTGTCGATGCGCTTTCGCACCACCGGCATGCCCTCGAATTCGGGGTCGAGAGTCTCGATATGGGCGCTTTCGCCGATGAAACCGCCTTGCATCATCAGGATCGAATAGATGGATTCCTGCACGCCGGCCGCGCCCAGCGAATGGCCCGTCAGCGATTTGGTCGAGGTGATGAAGGGCATCTTCTCGCCGAACACCTCGCGGATCGCGCCCATTTCGCGGGAATCCCCCACCGGCGTCGAGGTCCCATGGGTGTTGATGTAGTCGACCGGGGTGGTGACGGTCGCCAGCGCCTGCCGCATGCAGCGGACCGCGCCTTCGCCCGAGGGCGCAACCATGTCGAAGCCGTCCGAGGTGGCGCCGTAGCCGACGATCTCTGCATAGATCTTGGCGCCGCGCGCCTTGGCATGCTCCAGTTCCTCGAGCACCAGCACGCCGGCGCCGCCGGCGATGACGAAGCCGTCGCGATCGACGTCATAGGCGCGGGAAGCGGCAGATGCCCTGTCATTGTACTTCGACGACATGGCGCCCATGGCATCGAACAGGTCCGACATCGTCCAGTCGAGATCTTCGTGGCCGCCGGCGAACACCATGTCCTGCTTGCCCCACTGGATCAGTTCGTAGCCATTGCCGATGCAATGCGCCGAGGTCGAACAGGCCGACGAGATCGAATAGTTGACGCCGTGGATCTTGAACCAGGTGGCCAGCGTCGCCGACGCGGTCGACGACATCGCCTTCGGCACCGCGAATGGGCCGATGCGCTTGGGGCTGCCATTCTTGAGCGTGGTTTCGGCCGCCTCGACGATGGTGCGGGTGGAAGGCCCGCCCGAGCCCATGACGATGCCGGTGCGCTCATTGGTGATGTCGCTCTCGCCAAGGCCGGCATCGGCGATCGCCTGGTCCATGGCGACATGGTTCCAGGCCGCTCCCTGGCTCAGGAAGCGCATTGCGCGGCGATCGATCATGGCGCTGGGATCGAGCGTCGGCGCGCCCCAGACCTGACAGCGGAAGCCGTGCTCGGCGAAGGAGTCGGAGAAGCTGATGCCGGATTTGGCGTCATGCAGCGAGGCTTGCACCTCGTTGGCATTGTTGCCGATCGACGACACGATGCCGAGGCCTGTGACTACGACACGTCTCATTCGCAACTCCTTCCAGGAATGCTGGCCACGAAGTCGGCCAGGGCGACGGTCAAGCGACCGCCGACTGCTTGGACAGACCGACTTTCAGGTCCGTTGCCGCGTATATGGGTTCGCCGTCCGCCTTTAGCCAACCATCGGCGATGCCCAGCACCAGCCGGCCACGCATCACACGTTTGAATTCCACGCCATACTCGACCTTTTTAACCGAGGGCGTGACCATTCCCTTGAACTTGACCTCGCCGGTCGACAGCGCCATGCCTTTGCCGGGTTCGCCCAGCCAGCCGAGATAGAAACCCGTCAGCTGCCACAGGGCATCGAGGCCCAGGCATCCAGGCATGATGGGATTGCCGATGAAATGGCAGGCAAAGAACCACAGGTCCGGCTTGATGTCGAATTCGGCGCGGATGAAGCCCTTGTCGAAAGCCCCGCCTGTTTCGCTGATCTCGGTGATGCGGTCAAACATCAGCATCGGCGGGTAAGGCAACTGGGCATTGCCCGGTCCGAACAGCTCGCCGCGGGCGCAGGCCAGCAATTCTTCGTAGTCGTAGCTGGATTTCGAACCCGCCATCAATCTCGTTCCCATATGTCCCGGGCGCTGGCGCGCCCTTGTCGTTGGTGTCCTAACACAATCTGTTTCAGGCCGGAAACCGGCGTTTGCGCTTAACCCGCCAGTCTTGCCGGGTCAATGCGCGCTATTGATCGCATCCGGACGACAGAATATATGTCGAAAGGGGTCCGGTTTCGGCAGACATCCATTTTTTTGCCATTCTGGACGTGTCTTGAGGCGGAACTGTGAGCTTGGACGACCAGATGGACCGGGGCTGCCGGAAGGAAAATGTCGCTGTGGACAAGCGGGTTCGTGAAGCCGGCCTGAGGCCGACACGGCAGCGCATTGCGCTTGCCGACCTGCTTTTCGCCAAGGGCGACCGCCATCTGTCGGCCGAGGAACTGCACGAGGAGGCCGTCGCCGCCGGCGTGCCGGTGTCGCTGGCCACCGTCTACAACGCCCTTCACCAATTCACCCAGGCGGGACTCCTGCGCATTCTGGCTGTCGAGGGCGCCAAAACCTATTTCGACACCAACACCTCCGATCATCACCATTTCTATATCGAAGGCGAAAACCGGATTTTCGACATCGCCAATGGTCCGGTCACCGTCACCAACCTACCGGAACCACCCGAGGGGATGGAGATCGCCAATGTCGACATCGTGGTGAGGCTGCGCCCCAAACGCGCCGAATGACCGAAGGCCAAGCACGTATGCACAGCCGGGCACGTATGAACGGCCAGGAATGAAACCCCTCGATCTGGCTGTCCGGCTGGAATGGGCCGCTGTCGCGGTGTCCGCTATCGTCTTTTATGCACTCGCCGGTGCGTCCTGGTGGTTGTTCGCCTTGTTGATCCTGGCGCCTGATCTGTCCATGTTCGGCTATCTCGCCGGGCCGCGCGTCGGCACCGCCTGCTACAATGCCTTCCACATCTTGGTCCCACCGGTGTTTTTGGTGCTTGCCGGCAGCCTGTTCGGCAATGCAGCCGCTATAGCGGTTGCATTGATCTGGATCGCCCACATCGCTATCGATCGCGCGCTGGGTTACGGCTTGAAGCTGTCGAGCAGCTTTCAGGATACCCATCTCGGCCGCATCGGCCGCTAAACGGTCCGGCCTGCGGTTCAAACGAATCGGGCAAGGCCAAAAATCAGTCCTTGACCCGCTCGCCGGGATAGGCGCCCCAGACGACGGATTGGGCGAGCCAGCCGGTATGGCCATCGAGCGTCATTTCGCACCACTGGCCGTCGCAGGATTTGATCGTGCCCATGACGCCCGGCTCGACGATCGCCACCACGCTGGCGTCCTTTTCGGGGCTCCTGAGGAGATTGATCTGGGCGCCCTTGCCGCGCTGCCACGGCGCCACGATCGCCGTGCGCCGGCCCGAAAGCAGCGACTGGTTGATCCAACCTTCCGAACCGTCGGCGTCGCGCACGCGGCGCCATGTGTCGAACTCCTGGATGATCTCCATCGGCAGGCCGGCCTTCAGATACATCCAGTCGACCGAGTAGTTGGCGCCCGGCCCGACACGCGAATTGACGCGGCCGGATTTCAGGCTGACGAATCGTGGCAGCGGCAGGCCGCTCGGCCCGAGCGTGACGACGCTCTGGGCGGGAGCCGCTGCACCTTGCGCGCACAGTTGGGGTGAATAGAGCAGAGCGCCGAGAAATGCTGCGCTGAGGGTCAGGCGAAGCGACGCGAAACCAGACACTTTCGTTCCTTTCGGCGCTG
This sequence comes from Mesorhizobium sp. B2-5-3, assembly GCF_006441005.1. Classification (NCBI taxonomy): domain Bacteria; kingdom Pseudomonadati; phylum Pseudomonadota; class Alphaproteobacteria; order Hyphomicrobiales; family Phyllobacteriaceae; genus Mesorhizobium; species Mesorhizobium sp. B2-5-3. The sequence continues at coordinate 262,844 of NZ_VFUS01000005.1, forward strand.
GCCTGCCGGCCCCGGCGCCCCTTTTTCTTTGTCTTCGGCGGCACCGCTTGGTACATGGGTAAATCGGCTACCGCGACCGGCTTCCAGTTTCGCCGGTCTTGGTTAAAGAGGTCTCAACGAGGGAAGCAATGGCAGGCAAAAAGAAGCCTCTCGTGGTCATCACGCGAAAACTGCCCGACCCTGTCGAGACCCGCATGCGCGAGCTGTTCGACGCAAGGCTGAATGTCGAGGACAGGCCGATGACGCAGCCGGAACTGGTCGCGGCGGTCAAGGAGGCCGACGTGCTGGTGCCGACGGTGACCGACCGCATCGACGCGGCATTGATCGCCCAGGCCGGCGAAAACCTCAAGCTGATCGCCAATTTCGGCAATGGCGTCGACAAGATCGACGTGGCGGCCGCGGCCAAGAAAGGCATCACCGTAACCAACACGCCCAACGTGCTGACCGAGGATACGGCCGACATGACGATGGCGCTGATGCTGGCGGTGCCGCGCCGGCTGGCGGAGGGCGCCAATGTACTCACCGGCGACAAGAAATGGGCCGGCTGGTCGCCGACATGGATGCTTGGCCGGCGCATCTGGGGCAAACGGCTCGGCATTGTCGGCATGGGGCGTATCGGCACCGCCGTTGCCAGGCGTGCCAAGGCTTTCGGCCTCTCCATCCACTATCACAACCGCCATCGCGTGCTGCAGGCGGTCGAGGACGGGCTGGAGGCGACCTATTGGGAAAGCCTCGATCAGATGCTGGCCCGCATGGACATCATCTCGGTCAACTGCCCCTCGACGCCGGCGACCTTCCATCTGCTTTCGGCGCGGCGGCTGGCGCTGCTCCAGCCCACCGCCTATATCGTCAACACCGCGCGCGGTGACATCATCGACGAGGAGGCGCTGGTCAAGCTGATTCAGGATGGCAGGATCGCCGGCGCCGGACTCGACGTCTACGAGCACGAGCCCGCATTGAACGGAAAACTGCTCAAGCTCGCGACCAAGGGCAAGGTCGTGCTTTTGCCGCATATGGGGTCGGCGACGCTCGAGGGCCGCATCGACATGGGCGAGAAGGTGATCATCAACATCCGCGCCTTCGTCGACGGGCACCGCCCGCCGGATCGCGTGCTGCCGCTCAGGACCTGAGCGGCTTCGCAACATAATGTAAGTGGAAACTTACGAAACAGTCTTGCGCATGGTGACCGAAGTCGGTCGCGCATAACCTTCATGCGCCGTTCTCACGGTCTCGCGAAAACCGAGCCGGGCAAAGGCTGCCTGGTTCCCAGCCAGCTCGATTCGCGTCTGCAGCTCGATTGCGGCCTTGCCGCGGCTGCGGGCAAAATCCTGGACGGCTTGCATCAACAACCTGCCGATGCCCTGGCCCTGACAGTCCGGCGTGACGGCGAGCTTGCCGACATAGAGGTGGTCGGTTCGTTCCAGGGCGAAGATGCAGCCGACGATCCTGTTGCCGCTGAGCGCCAGCATGCCGGTCTCGCGGCGGGCTTTGTCGCGCAAGGTTTCCGCGGTGAGCAGGTGCGCCGAGGACGGCGGGTCGATGATGTCGTCCATGAAGGCGAAAGCGCGCAGGATCAGGGCGAGCACTTCGTTCCAGCGGTCGAAATCGGACGGAACCCGGGTGATGACGATATCGGCAGTGCGCGTCAACGTCAGTTTCGTCTCTTGTAGCGGATGGTCTCGAAACGCGCGGCCAGCGCGTCGTAGAGCAGCAGTCGTCCGATCAGCGGCTCGCCAATGCCGGTGATCAGCTTGATGGCTTCCATCGCTTGCAACGTGCCAATCACCCCAGTCAGCACGCCAAGCACCCCGGCCTCGGCACAGGACGGCACCAGACCCGGCGGTGGGGCCTCCGGGAAGAGGTCGCGGTAGCCGGGGTTGGAGGTGCCGTCCCTATCGGCTTGGAACGGCATCAGCACGGTCACGGAGCCATCGAAACGGCCCACGGCGGCGTGCACCAGCGGCTTTCCCTCCGCCGCGCAGGCATCGGCCACGACATAGCGCGTCTCGAAATTGTCGGACCCGTCGACGACCACGTCGTAACGGGCGACGAGGGCTTGGGCATTGTCCGCGGTCAGGCGCAATGTGTGGATTTCGACAGCGGTGTTGGGATTGATGCGGGCGATTGCCGCCTTGGCGCTGTGGGTTTTCAGCATGCCGACAGTGTCCGTGCCGTGAATCACCTGCCGCTGCAGGTTGGAGAGCGAAACCGTGTCGTCGTCGATCACGCCGAGCGTGCCGACGCCGGCTGCGGCAAGATATTCAAGCACTGGTGCGCCCAATCCGCCGGCGCCGATGACCAGCACCCGCGCGCGCTTCAGGCGCTGCTGGCCGGCGCCGCCAATTTCGGGCAGCACGATGTGGCGGGCATAGCGTTCGAGTTCTTCGTCGGTGAGGGCGGTGGCGATCATGGCTCGACCATATAGCGGGAGAAAAACCTTGTCAGGTGCTCACACAGCCATCGGCGCGACCGTGCCGTGATCCACGATCAGGAACTGCGCCCGGCCCGCCAGGCTGGAAAACAGCGCAGCATCGGTTCCCGTCATGAAAGCCTGGCAGTTCAATTCCTCCAGGATCGAGAACAGCGCCGCACGCCGGCCACCATCGAGATGTGCCGCGATCTCGTCGAGCAGCAGGATTGGCGTCAAGCCGGACATCTCGCCGGTCAATCTGGCATGCGACAGGACAATGCCGACAAGCAACGCTTTCTGTTCGCCGGTCGAACACAGCGCCGCCGGCATCGCCTTGGGTCGGTGCCGGACCACGAGATCGGAGCGGTGCGGGCCCTCGAGCGTGCGCCCGGCGGCGCGGTCGCGGTCGCGGCCCCCGGCGAGCGTGCGGCGGAACCGCTCCTCGACGTCGACAGCTGGCGTGGTGGCGATCTCGGCTTCCAGATCGCCCGACAGGCCGATATCGGCCTGCGGAAACGGGCCGCTGTCGGGCAGCCTGTCGATCATGGCGGCCAGAAGGCGCACCATTTCGGCGCGCGCCGCGGCGATCGCCACGCCTGTCTCGGCCATCTGCGTCTCGATCGCCTCGAACCAGCTCAAATCCCGCGAACCTTCCGTCAGCAACCGGTTCCGGCCGCGCATCGCCTTTTCATAGTCGAGGGCGCGCTGTCCGTGGCCAGGATCGATCGCCAGTACCAGCCGGTCGAGAAAGCGCCGGCGGTCCGCGGCCGGTCCGGTGAACAGAGCGTCCATGGACGGCGTCAGCCACACGACGCGCAGCCATTCCAGCATGTCCTCGGCCGATCGCGCCGTGGCGCCGTTGATGCGCACCCGCCTGCCGCCCTCGCCAAGACTGTCGCCACTCGAAATGCCCGTCCCTATCTCGACTTGGCCGTCAGGTCCGTCGAGCCGTGCGTGCAGCGCAAAGCCGCCATCACCGCCCTCACGCGCGACGTCCGCGTAAGGCGCACGGCGCAGGCCGCGGCCCGGCGTCAACAGGGAAATCGCTTCCAGCAGATTGGTTTTGCCGGCGCCATTGTCACCGGAAAACACCACCGCGCCCGGCTCAAGCTCGACCGACAGCGCCGCATAGTTGCGGAAATTGGTAAGTGTAAGCTTACTTATATGGGTTTGTGCCGGCAACCGCTACTGCTCTACACCCGCATCGGCATCAGCACATAAAGCGCGGTTTCATCGGCCATGTCGTGGATCAGCGTTGGCGAACCGGCGTCGGCCAACATGAACCGGGCCTCTGAACCGGTCAATTGTGCGGCAACGTCGAGCAGGTACTTGGCGTTGAAGCCGATCTCGATCGGGTCGGCTGAATAGTCGGCGGCCAACTCCTCGGTGGCGCTGCCCGAATCCGGATTGTTGACCGCAAGCGTCACCTGGCCCTCACTGATCGAAAGCTTCACCGCGCGCCCGCGTTCGGAGGAGATGGTCGAGACGCGGTCGACGGCGGCCGCGAAGCTCTGGCGGTCGATGATCAGCTTCTTGTCGTTGCCGGTGGGAATGACCCGCTGATAATCGGGGAAGGTGCCGTCGATCAGCTTGGAAGTCAGGATGACGCTGCCGATGGTGAAGCGGATCTTGGTGTCCGACAGTTCGGTGGTGACCGCCACGTCGGGATCATCGACCAGCTTCTGCAATTCGCTGACCGTCTTGCGCGGTATGATGATGCCCGGCATGCCTTCGGAACCCGCCGGCGCGTCGATCTCGGCGCGCGCCAGGCGATGGCCGTCGGTCGCCACCGAGCGCAGCTTCAGCTTGCCGCCGACCTCATGTGTGTGAAGATAGATGCCGTTGAGATAATAGCGCGTCTCCTCGGTGGAGATGGCGAACTGGGTCTTCTCGATCAGCCCCTTGAGCGCGACCGAGTCGAGCCGGAAGATATGCGAGAAGGATCCGGCCGAAAGCTCGGGGAAGTCCGATTGCGGCAGGCATTGCAGTCGGAAGCTCGAGCGGCCGGAGGTCACCGTCATGGCGTTGCCGTCCTCGTCCGTCTTCAGCATCACCTCGGCACCGTCGGAAAGCTTGCGCACGATGTCGTAGAGCAGATGCGCCGGAACCGTTGTCGCGCCACCCCGCTCGACCTTGGCCGGCGTCGCTTCCGTCACCTCCAGGTCGAGGTCGGTGGCCTTCATTTCCAGGCTGGCGCCTTCGGCGCTGAGCAGCACGTTGGACAGGATCGGTATGGTGTTGCGCCGTTCGACCACGCGGTGGACGTGGTTGAGCGACTTCAGGAGATTTGACCGTTCCAGGATAACACGCATGACGAACCAGGCTCGCTTGAATGAATGAGCGGGTCTCCGGCTGGCGGCGTCCCGCGAAAGGTCTGAACAGGCTTCAGAATCTGCGTAAACTGACAGGAAAAAACCAGCAAACGCAAGCCCGCGCGACCGGTTCGGGCCGGCTACGCGGGCTTTCTGGGGATAAAGGCGGCGAAGCACGCCGCCAGGCGTTTTCGAACGGCTCAGGCCTGGTCGTTGATCAACCGTCTCAACAGTTCCAGTTCCTGCGCCAGCGTGTTGTCGCCGCCGGAAAGATCCTCGATCTTGCGCACTGCGTGCAGCACCGTTGTGTGATCGCGGCCGCCGAAGCGCCGCCCGATCTCGGGCAGCGAGCGCGGCGTCATCACCTTGGACAGATACATGGCGACCTGCCTCGGCTTGACGATGGTGCGCGTGCGCCTGTTGGACAGCAACTCGGTCTTCGACACATTGTAGTGCCGCGCGACGATGCGCTGAATATCCTCGATACGGACCCGCTTCGGCTCGCCGGTGCGGTAGATATGGCCGAGGATCTCGTCGATGCGATCGATGGTGATCTGCGGCTCGAAAGACTGGCGGAACAGGAGTTGATTGAAGGCGCCTTCCAGTTCGCGGCCGCTGCCGGTCACCGTGCGGGCGACGTGATTGAGGATCTCGTCGGAGATGTCGAGGGAAGCGTCGTCGTGCCTGGCGGTGGCGAGGCGCAGCTTGAGCATGCCCAGGCGCATGGCGAAATCGGGGGCCGACATTTCGAGCGCGACGCCGCCATTGAGGCGCGAGCGGACCCGCGGTTCGAGGGATTCCAGTTCCGACGGGGGCCGGTCGGCGGCGACGACGACCTGCTTGGCGCTGTCGAGCAGCATGTTGATCAGATGGCAGAATTCGTGCTGGATCGACTTGCCCTGCAGGAATTGCATGTCGTCGATGATGAGCAGGTCGATATCGCGAAGCTGTTCCTTGAGCGTCAAGGCATTGTTGTCGCGGATCGCGGTGGCGAAGCGCCACATGAAATATTCCGCCGTCAGGTAGACGACGCGCGATTTCGGGTTCTGCTTCAGCGATTCCGCGGCGATAGCCTGCAACAAATGGGTCTTGCCGAGGCCGACCGTCGCATGAAGGAAGAGCGGGTTGAAGCGCACCGCGCTCGACTGCGATTCCGCCACGGCCTTGGCCGCGGCGAAGGCCACCCGGTTCGACGGCCCTTCGATGAAAGAGGCGAACGTGTAACGCGGATCGAGCGGCGATCCCAGCACATTGTGGCGGAACTCGCTCTCGGCCGGCATGCCCGGGCGCGGCGCCGGAGCCCGCTCCAGCCTGCCGGGGCTTACGGTGCCGGCGGCCAGCGCCGTCTGCGTTTGTCGCGTCATCTTGCGCGCCGGCGCCAATTCCGGTTCGGCATGGCTGCGCCCCTGGCGGGTGGCTGTGCGCACGATGATCTCGATCTTGAGGATCTCGGGATCCTCGTGCTTCCAAAGCTCGCAGATAAGGTCGAGATAATGGCCGTTGATCCACGAGCGCAGGAAGGCAGTGGGCACCGAAATGCGAACGATGCCCTTTGAAGCCTCCGCGACCTTCATGCGCCCGAACCAGCTCGAATAGACTTCGGTTCCCAACCGCGCCTTCAACTGGGCCTTGACCCGGTCGAACTTCTGTTCCGCGTCGCTGGAAGCCGCCATCTCATCAGCTCCGATCAGATTTCCTGAAAATGGGATGTCATTGGTAAGCTCCCTTTCGACGCCGCTCTGCATGATCGAGTTCCTTGTCTCTGTACCTGTTTTTCCGCCGGGGATGCGCCTCCTGCATCCGTGTTCCAGCGACTGCGCTTTGCTACGACGCCCGCTGCCGCCGCCGGCAGATGAACGTCGCCCATTGTCCAGGGAACCGGTGCCGGCCCATGGAAGCCAGTCCGTGTTGGGTATGTCAGGGCAATGCAACACCGTCCGGCGAAAATCGCCGGCGCTGTCGACCTGCCATGTATAGTTACGCCAGTCCCCTACCGTATCGAAAAAGAGCAAACCAAACCTGTCCGCGGACTTGATCCGCGCCACAAACCCCGCCAATTTAAGCTGGCCCATTCAGGCTGGGTCAGGGCCACCCGGCCCATCCCTTTCGATGGACCGACATTACCGAAATCGCTGTGGATAGGGCAAGGCCACGTCTAACGGATTTTTAAGGAATCTGGTTAGGTCCGGCGCGCCGAAGCGCCATGCGGCAGCACTATAGTTTGACAAAGCCATTGTGATTCAAACCCTTTTCCGGCGAATATGAAAAAGCCGGGCTGGCGCGAAATTTTGTGAAATAAATCGCTTGACAGCCAGTTGTTCTCCTGGCGCTTCGCCGCGCTGTGGACAACGTGTGGATGACTATCTGTAACTAGCTGGGAAATATTGATTATTTCTGCGGAGGGAGAATTTTTTAGCCGACACTTTTCAAGTATCTGGACCATCAGCCGGCACGCATATGCCGGCAAAGCATTTCGGACCGCAAACTCCGCTTTCGACGCCGTTTCCGAGTATTCTTTTTAAGTGCTTGCCGGCAAACGAAAAAACCCGGCACTATCGGCCGGGTTCTCAGAAGATCAGTCCGGAAAGGGACGTCAGGCCGACAGCACCTTGAGGCGCTGGGCCAGCCGTGAAACCTTGCGGGCCGCGGTGTTCTTGTGGATCACGCCCTTTGTCGCGGCACGCATCAATTCCGGCTCGGCGGCCTTGAACGCCGCCTGCGCGGCGGCCTTGTCGCCGGAGGCGAGCGCCTCCTCGACCTGGCGCACATAAGTGCGGACGCGCGAGCGGCGGTTTTTATTGATCGCCGCGCGGCGGACGATCTTGCGCGTTGCCTTTTTGGCCGAGGATGTATTGGCCATGATGCCTCTCTTCTGATCTGGTCGGCGCATGCGGCATGCCGCAGGGCACAAAAAACAAACGGGCAGCCACAGGGCCGCCTCGGTTGGTGCGGCTTATAGTTCAGCTTTCCCGGCGCGTCAACGCTGGCTGGCGTTCTTTTTGGCTGTCGTCGCGCCGGAGCATTTTTTCAGCCACGCCGAAGCATTTCGCGCCCCGGAGGTGCGCTGTCAGCGATTGGTGAAATTCGGCTTGCGCTTCTCGGCGAAGGCCGCCATGCCTTCCTTCTGGTCGTCGAGCGCAAACAGCGAATGGAACAGTCGACGTTCGAACCGCAGCCCCTCGGCGAGCGTCGTTTCATAGGCTCGGTTGACGGCTTCCTTTGCCATCATCACCGACGGCAGCGAAAAATCGGCGATCTTGGCCGCCGCCTTGACGGCCTCCTCGACAAGCTCGCCGGCAGGCACGACGCGCGAGACCAGGCCGGAACGCTCAGCCTCCGCGGCATCCATCATCCGCCCGGTCAGGCACATGTCCATCGCCTTCGACTTGCCGACGAACCGGGTCAGGCGTTGTGAGCCGCCCATGCCGGGAATGACGCCGAGCGTGATTTCGGGCTGGCCGAATTTTGCCGTGTCGGCGGCGATGATGAAGTCGCACATCATCGCCAGTTCGCAGCCGCCGCCCAGCGCATAGCCGGCCACCGCCGCGATGATCGGCTTGCGCGCCCGGGTCAACTCTTCCCAGCCGACGAAAAAGTCCTTGATGTAGGCATCGACGTAGGAAATCGACTGCATTTCCTTGATGTCGGCGCCTGCGGCGAAGGCCTTCTCGGAACCAGTGATGACCATCGCGCCGATGCCGTCATCTGCCCCGAACACGTTTACCGCGGCCACCAATTCCGCCATGACCTGGGAATTCAGCGCATTGAGCGCCTTCGGCCGGTTCAAGGTGATCAGCCCGACCTTGCCCCTGGTTTCAACGACGATCGTTTCATAGGCCATGGCTTCGGCTCCTCTTCCAGGCAATTGAAGATCGATCTAGCTCACCGCTGACAGGTCCGGCAATAGAAGGTCGAGCGGCCGCTCTGCGTGATGCGCTCGATATGGCCGCCGCAGCCAGGCTTGGAGCAGGGTTCGCCCTCCCGGTCATACACCGCGAAGGAGTGCTGGAAATAGCCCAGCGAACCGTCGGTCTGCATGTAGTCGCGCAGCGACGATCCGCCGGCCGCAATGGCATCTGCGATGACCGAGCGGACCGCCACGGCAAGCCCCCGGCTTTGCTCACCCGCTTTCTTGCCGGCTTTGGCTATCGTGCCCGCCTCGCGCAGCGGCGACAGCCCGGCGCGCCATAGCGCCTCCGAGACATAGATGTTGCCGAGCCCGGCTATCAATCTCTGGTCGAGAAGAGCGGCCTTCAGCGGCGATTTCCGGCCCTTCAGCAGTGAGGCCAGCAGCACTCCGTCAAGCGCATTGCCGGTGGGTTCGACGCCGAGCCCCGCCAGCATCGGATGGGTGTCCGGCGGCCCTTCGCAAAACAGCATGAAGCCGAAGCGACGCGGATCGTTGAAAACCACGCGCGAGCGGGTGCCGTCCCGAGAGGCGACGTCGAAGATGACATGGTCGTGCGTCGAACTCTTCGACCGCTCGTGATGGAACACGCCGGGCATTTCGGCAGCGTCGGCCGTCTCGATGCGAAACGAGCCCGACATGCCGAGATGGCAGATCAGGGCGGGACCGCCTTCGAGATCCATCGTCAGATATTTGGCTCGGCGTCCGAGCGCCGTGATCGTCTTGCCGGTCAGCCGCTCGGCGAATTTTTCGGGGAATGGAAAACGCAGGTCCGGCCGGCGTGCCTCGGCGCGGATGATGCGGGCACCCTCCAGAACCGGCTCCAGCCCGCGCCGGACCGTCTCGACCTCGGGCAATTCAGGCATGGCCGCCCATATCCGGGTAAAAGGAAGTGCCGTAGCGGCCGTGCGCCAACCCGAGATGTTCGGCCACGGTTTCACCAATGTCGCAGAATGTCGTTCTCAGCCCGATGTCGCCGCCCGTCAGACCTGGTCCGATGCCGATCACCGGAATGCGTTCGCGTGTGTGGTCGGTGCCGCGCCAGGTCGGGTCGTTGCCGTGGTCGGCCGTCAGGATCAGCAGATCGCCCTGTCGCAATCTCGCGAATGCTTCCGGCAGTCGCCGGTCGAAGGCCTCGAGCGCGGCGGCATAACCTGCAACATCGCGGCGATGGCCGAACTCGGTGTCGAAATCGACGAAATTGGCGAAGACGAGATCGCCGTCGCGGGCCGCATCCATTGCATCAAGCGCCTGGTCGAACATGGCCATGTTGCCCGCGCCCTTGCGCACTTCCGAAATCCCCCGATGGGCAAAGATGTCGCCGATCTTGCCCACGGCGATGACGCGGCTGCCACGCGCCGTCAGCCGGTCGAGCAATGTCGGCTCGGGTGGCGGCACGGCGTAGTCGTGTCGGTTGTAGGTCCGCTCGAAAGTGGCTGCCGTCTCGCCGACGAACGGTCGCGCGATCACCCTTCCGATCCTCAACGGATCAACCAGGCGACGCACCACCTTGCAGAATTCGTAGAGCCGCTCCAGTCCGAAATGGACCTCGTGCGCGGCGACTTGCAGGACTGAGTCCACCGAGGTGTAGCAGATCGGCTTGCCCGTGCGGATGTGCTCCTCGCCGAACCGTTCGATGACCTCGGTACCAGGCGCATGGCAGTTGCCGAGAATGCCCGGCACCTTGCCCTCGCGGATGATCGCCTCGGTCAGTTCGGCGGGAAAGGCCGGGATCGTGTCGGGAAAATAACCCCAGTCGAAACGCACCGGCAGGCCGGCTATCTCCCAATGACCGGATGGCGTGTCCTTGCCGCTCGAAACCTCCTGGGCGGCACCGTGGAAGGCATTGTCGACGAGATCCGTCCCGAAAGCGGCAAAGCCCAGCCCCGTCGCGGTCTCGGCAGCCTTGCCAAGTCCGAGCGACGCCATGTTGGGAACAAACAACGGGCCTTGGCGAAGTCCTTCGCGATCGGCGCGGCCTTCCGCACAGGCCTCGGTGATATGGGCGAAGGTGTTGGCACCGGCATCTCCGTAGCGTTCGGCGTCGGCGGCGCCGCCTATGCCGAAGGAATCCAGGACGAAGAGGAAAGCACGCGCCATGAGGTCATTGTTGCCGGTTTGAGCACCCAGACATAGGGTTCCACGGCGGCATTGGCAATTCGGAAACCAAACGGCAACCGCTCGGCGCGATAGTCCGGAACCAATTCACTGACGGATCGCAGGACTGGGTCTCCCATGAAAGCTGCCCTGAAGACATGCGCCGCTCTCATGATCGCGCAAGGCGCGGTCTGGTCCGGCTCGGCGCACGCCGACTGGCGTGACGATATCGGCACGTTTCGCATCGGCATCGTCGCCGAACCCGGCGCCGCCAACACCGTTCCAGGCCTGGCGCGGTTGACCGAGGCCTTTACCAACGCGCTGGGCATGAAGGTGGAGTTCGTCGTTGCCCGTGACTATGCCGCGCTGATCGATGCGCAGGCCAATGCCCGCATCGAATATGCCGTCTACTCGGCGACCGCCTACGCAACGGCGTCAAGACGCTGCGAGTGCGTCGAACCGCTCGTGGCTCCGGTCGATTCCGATGGCGCGGTCGGCATCCGCGCCGTGCTGCTGACGAAGGAAGGCAAGGTGCCCAGCCTGGCGGCGATGGAAACCCACCGGATCGCCATGCCGCCGGCGGACAGCATTGGTTCTCTTTTGCCATTGGCCGGACTGGCCGCCGAGCACGTCAAGATCGCAGAGGATGCATCGTTTCTGGTTCGCGCCGATTCCGCCTCGGCCGCGGAAGGAATGCTGGTCGATGGTCAGACCGATGCCTTGTTCGGCTGGGCGACGGCGGCGGCCGACGGCGAGCCAAGACTATCGGGCACGCAGGCAAGGCTCGAAGCCGCCGGGCTTTCGGCGACCGCCCTTCAAGTCGTATGGACGTCGGGTTTGCTGAGATACGGTCCTCACGCGGTGCGTAGCGATCTCGACCCGGAAGCCAAGCGCCGGTTGGCGGTTTTCCTGACCAATCTCAAATCGACGACGCCCGACATCTACGACCTGCTGGAATCGAGGCATTCCGGCGGTTTCGCCACCGTGGTTCCCAAGGATTACGAGATGGCGCACGCCATCGTGCGTCTGGTGTCGGACGGTGGCGTGCGGCGATAGGGTCGTCAGCAGTCGCCGCAGGGGATCGTCAGGCTTCTGCGCGGACGCAGATAATAGGTCTCGCCCATCGATATGTTGTTGAAGACCGTCGTCAATCCGGCCGTCTGTGAGCTGTCTGCGGACCAGGTGATGATCGGTTTGTAACCAAGTTTGCTTTCGACACGAATGAGAAAGGTGCCTGCGACCCTGAGCGTTGCCGGAACCGTAGTGGTTGCGGGCAGGGCGGTGCCGATACTGTAAGCACCATTGACCACCTTGCGCGACCACACCACGTTCACCCTGGGCGGCGTGTCGGTTGTGACCTGTATTGCCGTGATGGTGATATCCGGCTTCGAGCGATTGTACGGCTGCAAGGTGGAGGTGCCGATCTTCATGATGGCATCCAGATCCGCCTTGACGATGGTCGGCTGCTGCGTGACCAGATCCGCGACCATGCTGCCGATGCGGCTGACCTTCTTGCTGGTCTCGATGGCCTGCGAAGCCTCCATGGTGATGAAATACATGATCAGCAGGATTGGCACGATGAGAGCGAACTCGACCGCCGCGATGCCACGGCGATCGCGTATGAAACCGACCCACTTCCCCCAGCGTCCTGCAATTTCTGGATGTGCCCCCGCACGCATCATGCCCGTCCCTTTTTCTTGGCTTTGCTTTCGCCGCGAACTCAGTTGTCGAATGGCTCGTTCTGCCAGGTCACCGATGCAAAATGCAGTGTCTTGTTACCGCCCATCGACTGAGCCAGAAGATCGGTCATGACGGGCCATTTGTAGAAGACCCGCAGCATGTTCTTCGATTCTGCCAGGCCCGGCGTGGTCGCGAAGGGCTGCGAGTTGGCGCCTTGCATCAAGATGATCTCGCCATTCTCGATCTTGAAGCTGGCCGTGGCCGCGTCGGCGAACGTGGTATATGCGCGAAGGTCCACGTCCAGCTGATTTGGGCAATCCTGCGAGACGATGATCTTCAGTTTGTCGCAGATCATGGTCTTCAACTTGTCCCCGGCGACGTCGGCCGGTCTCAACTGCCCGGTGCGCAATTTGCGCGCGATGTCGTCGGTGATGTTGGCCATAACTTCCTGGCCGGCAAATGAGATGCAGCTTTCCAGGATGGCGAAGACAAGAACCGCGAACGGCAATGCGAGCAGCGCGAATTCCAGTGCCGTACTGCCGCGGCGGTCGCCGGCGAAGCGTGCGAAAAGCCGTGCCCGTCTTGCCTTGCGGTCGCTTGTCGAGACGAATTCGATGCTCATGCTCTGATCCTGCCCATCCCCAGACGGTCTCGGCAGGTGTACTAGTGCAAACCAGTTGAAGTCCGGTTTGAATGATCGTTAAAGTCGCCGCGGGCGCCTTAACCACCCGCTAACCTGGACCGCGTGCCTATCGGCTGACGCTCATCTCGGCTTCTGAGGATTTTTCGGCTTCGCTCTTGTAGGAGCTTTCGCAATAGGGCGTGCAGGACATGGTCTGAACTTCAGCGCGCCGGTAGATGCGCACCGACGAGGCCGCCTGCCGCACGACGGTGATCTGTTCATCGATGATCGGGCTGCCATCCTGGTCGAGGACGACGAGGTTGGTGACGCCGAAGCCCTTGCCAGTCAGCACGATCGTCGAGGCGTCCTGCACGGACGCGTCGGCGATTGCCGGGTTGCCGACCACGATCGTGTCGGCGGGGCGCGACAGTTTGACGATCTTGGCCTGGTTCATGGTGACCTCGATGCCGGTGTCGGCCCTGGCGGGCATGACAAAGCTCACGGCGGCAAGAAGCACGGCAATCAGGATCGACGATTTCGGCTCGGCCATTGACGCGCTCCAGGCGGGCGGACTGTTCAACGGAACATGAACGAGATTGGTGAACCAACGGTTAAGCAGGCCCGGGCGCCATATGCCGCGATCGTCATACGCGCCGCGGAGCTGTTTCTTTTGCGGCTGCTTGCCTGGGAATTGCGCCTCGGCCGGCGCTTAGCCCATAGTTAACCACGCAATATGTTCCAACCGGGAAAGGAATCGGTAAGGCTGTTTATTAAGTCGATCGAAAGAGCTTCTCCCTAGATTGGCAGCATCCGATCAACCATCACAGAAGTTGACGGAAGTGCTGTAACACGTGGAGTAGGAGCTCTCGAATGTCTAATCTCATTGCACGTTTCGTAAAGGACGAATCCGGCGCGACCGCTATCGAATATGGTCTGATCGCCGCCCTCATCGCGCTCGCCATCATCGTCGGCGCCGGCGCGCTTGGCAACGCCATCAACGCCAAGTTCGAAGCTATCGGAACGTCCCTGAACAACGTCCCGACGCCCTGAACGACGTCAAGTATATTGAGCGCTCGGATTGCGTTCTGGACAAGGGCCGCCACCTGGCGGCCCTTGTTCTATTCAATGTCTTTTTGCCCTGGGCCTCATCAATCGTTAATCGAACATGCTTAGATTGAGTGCGGCTTAATCCGATAATAGGCATAGCGCCGATGCTTGAAGCCCTGATCTTCGTCGTCTTCCCGTTCTGCATGCTGTTCGCCGCGATCTCCGACATGCTGTCGATGACGATCGCCAATCGCGTGCCGGTGCTGCTCGTCGTCGTCTTCGCGCTGGTTGCGCCGCTGACCGGCATGGAATGGGCGGCCTATGGCTGGCATTTCGCCGCCGGCGCGCTGGTTCTTGCCGCAACGTTCGGCCTCTTTGCAATGGGCGGCATGGGCGGCGGTGATGCCAAGCTGCTGGCCGCGACCGCCGTGTGGATGGGACTCAACATCCAGCTCGTCGAGTATCTCGTGGTCTCGACCTTCATAGGCGGCTTGCTGACGCTTGCCATTCTCGTCTACCGGAAGTCGCCGCTTGCGGTTTTTACCGGCCGCAATCCGTTCCTGCGTCACTTCGCGGACGAGACGACCGGGGTTCCCTACGGCATCGCGCTCGGTTTGGGCGGATTGCTGACCTACCCGGATTCGCCCCTGATGGTCTGGGCGCTGGCCAGGCTGGCGGCCTGACCTTACCGATCATTCCTTGGCTGTGTTGCGGCTGGCTCCGCGGAGCGGGGCTGGCTGTTTGTCCGTGGCTGCGCAATACAGCTAATTTATGTAAACCTTAAATTAATCACGATCGTAAGCATTACATTAACCTTGTTTTGACGATTGCCGCTGCAAAGTCCGGCCTGGCTAGGTGGTTTGCCAAGGCGAGGGTTCGGACAGATGCCAGCATCCCGATTGATTATTCTGAGCGTGGCGGTCGCCGCGGCGGGTGGTGCTGGCTATGTCGCGAAGAACATGGTCGCCGCGCCGCCACCGCAGATCGTCGAGTCCGGTCCAGCGGCTCCCGCCGTGGCATTGCAGGACGTGCTTGTCCTGTCGGGTGATGTCACCATGGGCAGCCAGCTCGAGAACAACATTGCCTGGCAATCCTGGCCGGTCGACGGCATCAACGCCAATTTCATCACCAAGGCCACTGCTCCCGACGCCCTGGAGAAACTGAAGGGGTCCATAGCCCGTGTGCCGATGTACGCGGGCGAGCCGGTGCGGCGTTCCAAGCTGATCGGCGAGGGGCAAAGCTTCATGTCGTCGATCCTGCCTTCCGGCATGCGGGCGGTCGCCACGACGATATCGGCCGACACCTCTGCCGGCGGCTTCATCCTTCCGAATGATTTCGTCGACGTCATCATGACCCGCCGGGCCGATGCCAACAGCGGCGGCTCCGGCTTCAACACCGAAACCATCCTCAAGAACATCCGCGTCCTGGCGATCGACCAGACCATCCAGGAGGACGAGGAAGGCAAGAAGACCAGGGTGGGCCAGACCGCCACGCTGGAACTGACGCCCAAGCAGGCGGAGATCATCACCGTCGCCCAGCAGATGGCGGATCGCCTGACGCTCGCGCTGCGCGCGATCACGGACACCCAGGAAAAGAATTTGGATGAGGCCGACTATCTCGTTTCCGGCAATGGCCGCAAGGGAACGGTCAGGCTGATCAAGTCGGGCGAAGTTTCCGAAGTGGGGGCAAGGAAATGAGGCTAAGCGGTAAACTGCCGGCGATCATGGCAGCGGCTTTCGGCCTGCTGCTCATTGGGACAAACGTGCAGAGCGTTGTCGAGGCCAAGAGTGCACAGGTTTCGGCTTCGGCGGCCACCCAGCGCGTCAAGCTCGGCCTCAACAAGTCGGTTGTCATCGACCTGCCGAGTGATGCCTACGACATTCTTGTCGCCAATCCGACCGTCGCCGATGCGGTGACCCGCACCGCGAGGCGCATCTACCTGTTCGGCAAGGCGGTTGGCGAGACCAACATCTTTGTGTTCGGGCCGAATGGCGAACAGATCGTCAGCCTCGATCTGGCCGTCGAACGCGACGTCGCAGGCCTGGAGGATTATATCAAGCGCTTCATCCCGACATCGTCCATCAAGGTCGAACTGCTGAACGACAACGTCGTCCTGACGGGAACCGTCGACACGCCGCTGGACGCCAAACGCGCCGTCGACCTGGCAACGATCTTCGTCTCGGGCGGTGAAGCGACGACGGGACAATATTCGCAGACCGCGGCCGGCGGCTCGGCCCAGAGTGGTGTCGACATCAACAATCCGGACCAGGAACGCCGCGTCTCGAAAATCGTCAATCTTTTGCAGATCATCGGCGACGACCAGGTCACGCTCAAGGTGACGGTCGCCGAAGTCAGCCGCTCCGTGATGAAGCAGCTTGGCGTCAACATGGTGGGCAGCGGCGGTAGCAACGGCATCAGCTATGACGCGATGAGCACCCCGGCATACGGGCTTGGGAAACCGCTGTCGCAATTCTCGGGAGCTTCGATCGGCACCTCGGCGCTTCAGGCGTATCTAAACGCAATGGAGCAAGGTGGCGTCATGAAGACGCTGGCGGAGCCGACCCTCACCGCCGTGTCGGGTGAGAAGGCGACATTCAGGGTCGGTGGCGAGTTCAATCTCATCACCAGCCGTACGAACAATGTTTCAGACGAGAACAAGACAGGGCAGGTCACATACACCAACGACAAACTCGAATACGGCATCGGCCTGGAGTTCCAACCGGTTGTGCTGTCGGCCGGTCGGATCAGCCTCAAGGTCCGGACGTCCGTGTCGGAGCCTACTGCCGAAGGCGCCACCACGCTGGAAGCTGCAGGCAGGTTGCCCGGAACCACGTTGTTGTCCATCCGCAAGAGACTTGCCGACACGACCGTCGAATTGCCGTCAGGTGGTTCGATGATGATCGCCGGCCTCGTCCGCGATGACGTCAGGCAGGCTGTCGCCGGCCTGCCCGGGCTGACAAAGATCCCGGTGCTCGGCACACTGTTCCGAAGCAGAGACTTCGTGCGCAACGAGACCGAACTGGTGATCATCATCACGCCCTATCTGGTGAAACCGGTGGCACGAAACGACCTCGCCAAACCTGACGACAATTTCAACGCCGCCAGCGATGGCGCCGGTATGTTCCTGGGCCGAGTCAATCGTGTCTACGGCACAATGCAGACGGACAAGCCCAGCGGCCGTTATCACGGCGTCGTCGGCTTCATCTACAAGTGAACGGGGAAGCGGACATGTCTCAGTCAGCATTGCAGGCAAGGACCATCGCCATGACCACGCGCTCCGGCCGTTCGGGAATTCTCCGGCGCGCCATTCCTGCCCTGGCGGTGGCGATGGCGGCATTGCTGGCCGGCTGCGCCCAGCGCGACAGTGTCACCGTCGGCGCCATTCCAGACGACTACCGCACCAACCATCCGATCGTGATCGCCGAGAAGAACCAAAAGATAGATCTACCTGTCGGTGCAGGTGACCGCGGCATGACCGGCTCGCAGCGCGATACGCTCCTGGGTTTCCTCGACGGCTATGACAAGAGTGCTGCCCCGACGCTGACGATCCAGGTTCCGAGCGGCTCGGCCAACGAGGTCGCCGCCGCCGCAGCAGCGCGCGATTTCGCCCGGCTCGCGATTGCCGCGGGCGTCAAGCGCAACCGGATCGTGGTCGTCTCCTATCAGGCTGCCTCGAGTGAGACATCCGCCCCGATCCGGGTCGCCTATATCGCCGTGAAGGCCCAGACCGACAAATGCGGACGATGGCCAGATGACCTGCTGGAGACGTCTGAGAACAAACACTATGCCGATTTCGGCTGCTCCTATCAAAACAATCTCGCCGCCCAGATGGCCAATCCGGCCGACCTGATCGGGCCGCGCAAGCAGACCACCATCGACGCGGAAAATCGTGGCGCGGTGATCGACGTCTACCGCAGCAGGGGTATTTCGGACGAGTTCCTCGGCAATTCTGAAGTGACATACTGAGCCGCGCCCTAAGGAAAAGAGAAGTCACGGAAAGATGACCATGAGCAATCTTGCCTATGACACCCCCGTGGACGGCGGTGAGACCTCGCCGCAGGACATCGCCGCGATGCAGGCGCTGCGGCCGGTTCCCCGCATCTCGATCCAGGCATTCTGCGAGACCGAGGGTGTCGCCAATCCGGTCGAGCGCGCCGGCGAGGACCGCCGCATGACCAAGGCCCATCTCAAGGTCCATATGGGCGGCGTCCCCACGGCCATCGAATTCTACCAGTCGGCGCCGACGCCGAACCTGATCCTGCTGGAGTCGCGCAGCGAACCCAAACAGCTGCTGGAACAGCTCGCGCAGCTCTCGGAATATTGCGACCCGTCTTCCAAAGTGGTGGTAATCGGCCACTACAACGATGTCGGCCTCTATCGCGAGCTCATCCGCTCCGGCATTTCCGAATATGTCATCGCGCCGGTGTCGATGGCCGACATCGTCAGCGTCATATCGTCGATCTTTGTGGATCCGGAAGCCGAGCCGCTCGGCCGCTCGATCGCCTTCGTCGGCGCCAAGGGTGGCGTCGGCTCTTCCACCATCGCCCATAACGTGGCTTGGGCGATGTCCTCCCTGTTCAAATCCGAGGTGGTCGTCGCAGACCTCGACCTCGCTTTCGGCACGGCCAACATCAATTTCGACCAGGATCCCGCGCAAGGCATCGCCGAAGCGGTGTTTTCGCCCGAGCGCATCGATGAAGTCTATCTCGACCGGCTGCTGACCCAGTGCGCCGAACACCTTTCGCTGCTCGCCGCGCCCTCGACGCTCGAACGCGTCTATGATTTCGATCCCGACGCCTTTACGCAGCTTGTCGACACCGCGCAGCGCACCGTGCCGCTCCTGGTGCTCGACGTTCCCCATGTCTGGACGGGTTGGACCAAGAACACCCTGATCAAGGCCGATGAAATCGTCATCACGGCGACGCCGGAACTGGCCAATTTGCGCAATACCAAGAATTTGGTCGACATGCTCAAACGGCTTCGTCCCAACGACTCGCCGCCCAAACTCATCATCAATCAGGCCGGCGTGCCCAAACGTCCGGAGATTTCCCCGTCCGATTTCGCCGAGCCGCTCGGCCTGGCCGCGATGGCGATCATCGGCTTTGACCCGCTGCTGTTCGGCAATGCCGCCAACAACGGACGTATGCTTGGTGAAATGGACGCCAAGAACCCGGTTGTCGCCACGATCAACGAAATTGCCCATGTGCTGACCGGTCGCAGCGAAATCCGGGTGAAGAAAAAAGCGGGTCTCGGAAATCTGCTCGGCAAGCTTTCGCGCAACAAGAAATGATGCTTCTTCAGTGGAATCGGTAGTCGATCATGTTTGGTAAGAGAGGCAGCGACGACGGCAACCGGTTCAAGCCGGAATTCCGCCAGCCGGCACCGGCGCCGACCGCGCCAGCCGTCGCGGATTCGGCCGATACGGCGGTTCTTGCGAGGCCGGCGGCCGCACCTGCGTCGAGCGCTCCTGTTGCACCGCCGGCCCGCCGCGCGGTCGAGGCGCCGCCGATAGCTCCGGAGCCGAAGCGGGCGGCGCGCGAAAAGAGCGAAACCTATTACGACACCAAGAGCCAGGTCTTCGCCGCCCTGATCGACACGATCGACCTGTCGCAACTCGCCAAGCTCGATCCCGAAAGCGCGCGCGAGGAAATCCGCGACATCGTCAACGACATCATCGCGATCAAGAATTTCGCGATGTCGATCGCCGAACAGGAAGAACTGCTCGAGGATATCTGCAACGACGTGCTTGGCTATGGGCCGCTCGAGCCATTGCTCGCCCGCGACGACATCGCCGACATCATGGTCAACGGCTCCAAGAACGTCTACATCGAAGTCAACGGCAAGGTCGAACAGACCGGCATTCGTTTTCGTGACAACCAGCAGCTTCTCAACATCTGCCAGCGCATCGTCAGCCAGGTCGGCCGCCGCGTCGATGAATCCAGCCCGATCTGCGATGCGCGTCTTCCCGACGGCTCCCGCGTCAACGTCATCGCGCCGCCGCTCGCCATCGACGGCACCGCGCTCACCATCCGCAAATTCAAGAAGGACAAGCTGACGCTCGATCAGCTGGTGAAGTTCGGCGCCATCTCGCCGCAAGGAGCCGAGGTTCTCAAGATCATCGGCCGTGTTCGCTGCAACATCGTCATCTCCGGCGGCACCGGCTCGGGCAAGACGACGCTGCTCAACTGCCTGACCAACTACATCGATCGCGAGGAACGCGTCATCACCTGCGAGGACTCGGCCGAACTGCAACTACAGCAGCCGCATGTTGTCCGTCTGGAAACCCGCCCGCCCAACCTCGAAGGGGAAGGCGAGGTGACGATGCGGGATCTGGTCAAGAACTGCCTGCGCATGCGGCCCGAGCGCATCATCGTCGGCGAAGTGCGCGGACCCGAAGTGTTCGACCTTCTGCAGGCGATGAACACCGGCCATGACGGCTCGATGGGAACGATCCACTCGAACAGCCCGCGCGAATGCCTGAATCGTATCGAATCCATGATCGCAATGGGCGGTTTTTCGCTGCCGCAGAAGACCGTGCGCGAAATCGTCGTCGGCTCCATCGACGTGATTATCCAGGCGGCACGCCTGCGCGACGGGTCGCGCCGCATCACTCACATCACCGAGGTGATCGGAATGGAAGGCGACGTCATCATCACGCAGGACATCGTCCTCTACAACATCAAGGGCGAGGACGCGAATGGGCGGCTGCTGGGAGAGCATGTATCGACCGGCATCGGTCGCCCCCATTTCTGGGACCGCGCCCGTTACTATGGCGAGGAGCAGCGCCTCGCAATAGCGCTTGAGGCGATGGAGAAACGCGCTGACTGACGCTGCTGCAGGCGTAAGGGTTCTGATCGATGTTTGGAATTGACGGCACCGTATTGGCGTTTGTCGTGCTCGCCGGCTTCAGCGCCGGCGCGGTCGCCTATGCATTCCTGTTCACCCGGATCAGCAACGAAAAGCAGGCCGGTAAGCGGCTGGAAACGATCAAGACCGCGGAGACGGATCGCTCCGTCGTCAAGGCCTCGCGCGATCGCGTGGCGGAGGCGGCCAAAAGACGCAAGTCGGTCCAGGATTCCTTGAAGGAACTCGACGAGAAGCAGAAATCCAAGGACAGCGCGGTCAAGAAACCGCCGCTGAAGGCCCAACTGCGCCAAGCCGGCCTGAAGGTTTCCATCGAACGCTTCTATATCTATTCCGCCATTTGCGGCCTTGCCCTGACGATCATCGCCTTCGTGGTGGGGGCGCCGCTTTTTGTTTTGCCTGGCGTGCTGCTGGCCGGTGCGCTCGGCCTGCCGCGCTGGTTCGTCTCATTTCGCCGCGCGCGGCGGGTCAAGGCATTCCTCAACGAATTTCCCAACGCGCTCGACATCATCGTGCGCGCGGTCAAATCCGGCCTGCCGCTGAACGATGCGGTGCGCCTGATCGCCAATGAATCTCCCGAGCCCGTCAAGGCCGAGTTTCGCCGCATCGTCGATTCGCAGCAGATGGGCCTGTCGATCCCGGATGCCACCTTGCGCATGCCCGAAACCATGCCATGCACCGAGGCGAGCTTTTTCGGCATCGTCATTCAGATCCAGTCGCAGGCCGGCGGCAATCTCTCCGAGGCGCTGGGCAATCTTTCGCGCGTGCTTCGCGACCGCAAGAAGATGAAGGCCAAGGTCCAGGCGCTGTCGATGGAAGCCAAGGCGTCCGCCGCCATCATCGGCGCGCTGCCTTTCATCGTCGCGTTTCTCGTCTATCTCTCCAGCCCCAACTACCTGATGCCGCTGTTCACCACGAGCATCGGTAACCTGATCCTGGGGGTTTCGGCCGTCTGGATGTCGATCGGCATCTTCGTGATGCGCAAGATGATGAACTTCGAAGTCTAGGGCCGCGGCATGACCGAACAAGTCGTCAAATCACTGACGGATCCCGGCCTCCTGATCGCGCTGCTGGTCGGCATTGCCGTGTTCGCGACGGTCTTCACCTTGCTGCCGGCATTTGGCGGAAACCAGCTCAAGGCGCGCATGAAGTCGGTCGCGCTGGAACGCGACGAATTGCGCGCCAAGCAGCGCGCGCGGCTTGCAAGCGAGGCGGATCGCCGCCGCAAGGGCCTGCGCGAAGAACAGTCGATCGGCATGCGCAACATCGTCGACAGGCTCGACCTGCGGCGCGCCCTCGCCGACGAGGGTACCTTGCAGAAGCTCAAGGTTGCCGGTTTCCGTGGACAGAACCCGCTGACGCGGTTTCTCTTCTTCCGCCTCGTGCTTCCGTTTGTCGGCTTCGCACTGGGCGTGATCTACATATTCGTGCTCGGAGGACTGCCGCAGCAGCCATTGTTCATCCGGCTGTTCGTCTGCGTCCTCGTTGCCTATGGCGGCTTCTACGCACCGGTCGTCTATGTCAACAACCGCGCCACCAAGCGCAAGCAATCGATCCAGATGGCATGGCCGGACGCGCTTGACCTGATGCTGATCTGCGTCGAGTCTGGCATGTCGGTGGAAGCGGCGTTGCGCAAGGTCGCCGACGAGATCGGCGCCCAATCGGTGGCCCTTGCGGAAGAATTCATCCTGACGAACGCCGAGCTCTCTTATCTGCAGGAGCGCAAGCAGGCCTATGAGAATCTCGCCAGCCGCACCGGCCTGGAATCCGTCAAGTCGGTGTCGCAGGCACTCGTCCAGGCCGAGCGTTACGGCACCCCTGTGGCGCATGCGTTGCGCGTGCTCGCGGGTGAAAGCCGGGACCAACGCATGAACGCTGCCGAGAAGAAGGCCGCCGCCTTGCCGCCCAAGCTCACCGTGCCGATGATCCTGTTTTTCCTGCCGGTGCTGTTCGCCATCATCCTCGGCCCTGCCGGCATCCAGGTCAGCCAGCGCGGCATCTTCGGCCAGGCGCACGAAACCAGCAGCCAGTAGGTGAATCTGACCGATCCAAAGAAAAACCGCGCGGCTGACGCAGCGCGGTTCTCTTATGCAGGGTTCGGTGGCCGCGTGCCGCTCAGTTGGTTGCGGCTTT
Organism: Mesorhizobium sp. B2-5-3; assembly: GCF_006441005.1. Classification (NCBI taxonomy): domain Bacteria; kingdom Pseudomonadati; phylum Pseudomonadota; class Alphaproteobacteria; order Hyphomicrobiales; family Phyllobacteriaceae; genus Mesorhizobium; species Mesorhizobium sp. B2-5-3. The sequence continues at coordinate 285,916 of NZ_VFUS01000005.1, forward strand.
CGCCTTGTCCTGATCCTTGAGCTGGCTCCAGGCATTTTGCTGAGCCAGCATCTGCCTGAGATAAGCGACATTGGCCTGCGCCTGTTCGGGTGACAGCTCCTGCGAGGCGATCTTCTCGGCTTCGTCGAAGCGGCCCTGCAGGCCGACGACCAGCGCCAGGTTCTGGCGCACGCGGCTGTCGGCATTCGGCTGCTGTGCGGCCGAGCGCATATAGGTTTCGGCGGTGCGCAGGTCGCCTCCCAGCACATAGGACATGCCAAGGTTGGAAAGCACCGAAGGTTCGTTCGGCTTGAGCTCCAGCGCCTTGCGGTAGAGCTGGCGCGCGTCGTCCTTCTGGCTGAGCTGGTCGAGAATGGCCGCTTCCGCCGACACCAGCCTCCAGTCGGGATATTCCGGCGTCTGCGCCCGGCGCACGGCATCAAGCGCCGCCTCGAACTGGCCGTTGGCGGCCAGCGCCTTGCCGTAGGCGGCAAGCACGTCGCGATCCTTGGGATAGGCGATCGCCAGCTTGCGCATCACGGCAAGCGACTGGTCGGCATCGCCATCCATCTGCAGCGCCGCGGCGAAGTTGGTCGCTATCCGCTTATCGTTGGGATTCCTGGAATAGGACTGGCCAAGCGCTGCCGTCGCATTGTGCAATTCTCCCGCCGACATCGTCTCCAGCGGCTTGCCGCTGGTGCGTCCGATCGAGCCTGTGCTGATCTTGTCGGTTCCGCAGCCGGCAACGCCTGCGGCCAGCGCGAGCATGAAGGCCGTGGTGATGAGCCGCTTTCCGCTGGCGTTCATCGTGCGGTTCGTCGACATCGGCACCCTGGGCCTCCATTCATGCGCGTGGCCATTGCGTGGCCATCTTCCCTCTCGAAGAAATATTCTGTTAACCCTAACGGACAGTTAAGAAGCGCCGAATCGACGGACGTCGGCAGGAGAACATCGAATGTCAGTGGAACTGGTCGAGAACAAGCTGAACAACCCGCTTCCTGTCCATCTAGTGGCTAAGGACGGTCTGGAGACGGCCGGTCTGACGTCATCAGCCGTGGCGTGGGCCAGGGCCAACGGCTTCTCCGGCGAAGCGGGCAGGACGCTCATCGTGCCTGCGGAAAACGGCGCGCTCGGCGGTGCCTTGTTCGGCATTGGCGACGGCGAGGGCGCGCTGGCCGTCGGCGCGCTGGCGAAAAGCCTGGCGGAGGGCGACTGGCATTTCGCCTCCGCGCCGGCCGAGCCGGAGCTGGCGGCGATCGCGCTGGCCCTCGGCGGCTATGTCTTTACCCGCTATGGCAAGAAACCGGGCAAGGCGCTGCGCTTCGAATTGCCGGCCGGCGTAGAGGCAAAACGCGTTCGCCGCATCGTCGAAGGCGTCTTCCTGACGCGCGATCTTGTCAACACGCCGACCAGCGACATGGGGCCGGACGAGCTGGAGAAGGCGGTTCGAGCCCTGGCCGAAATTCACAAGGCCGAGGTGTCGGTCATCAAGGGCGACGATCTCATCAAGCAGAATTTCCCGATGATCCATGCCGTCGGCCGGGCTTCGTCCAGCGCACCGCGTCTTATCGGCATGGGCTGGGGGCCAAGGAGCGCGCCGAAAGTGACGTTGGTCGGCAAGGGCGTCTGTTTCGACACTGGCGGCCTCGATATCAAGCCGTCGTCCGGCATGCTGTTGATGAAGAAGGACATGGGGGGCGCCGCCAATGTGCTGGGTCTGGCCTCGATGATCATGGCCTCCGGATTGAACGTGCGGCTGCGCGTGCTGATCCCGGCCGTCGAGAATTCGATCGCCGGCAACGCCTTCAGGCCTGGCGACGTGTTGGCGAGCCGCAAGGGCATGTCAGTCGAGATTGGCAACACCGATGCCGAGGGAAGACTGGTTCTGGGTGATGCGCTGGCGCTGGCCGACGAGGAGGAGCCGCAATTGCTTGTCGACATGGCGACGCTCACCGGGGCTGCTCGTGTCGCGCTAGGTCCGGACCTGCCGCCCTTCTACACCGGCGACGAGGCACTAGCCTCGGAACTGACGACAGCCTCGCTGGCGGTCGAGGATCCGCTGTGGCGCATGCCGCTGTGGCGGCCCTATGATGCGAAGCTATCGTCGAAGATCGCCGACATCAACAATGTCACCACCGATGGGTTCGCCGGTTCCATCACCGCGGCGCTGTTTCTCAAGCGCTTTGTCGAGAAGACGCCAAGCTGGGCGCATTTCGACATATTCGCCTGGAACCCCGCCGATCGTCCGCACGGACCTGCCGGCGGCGAGGCGCAAGGCATCCGGGCACTGGAGCGCGTCATCTCGAAGCGTTTTGGCTGAGGTGGCGGCGACTTTCAGGGCCGGCAGGTTGCCGAAACTGAAACGGAACCGAAACAATTTGCCGTCATTCTCGTGCGATGTCGATTTCGATGCGCCCGAGCCAGGCCTTGCGATTGTGGCAGCAAGTGATGCTGTCGCAGGTGCGCGACGACGCGCCCGACCTCACCATGCGCCAGACGGCTATCCTGTTCACCATCTATCTCGATCCGCCGCCGCACACGGTGCGCGGGCTGGCGGCCCGTCTCAACGTCACCAAACCGGTCATCACCCGCGCGTTGGATACAATGGGTGCGCTCAAACTGGTGTCGCGTCATCGCGACGAGCTCGACAAGCGCAACGTGCTGATCAAGCGCACGGTCGAAGGCGCCCTCTTTGTCGAGCGCTTCGGCGATGGTATCATCGCCAAGGCACAAGAGCTGCCCATCTGACGACCAGCCGCTTCAATGGATGACTGATTTGACCGCCAGGGATGCCCGCCTCCACGCCTTTCGGCCCGATCTTGCCGATGCGAGATTGAAAGGAGAGGTCGCTGCCGACCGCTTTGTCGCCGGCCGGCCGGCGCGGATTTCGATCCCAGTTGCCGATATCCGCAAGGCTCCGCGTCCAGACGCTGGTGTCAACACGCAAGCGCTATTCGGCGATGACGTGCTCGTTTTCGAGGACAGAGAGGGCTGGGCCTGGATCCAGGCCGAACGGGACGGTTATGTCGGCTATGTCGCCGACGCCATGTTGGGCGGGCGGGATCATGCGCTCACCCATATCGTCTCCGTGCCCCGAACTTTCCTCTATCCCGGCCCGGATCTGCGCCTTCCGATCGCGGGACAGCTGTCGATGGGGTCCACCGTCACGGTGACCGGGTCCGCCGAAACGCGCGGCACCCACTATGCCGTCCTGCCCTCCGGTGAGGCAATCATAGCGGGTCACCTGCGGCCGCTCAGTAATGTGGCCGCCGACTATGTTTCGGTGGCCGAGATGTTTCTCGGCACGCCCTATCTCTGGGGTGGTGTCTCCGGCTTCGGCATCGATTGCTCCGGCCTCGTGCAACTGGCGATGCGCATGGCCGGCGCCGATGTCCTGCGCGATTCCGACATGCAGGCGCAGAGCATCGGCGAGCCGCTGGATCCAGGCCCCGATTATTCCGGCCTGCGCCGCGGCGATCTCGTTTTCTGGAAAGGCCATGTCGCCATCATGACCGATGCCGAGACCATGATCCACGCCAACGGCCACACCATGTTGGTGTCGCGCGAAGGCCTGAAGGAAGCCGTCGCCCGCATCGGCTATCTCTACGGCGGGCCGACGGGGTTCCGGCGGCCCTAGCGCCAATCCTCCCTTCTCCCAGGGAGAGAAAAACTGCTCGATCACCTTTTGTTCCGATTGTTCTTGGCGTTAGCGCGCCGTCGCGCTAACTCTGACGCGTGACAGAGAAGCCGCGCCTTGCCGACCAGAATGCCGCCGTCATTCTGCCCGACCCATTCCTCAGATGGTTTGGCGAGAAGGGCTGGGCGCCGCGCGCGCACCAGATCGAATTGCTGGCGAGGGCTCAGGCAGGGCAGTCGGTACTGCTGATCGCACCGACCGGCGCCGGCAAGACGCTGGCCGGGTTCCTGCCTTCGCTGACCGAACTGGCCGTCAGGGCCAGGCGAAAACCGGGTCAGGCCCATCGCGGCATCCACACACTCTACATCTCGCCGCTGAAGGCGCTGGCTGTCGACATCGAGCGCAACCTTGGCAAGCCGGTGGAGGAGATCGGGCTCTCCCTCACCATCGAGACCCGCACCGGCGACACGCCGGCGCACAAACGCCAGCGGCAGAAGCTGGTGCCGCCCGACATCCTGCTCACCACGCCCGAGCAGCTTGCGCTGCTGATCGCGGCTCCCGATGCAAGGCGTTTCTTCGAAGACCTGCGCTATGTCGTGCTCGACGAGTTGCATTCGCTGGTGATTTCGAAGCGCGGTCATCTCCTAGCGCTTGGTCTGGCGCGGCTGCGCCAGTTCATGCCCGAGGTTCAGACCATCGGACTTTCCGCCACGGTGGCCGAACCGGACGAATTGCGCCGCTGGCTGGTCGGCCAGAATCCACCCGGCGATATGGCCGAACTGATCGTCGTTACCGGCGGCGCAAAGCCCGAAATATCCATCCTTGACTCGGAAGAGCGCGTGCCCTGGGCCGGACATTCGGCCCGCTACGCGACGCCCGAGATCTACCGCGAGATCAAGCGCCACAAGACGACCCTGCTGTTCGTCAATACGCGCAGCCAGGCGGAGTTGCTGTTCCAGGAATTGTGGCGCGTCAACGAAGATACCTTGCCGATCGCGCTGCATCACGGATCGCTCGATGTCGCGCAGCGGCGGCGGGTCGAGAAGGCGATGGGCGACAATGCGCTGCGCGCCATCGTCGCCACCTCGACGCTCGACCTCGGCATCGACTGGGGCGACGTCGACCTCGTCGTGCATGTCGGCGCACCGAAAGGAGCGAGCCGGCTGGCACAGCGCATCGGCCGCGCCAACCACCGCATGGACGAACCGTCCAAAGCCATCCTCATCCCGGCCAACCGCTTCGAGGTGCTCGAATGCCGGGCAGCGCTGGACGCCAACTATCTCGGCGCGCAGGATACGCCTCCACTGGTCGATGGCGGGCTCGACGTGCTGGCGCAACATGTCCTTGGCTGCGCCTGCGGCGCACCGTTCCGCGCGGATGATCTTTACGAGGAGGTGCGGTCGGCGGCCCCCTATGCCGGCCTCGATCGGCCGACATTCGACCGCGTCGTCGATTTCGTCGCCACGGGTGGCTACGCCTTGAAGAGCTATGAGCGATACGCCCGCATCCGCCTCAACAAGGAGGGATTGTGGCGGGTATCCAATCCGCGCGTGGCCCAGCAATACAGGCTGAACGTCGGCACTATCATCGAGGTGCCGGCGCTCAACGTGCGTTATGTCCAGGCCGGCAGCAAGGGTTCCGTGTCGCGCGGCGGCAGGGTTTTAGGCAAGATCGAGGAGGCTTTCCTCGAGACGCTGACGCATGGCGACACCTTCATGTTCGCCGGCAAAGTTCTTCGCTTCGAAGGCATTCGCGAGAATGAGTGCTTCGTCTCGAACGCGCCCGGCAGCGATGCGAAGGTGCCTTACTATGGCGGCGGCAAGTTCCCGCTTTCGACCTATCTCGCCGAACAGGTCCGCGCCATGCTGGACGATCCGCAGCGGTGGAAGAAACTGCCCGAGCAGGTGGCCGACTGGCTGCGCTTCCAGGTCGACAAATCGGTGCTGCCCAAACGCGATGACCTGCTGATCGAGACCTTTCCGCGCGGCAACCGCCACTATCTGGTCGCCTACCCCTTCGAGGGCAGGCTGGCCCACCAGACGCTCGGCATGCTGCTTACCCGCCGTCTGGACAGGACGGGCGCCAGGCCGCTTGGCTTCGTCGCCACCGACTATGCCTTGGCCATTTGGTCGCTGGGCGACATGGGGGCGATGTTCAAAGCCGGAAAACCCTCGCTCGGCGCGCTTTTCGATGAGGACATGCTTGGCGACGATCTCGAGGCCTGGCTGGCAGACAGCTGGCTTCTCAAGCGCACTTTTCGCAATTGCGCGCTGATTTCAGGGCTGATCGAAAAGCGTCATCCCGGCAAGGAGAAGAGTGGCCGTCAGGTGACTGTCTCGACAGACCTTATTTATGACGTCCTGCGCAGCCATGAGCCGGATCACATATTGCTCCAGGCGACGCGCGCGGACGCGGCGGCGGGCCTGCTCGATGTCAGCAGACTTGCGGACATGCTCTCGCGCATTCAAGGTCGAATCATGCATAAGAACCTCGAACAGATATCGCCGCTCGCCGTGCCGATCATGCTCGAGATCGGCAAGATGCCGGTGCACGGCGAAGCCGATGAAACGCTGCTGATGGATGCGGCCACGCTGGTTGAGGAAGCCATGGGGCCGGAGATGGCTGAGGAATGAATTTTTCGCTGGCGCGTGCATCGTTGATCGCCGACGCCGATCTGGTCGGCATCGCCGGCGAACGTGCGGTCTGCGATCCGCGCGGCGTGCTCTACTTTCCCGAGCTCAAGCTTCTGGCCGTTTCCGATCTGCATCTGGAAAAAGGCTCATCGCTGGCAAGGCGCGGCATGCTGCTCCCGCCCTATGACACCGGCGCGACCTTGCTGCGATTGCAGGCCGTCATCTCAGACTACCAGCCGGCAATCGTCATCAGCCTGGGCGATTCCTTCCATGATGGCGGCGGCGCCGAGCGCATGCATCGAAGTTTCCGCGAACGGCTGGAGGCGCTGATGGCGGGCCGCGACTGGTTCTGGGTGGCCGGCAACCATGACCCGGAGGCGCCGGCCGACCTGCCGGGCGATACGGTGCGCGAACTCGCCATCGGCTCGTTGCTGTTCCGGCACGAGCCGTCGAAGCTGCGCGTCGAGGGCGAGATATCGGGCCATCTCCATCCCTGCGCCCGCATCGTCCAGCAGGGCCGTTCGGTGCGGCGGCGCTGCTTCGCCGGCGATGGCGGCCGCATGATCATGCCCGCCTTCGGCGCCTATACCGGCTCACTCAACGTGCTCGACCGCGCCTATGCCGGCCTGTTCCGCCTGGAATCGCTGATGGCGTATATGCTCGGCACGGACCGCATCTTTGCGATTTCAGGCTCGATGCTGCGACCCGGCTGAAGCCGCTATTTCCCGTAGTAGAGAGTGACCGTGTGCTTCGCTTCGGCGAAGAACAGCCAACGTTCGACCAGCATGCCGACAAACTGTGCGACCGCGGCGAACACCGATGCGAGCGCCGCGAAAGGTGACGGCAAGGCGAAGGCCGTAATCAGCAGCAAGGCGGGCAGCGCGAAACCCAGGAGCTGGGTGATCCGCCGCAGCTTTGCGCTGTGCTTGCGCGCGATGCGAAAACCCATTTCCTTGAGCAAATAATTTTCCTCGGTATGCGGCCATTCCAGCGATCTAACCGTCCCCCCGGCAAGCCCGGTTGCGGTGTTGGCGTTGGTGGGGATTTCAAATTGGTCGTTGTACCGCCAGGTCGCAAGCTTCCAGGCCCAACCGAGCAGGGTCAGCAGTACGCAGGCTGCCAGAAGCATTTTGGAACCGACGGCAAAGCCTTGGCATAGCGCGGCCAGAAGCACACTGCCGCTCATCGCCGAGAAAATGAGATAGCCGGGCAAGGTGTAAGGGCTGTGCCACTGAGCGATGGGTTTCAGCGAGGCATAGATCATGCCGGTCATGCAGACGGTGATGACGGCGCCAATCGTTGCCAGAAGTCCGGCGGCGGCGACCCAGCCATCGGTGCGGCCAAGAATGACCCAGCCAATGCCGAACAGTCCGGCCGGGACGAAGGTGGCGACCGAGGCGACGCCTTCGCGCGACAGCCAGGAACTGCGCCATTGCGAGAGCGCACGCCAGGCGCGTTCGGGGCGGCCGAGATGTCCGGTCGAGGACAACAGGCCGGCGGTGATCAGCCCGAGCGCCAGTCCCATGCCGATGAAGCCCAGCCAGAAATCGGGTGCGATGACGCCAAGTGGCGCCAGCACGCCGAGCAGCGCCAGCAGGCCGTAGCCGGCGCCGGTGGCGGTGGTGAAGAAGACGACGGAGAAGGCTGGATGCATGGTGGTCAGTTCGAGAGCATGCGGTCGACCCAGCCGAGGAAACCACCCTCGGCCCTCACCGGCTCCAGGGTTGGCGCAGAAATCTTTGCGGCGCGTTCGGTATGCGCGCGCGGCGGCAGGTATTTGTTGGTCGGGCGATAACCGAGTTCCGGCATCAGGTCGACACCGCCACGCTCCTCAACCAGTTGCGACACCGCCGAGGCGGGGTCGCCGAGATCGCCGAAATGCCGTGCGCTGGTCGGACAGGCCGCGACGCAGGCCGGCACGCGGTCCTCCTCGGCCAGATTGTCATTGTAGATGCGGTCGACGCAGAGCGTGCATTTCTTCATCACGCCGACATCGGTGTCGAATTCGCGCGCGCCATAGGGGCAGGCCCAACTGCATAGCTTGCAGCCGATGCACTTGTCCTCATCGACCAGCACGATGCCGTCCGAGGCTCGTTTGTAGGAAGCGCCGGTCGGACACACAATGACGCAGGCCGGCGTCTCGCAATGCAGGCACGAGCGCGGGAAGTTCACCGTGCGGCCGCCCATCGCGGTGGTGTGCTCGTAGCTGTGCACGCGATTGAACCAGACGCCGTCGACATGGCCGCCATAGGGGTCGATGTCGGTCAGCGGCGCCATGTGGCCGCCGGTGTTCCATTCCTTGCAGGCGGTGACGCAGGCCTGACAACCGACGCAGGTGTCGAGGTCTATGACCAGGCCTAGTTTTTTGCCCGTGTGGGCGGGGACGCAGGTCATTTGGCGGCTTCCCTGTTCATGCGGAATTCGGCGCCAAAGCGAAGTGTGTCCGGCGATGGCTGGAATTGCGGCGGCTGGTGGAAACGCTCGAATTGCGGCTCGGTGAAACCGGCTTCCTCCGCCGCGCATTTGACGATGCGCACCTTGAGATCGAACCATGCCGCCTGGCCGGTCACCGGATCGGAATTCGAATACCGCCTGCCGTTGGTGTCTGCCGCGGTCTGGTCGCCGATGATGTGGTTGAGCAGGAAGCCGCGATTGCTCTCGGCGGCATCGTCCTTCAGCCCCCAGCTGCCGCGCCTTTTGCCGATGGCGTTCCAGGTCCAGACCGTGCTTTCGTTCACGCCCTCGACCAGCTTGATCTGTCCCTTGACCTTGCCATTGATGCTTTCGATCCACACCCAGTCGTCGTCGGCAAGGCCGAGACCTGCGGCGGTCCTCTCATGCACGAACAGCCGGTTTTGGCTGGTAATCTGCCTCAGCCACGCATTCTGCGAACCCCAGGAATGGTACATGTGCATCGGCCGCTGCGTCAGCGCATGCAACGGATATTTCTGCTGGTCGACGGCCGCTTCCTCGAACGGCACGTACCAGAAGGGTAGCGGGTCCATGTAGGTCTCGATGCGCTGGCGTTCGCTCTCGGGCGGCACGGCCCGACCATGGCCGCGCGCGGCAAGACGAAAGCGCTGCAAGGGTTCGGAATAGAGCTGGAAGACGACTGGTTCGGCCTTCGGGATGAAGCCCATCTGCACCGCGAAATCGAGATAGGACCGGTTGGCCATCTTGTAGTAGCGCTGGTCCTCAGCGAAATCGCGGTGCCAGAAGCCGCCATTGTCGATGTAGCGCTGCAACTGGTCCGGGTTTGGCTCGCCCTTGCCGGTCGAATTGCCGTCCTTGCCGCGCCAGCCGGCAAGCGGGCCGATACCGGGCGTGCGCTCGTGATTGATGATGTAGTCGGCATAGTCGGCATATTTGGCCGCCCCGTCTTCTCTGACGAAACCCGGCAGGCCGAGGCGCGCGCCGAGCTCGATCAGCACCGATTGGAACGGGCGCACGTCCCGGTCCGGCTTGACCACGGGATGGCGTATAGCATCGCCCGGTCCGTCGGCATGGCTGATCGGCCGGTCGAGCAGGCTGATGCAGTCGTGCCGTTCGAGATAGGTTGTGTCGGGCAGCACGAGGTCAGCGAACGGCACGGTCTCGGAATAATAGGCGTCGGAATAGATGATGAAAGGGATCTTGTAATTGCCCGCCTCGTCGCGGTCGGTCAGCATACGAATCGTCTCGACGGTGTTCATCGAGGAATTCCAGGCCATGTTCGACATGTACATCATCAGTGTGTCGATCTTGTATGGATCGCCGGCCCAGGCGTTACGGATGGCGGTGTGCATCAAGCCGTGCGCAGCGAGCGGCGCCTCCCAGGAATAGGCCTTGTCTATGCGGATCGGCACCCCTGCCTCATCGACCAGAAGGTCGTCAGGCCCGCAGACGAAGCCGAGCGGAATGCCGTCCAGTGGCGTCATCGGCCGGACGCTCTTGCCGGCAGGCTTCGGTCCTGGCGGCGCGCAACGCGGATAAGGCGGTTTGAAGCGGAAGCCGCCCGGGACGTCCACCGTACCGAGCAGCACCTGCAGAAGATGAATGGCTCGGCAAGAATGAAAACCGTTGGAATGGGCTGAGATGCCGCGCATCGCGTGCATCGACACAGGCCGTCCCCTAATCGTCTCGTGGCGGCGGCCGGCCCAGTCGGTCCACGCCACCGGCAGTTCGATCGTCTGCTCAAAGGCGACATGAGCGAGCTCGGCGGCGATCCTGCGGATCGTATCGGCGGCAATGCCGCAGCGCTCCGCGACCGCATCGGGCGAATAGCTCTCATTGAGGTATCGATCGGCGATCAGCTGGAACACCGGAACGCAGCGACGACCGTCGACGGTGAAGCTGCCGGTCAATGCCGGTTTGGCGCTGGCGTCGGTGGCGCGGACAGGCACCTTCGCCACCCTGTCCCAGGCGAGCAGGTTGCCGGCGCTGTCGCGGACAAACAGCCCGTCATTGGCCGCACCCGGATCCTGGATGACGAGCACATGGGCGTTGGTGTAGCGCAGGAGATAGTCGAGATCGACGCGGCCTGCCTTCAAGAGCTCGTGGATGAGGGCGAACACGAACAGGCCGTCGGTGCCCGGCCGGATGCCGATCCAGTCGTCGGCGATGGCGTTGTAGCCAGTGCGACATGGGTTGATCGACACCACCTTGGCGCCGCGCGCCTTCAGCTTGCCGAGGCCGATCTTGATCGGGTTGGAATCATGGTCCTCGGCGACGCCGAAAAGCATGAAATACCGGGTATTGTCCCAGTCGGGTTCGCCGAACTCCCAGAACGAGCCGCCGATCGTATAAAGCCCGCCTGCGGCCATGTTCACCGAACAGAAACCGCCATGCGCGGCGAAGTTCGGCGTGCCGAACTGGCTTGCCCACCAGCCGGTCAGGGATTGCGATTGGTCGCGGCCGGTAAAGAAGGCGAGTTTCTTCGGGTCGCTGCGGCGGATGGACGAAAGCCGCTCCGCGGCGATCGTCAGCGCTTCTTCCCACTCGATCTCGCGGAATTCTCCCGAGCCGCGCGAGCCGGTGCGCAGCAGCGGCTTTTTCAGCCGGGCAGGGCTGTAATGCTGCATGATGCCGGAGCTGCCCTTACCGCAGATCACGCCGCGATTGACCGGATGATCCTTGTTGCCGTTGATGTAGCGGACCTTGCCGTCCTTGATGTGCACGTCGATGCCGCAGCGGCAGGCGCACATATAGCATGTGGTCTTGGCGATGCGGTCGGAGATGGCGGGCGAGGTGTCGACGCCATCGTTCTCGTCGGGTGCGTTCGTGTCGGCGAGCGGGCGTTGGGACGGGGCGGAATTCGCGCCGCGCAGAGATCCTTGGGTCATGATCCCCGAGCGCTTCTGCGGTTCGCGGCTTTGGCCCTGGTTTTCGGCCCGGGACCGCGCATGTAATGCTCTTCCGGATGATAGCGATCGCCGGCCAGCCGCCGCCGCAGGCCGCGGGTCCAGTGCGCGAACAGGGACTTGAACCGCCCGATCATTTCATTCTCTGTCAATCGGTAGCGAATTTTTTCTAACTTCGATTGAAAACTTAGAATAAAGCTATCAACCCGTCTAATCAGTTGTTCTTGTAAATTCGATCGATATTGGTTCTTAATGCCTTATGACACTTGACCAGTTGCGGATATTTGTCGCCGTCGCCGAGCGCGGCCACATGACCAAGGCGGCGGAGCTGCTGGGCATCTCCCAATCGGCCGCGTCGGCTGCCATCCGCGCGCTTGAGGAACAGCATGGCGTCCATCTGTTCAACCGCGTCGGCCGCAACATCGAGCTTGCCCAGACCGGTCACCGGTTCCTGCCAGAAGCCAAGGCCGTACTGGAACGAGCCGCCGCCGCACGCAATGTGCTGGAACATGTCTCGCAGACGGTTGCCGGCAGCCTCTCCATCGCCGCCAGCCTGACGATCGCCAGCTATTGGCTGCCGCGCCGGCTGGCGTCCTTCCACGAAGCCTATCCTGCGGTCAGGCTGAGCGTCAGCATCGGCAACACCAGGCAGGTCGAAGCCAGCGTGCTGGATGGAACCGCCGATCTCGGCCTGGTCGAGGGGCGCACCGAGTCTGACATATTGCGCCGCGCCAAGGTCGATATCGACCGGTTGATGCTGGTGGTTGCCGGTTCTCATCCCGAGATCGCCGAAATCGCGCCGGGCCGCCCCGACATAAAAGGGCTGCGCTGGATCATCCGCGAGGGCGGTTCCGGCACGCGGGAGGTGCTGGAGGATCTGGCGCGCCGCGAAGGGATTTCGCTTGACGACCTGCAGATATTTCTGGTGCTGCCGAGCAACGAGGCGGTTCGCCAGGCGGTCGAGGCCGGTGCCGGCGCCACCATCATTTCGGAGCTCGTCGTTGGACGCGCCGTTGCTGAAGGCAGCCTGCGGTCCGTGCCGCTCGAACTGCCGAAACGCGACTTCGCCATGATTATACATCGCGACCGCCAGGCAAGCCTGGCCCAGATGGCGCTCAAGGCGCATTTGGGGGCCGACGAGAAGGCGTCCGCGCGTTCGTGAATTGTCCGGATATCAGCCGAACTTGCGCTGCGCGTCCAGCGAAAGGCCAAGTCCGACCGAGCCGAACATATCGCCCTCGATGACCGAAGCCTGAGGCATCAGCGACAGGATTTTTTGTCTCGCCAGCGGGATCGCGGTGGATCCTCCGGTCAGGAACACGGCGGTGATGTCGGACGACTTGACCCCGGCGTCGCCGATGGTCTGGCCGACCGTGGCGGCAACGCGCTCGATGTCCCTGGCGATCGTGGCGTCCAGCGCCTTTCGGGTGATCTCGGCGGCGAACTGGACTTCCGGCAGCCTCACCTCGACATCGGCCGAGACCTTGTCGGTCAGCTCGATCTTGGCCCTTTCGACAAGAGCGGCCAGCGCGTGCCCGTACCGGTGCTCGACGATATGGATGAAGCGGTCGACGAGATCGGCGCGCTCGGCCTCGTAGCGGATCTGGCGAAGATGCGTCATCGCCTTGGCCGTGTAGACCAGGTTGATGCGTTGCCATGTGGCAAGATCGATGAAGTAGCTGGCCGGCAGGTTGCGCTTGCCGTCCTTGGTCGGGCTGAGGTAGCCGAGTTCCGGCATCACATGCGCGATGCTGAGCAATCGGTCGAAGTCGGTGCCGCCGATATGGATGCCGCGGCTGGCCAGGATATCGTCCTTGCGGTCAAGCGAGCGGGCACGCTGCGGCGAGACCCTTACGATCGAGAAGTCCGACGTGCCGCCACCCATGTCGATGATCAGCGCCAGTTCCTCGCGCGTCACCTTCTGCTCGTAGTCGAGGGCCGCCGCGATCGGTTCGAACTGGAAGGCGATATGCTTGAAGCCCTGGGCGCGGGCGGCTCCTTCGAGCTCGCTTTGTGCCCTGGCATCGGCCTCGGCGTCGTCGTCGACGAACTGCACCGGCCGGCCGAGTACCACGCTCTCGACGGCGCCGCCGGCATCGTCCTCCAGTCTTTTTCGCAGATGGCCGAGGAACAGGCCGACGATCTCCATGAAGCCGATCGATCGCGCCTTGATGCGCGTCTTTTCCTGCGCGAGCGCGCTGCCGAGCACGCTCTTCAGCGAGCGCATCAGCCGACCTTCGACGCTGTCGGTGTAATTGGCGATTGCGTGGCGGCCGAAACAGGTACGGTTGTCCTCGAAGTTGAAGAACACGGCGCTTGGCAGCGTGACCTCGCCGCCTTCCAGCGCGACGAGGTGCGGCTGGCCGCTCCTGACCACGCCCACGGTGGAGTTGGAAGTGCCAAAATCGATGCCGGCGAATGCTGGTCGCATCGCAGCCTCCTGTCATCTCTGCTAAAGCAGCGGTTCGGCGCCGTCTGTGAAGCGTGCGCTCTCTGTCGTCCGGGGTGATCGGACCGCTCTGCCGAATTGAATTGTGCGTGTTGCCCGGTAGACCGGGAGGTGGCGGTCTATAGCATGATCCGGGAAAGGAAAACCCCTTTGTAGCCGCTTTAGTCCTTGCGGAAGATCAACCTTCCGAGCCAGCCCGTCACCATGGCCAGCGATATGGCGAAGACGCCGTAGAGGAAGGAATAGTCGTGGGCGACACGGAAGATCGACTGTTCGAAACCGGATTTGCGGATCTCGAGCTGGGCCGAGCTCTCCTTGATGAACAGGCCGCTCTTGAACAGGAACGCGCGCGCCTTGTGGGTGCCGACCGGAACGTTCGGCGCCAGCCGCACCGTGGCGCGGAACAGGTTCTGTGACAGGAACTGCACGCCGCCGACATTCTCGCTGTAGAGACCGGTCGCGGCCTTGCGTTCGCGCAACGCCGCGGTGAATTCCTCGATCGTGGCCGGGCTGTCGCCGGCATCGGCCGGCTGCATGTAGAGATTGGAGGCGCCGAGCGACAATTGCCTGTAGCTGTTCGGCTCGGTGATGTCCTGCAACGGCCGCGTCGTCGCCACCGAATAGGACACCGGCACGTTTTCGAAGGTCTCGGATTCCAGGTTGACCCAGACGCCGAGCACCCGGTCCTTGCGGCGCACCACCACCGGCTTGGGTGGACCTTCGAGCACGACGATGATGTCGTAGCGGCCTTGGCGCGCCACCAGCGGATCAGGATTTTCCAGCGAGCCGAAAATGGTCAGGTCGGCCCCGGAAAAGCCGGCGGTGATCGAGACTTTGTCGGTGGAAAGGCCGATCTGGATGCTTTCGGTCGGCGGCGTCTGCGCCTTCGCGGGTGCGGCGGCGATCAATGACAGAAGAGCGGCGGTTGCGAGCGCTTTCAGGCCATTCATCAGTTGAAGCCCGCGCCGGACAGCGAATAAAGATTGGGCGGCGTGACGAAGAGGTCGATGGCAAGCCTTATCGCCACCGCCAGCACCAGCATCGCCAGCAGCGCTCTCAACTGCTCGCCGCGCAGCCGCTGGCCGGCCTTGGCGCCATATTGCGCGCCGGCGACACCACCGGCCATCAAAAGAAAGGCCAGCATCACGTCGACCGTCTGATTGGTGGTGGCGTGGACCAGAGTGGTGTAGGCCGAGGTAAAGATGATCTGGAACAGCGAGGTGCCGATGACGACGTTGGTCGGCACTTTCAGGAGATAGATCAGAGCCGGCACCATGATGAAGCCGCCGCCGACACCCATGATAGACGACAGGAAGCCGATGGCCGCGCCCAGCCCAAGCACGGGGATGACGCTGACAAACAGCTTCGAGGCCCTGAATCGCATCTTCAGCGGCAGGCGGTGGATCCAGTTGTGCTGGCCGGATTTCTTCAGCACCGGTGCCGCGCCGCTGCGCGTGGCGCGCAGCGCATTGATGCTTTCGACCAGCATCAGCCCGCCGACGGTGCCCAGAAGCACGACATAGAGCAGCGAGATGAACAGGTCGAGCTGTCCCAGCCTGCGCAGGAAAGCGAAGACGTAGATGCCGCCGGTGGAACCGACGATGCCGCCGGCAAGCAGCACCCCGCCGAGCTTGAAGTCGAGCGTGCCGCGCTTCATATGCGACAGCGCGCCGGAGAAGGATGAGGCGATGACCTGGTTGGCGCCGGTCGCCACCGCGATTGCCGGTGGGATGTTGTAGAAGATCAGGAGCGGCGTGATGAGAAAACCGCCGCCGACACCGAACATGCCCGACAGAAAGCCCACCGCAGCGCCCATGGCCAGCAGCACGAAGACGTTGACGGAAATTTCCGCAATCGGGAGATAGATGCCCACCCGTCGGTCTCGATCAGTTTGCCAGTCGGCGAATACCGCCGTTGCGGATAGTATCGCACCGAAAAGCCAATTTTTCCTTGCGCCGAAGCGGCGGCCGGGTCAAACCCCGCCGCCGCGCCGAAACAAAAAACATCTCAAGCAGTTAACAGGCAAATGTGTGGCAGGGGCGTCGCGGATACGACGCTCCTGCCGCTATTTGCGCGCCAGCAACGCCTTGACCAGCTTTTCGTCGACCGCACCGGTCGCAGGCAGCTTGTTGTCGGTCTGGAACGCGACGATCGCGTTCTTGGTCTTCGCGCCCATCACGCCGTCGGCGCCGCCGGCGTCGTAGCCGTTCTTGTTGAGGATGAGCTGGATGTTCTTGACCGCCTTCTTCATATCGATGCTGGCCGTGGTCTGCGGTGTGCCATCTTGCCAGGATTCGGGAATGTCGGCCGAATTGGCGGCCTGATCGAGCGGCTTGGCCTTCCACAGTTCGGTGGCGGCGCGGGCGCGCTCGAGTTGCTCGGGACGCAGCGCGTTGGCGATCTCGTCGCGCTTGGCGGCAGCGTCCTTGTCGCCGGTCTTGGCGACGAGCGCGAACCATTTGTAGGACTCCTCCAGGTTCTGCTTCATGCCGACGCCCTTGGCGGCGAGGATGCCGAGATTGAACTGGCTGTCCTTCACGCCGAGATCGGCGGCCTCCTGGAACCAGTGCGCGGCCGATTCATTGTCGGTCACGCCGTCCGCGGCCATGGCGAACAGCACTGCCAGATTGTGCATTGCGCTGGCGTTGCCCTGCTCGGCGGCGAGCTGGTACCAGGTCTTCGACTTCTTGATGTCGCGCGGGACGCCGATGCCCTTCTCGTAGAAATTGCCGATGCGATACTCGGCCGGAGCGAAGCCGAGTTCCGCGGACTTTTCATACCATTTGGCCGCGGCCGCCATGTCTTCCTTGACGCCGCGCGCCTCGGAATAGCGCGAGCCGATCTCGAACAGCGCCTTGGCGTCGCCGGTGGCTGCGGCGTCGCGCAGGGCGACCGGGCCTGCATCGGCGGGAATGTCGAATTTGGCCGGGGCCGCGGGAGCGCCGGCGGGCACGACGGCGCCGGTGCTGTCATTGGCCATGGCCGGTGCAGCCACTGTCGGTTGGATACCGCTGTCCGCATCCGTCGTTTGCGTTCCGCCGGCAGCAGCGGAAGGTGCCGGAGAAGAAGGAGCCGCTGGACCGGCGGAAATGGGTTCTGCCGAAGCCATCGCGTCGGAGCCTGCCGCACCCGCGCCGGCAGGCATGACGGGAGCCATCGCCGTCGGAGCCCGCTCCGCCGTCGGGCCGGCGTTCGTCGGCCCATCGCCGTCCGACGGCATGGCGAGCGCGGTCTGCGCCACCATGTCGTCCTTGACCGCCGGAGCGGAGGGCTCGGCCTGCCTGACCTCACGGGCCGGTTCGCTGTTCGCCGCCGCCAACTGGGTTTCCGGCTTGGGCGGGCTCGCGGCGTCGACGGATGCGGTTTGCAGCGGCTGCGAGGCAACGGCCGGCGCGTCATTGCTTGCCACCTGGGCGGGATCGGCGAGGAACGCCTTGCCAAGCTGCAAGCCGGCAAGCGCCAGCATGATCGCGGCGGCCGCCATCAAAATCGGCTTGCGCCGCGCCTTGAGCAGGTCGCCGATCCTGAGCGCCTTCACCGGTCCCTTCATCGTCGACTGGCGCTTCAAGGCGTCGGCCTCGGCGGCGGCGGCCTGCGCCGCGCGGCGAGCCGCCGCGATGAAGTCCGATTTTGCGGCATCGCTGTCGCTGAGCTTCGCCGGTTGCCCGCGCTCGTCGCGCACGCGCTTCATGATGGCGTTGAGGTCGGGCGCGCCGGAGCCGGGCTCCAGTGGCCGATTGGCCATTTTCGGGTCGAGCGGCTCGTCGAGATCGACGCTCGGGATTTCCGGACCCGGCATCGAGCCCGCCAGCGGCGGAACGTCTGCTTCCTTCTTGCCCTTGAACGCGCGCGCCAAGCCGCCCAGCATCGATTTGCGGCGGCCGGTCGGCTCGCCCTTCCCGGCGATCGGATCGGAACCAAGCGCGGCCATGGCGGCGGCGGCCGCCGCCTCCGCGGGCGAGCGCGCACCCGGCCCGCGTGGCGAAGCGGGCTGGCTGCGCATGATCGCGGCGGCGCGGCCGTCGAGATCGGCCATGTTCCCTGTCAGCGGCATGGGCTCGTCGATATCCATCGACGGAGCGTCCACGGCCATCTTGTCGGCTCGCGCACGGCGCTTGCCGATCGCTTCGTCCGGGCGTGCATCCAGGAGCTCGCTCATCGCCTCGGACGGTTCGCCTGGCTCCAGCGAACCCAGCCTGTCGACGATCTTGAGCAGCGTGTCGTGGATGGCCTCGAACGTTCTCGAGTTACGCTCGTCGGAACGGCGTGTCAGCGTCTCGAGCGTCTTCAGGTCCTGGGCAAGGCCGGAAACCGCCGACGTGTCGGCGCCCGAGCCGGCCAGCGAGCGCACCGCGTTCTCGGCCGCCTCGCGCGCCGCGCCAAGGATGGAGTCGCGCGTTCCCGCCAGCGCCTTCTCGATTTCATTGAGGCGTGGGCTGATGTCCTCGAACTCCGGCAGCGGTGCGCTGGGCCTGGACAGGTGGGCGGACAGGCTGGCGACTTGCGCCTCCAGGCTGCGGATCAGCGCCGGATCGATGCCGGCCACTTGCGCGGCGGACGAGTCCAGGCGGCTCGAAATGTCTTCGAGCCGGCTTTCCAGGCCACGGATCGCGGCTTCGCCGGCGGGGTCGGGAATGCGTGTTTCCATGCGCTTGGCGAGGGCCGTGAAGCGGGCATCGATGGCTTCCATGATGCCGGCGCCGTCGACTTGCGGCATGCGCTGGTCGAGCCGGTCGGCGACCTCGTCCAGTCGGCGCTCAAGGTCGCGGAACAGCATGTTGCCCTGTTCGATGGCGTCGCCCTGGCGCCGTTCCATCATCGACGACAGCACGTCGAAGCGTTGCTCAAGCCCGTGGAAGATATAGTCGGCGTCGGGCATGGCCGGCGCCCGGTCGATCTTGTCGGCGATGAGCGCGATCTGCTTGGCCAGCCGTTCCATCGCCTGCTCGGGCAGGGCGGCGCGGCCGGCGAGTTCGTCGACCCGGCTCGACAGCGTGTTCAGCCGGTCGACGACGGCGTTGCCGGGGTGGTCCTGCGCCACTTCCTCGATCTGCCGGGCGAGCGAATCGATCCGTTTCTCGATGCGCTCGAAGGCTTCATGGTCGAGCGTATTGGCCTGTGCCGCGACGGTCGAGGCGACGATGGCGCGGGAGATCTCGTCCAGCCGCTCGTCGATCATGGCCAGCGTGCTGCCGCCGCGATTGTCCTGCTGGCTGGCGAAATGATCCACGGCGCTGGCCAGCGTGCGGACCTTTTCCTCCAGCGAGCGCAGGGATAGCGATTCCGGCAGGTTGTTGACGGCGTTGCTGATCTGCTCCAGCCGATCGGTCAGGCCCGAAATGGCGGGGTCCGGTGAGCGGTTGCGCTGGTCGGCGTCGACGCGGTCCTCGAAGGCTGTCCAGCGACGATCGAAATCGTCCCAGCGGCGGTCGACCTTCTGCACGCTCTCCTCGCGCGCCAGCGTGTCGAGCGCGGCTTTGACCTGTTCGAGTTCGAGCCGCAGCATGTTGACGCTTCTGTCGTCGCTTTTTTCCGACAGCGTCTTGATGGCGCCGGAAAGCCGCTCGAATTCGAGGCCAAGTTCGGCGCTGCCCTTGCCCGAAGCGCCTGACTTGGCGTTTGCCAGCAGGGCGCGGTCGATGTCCTTGCGCAGCGCCTCGAATTCGCTCTGCAGCCCGGCAGTCATCTGGTGGCGCAATTCCTCGCGCATGCCGCGCAGCTCGCCGGCTATCTTGCCGACCATGGCAACGCTGTCTTCCTGACCGCGGATGCGGTCGATATCGCGGGCAAGGTTCTGGTAGTTCTGGCCGACGGCCGGCGCCGGCATCGGCGCCTGCGGATGCGGCGCGGGCTGCGGATCCTGGTACCAGCGCGGCTGAGCCGAAGGCTGTGCTGCGGGATAGCGCGGTTCGGCGCCATATTGGCGGGGATCGGGACGTGCCATCGTATCCTCGCGCGTCCTCTCCAGCCGCTGTTCCAGCGTCTCCAGCGAGCGGTTCAACTGCTCGAGCGTGGTCTGAGGCCTGCGCTGCCTGCCGGCGTTGAGTGTGTCGAGGTAGGACCGCTTGCTGTTCATCGGTGCGTCCGTCTTTCAGATTGGCCGGTTTGCGACCAGCTCCCCAAATCCTCGCCGGAACGAAGGCGACCGCACCACGGTGGAAGACAAGCTTCCCGGGGTTCACCCGCGCTCCGAAAAACCGTGAAAAAATCGATACAGGATAAACACGGGTAGCCGACATGCGCACAATTCGCCCAACGTGGTAAACAACGCGTTAACCAAGCTTAAGAAGTTGCGACGAAGTTCACGGTGAACCGGCCGCTGCGGCATAAAGCGCCGCCCGCACAACGCCCTTGCGTCATGAGAGGGCTATCGGTATAGAATTGACGTAAACGTAAAAGGCGCATCAAGCGTGCTGTTTGCGATTTGTTTGTCGAAACCACGGCTGGAAGCACGCCCCCGCTTTCAGTCAGGCATCGCTTGGTCCAGGACCGCGACGCCACAGACGGGGAAAGCCAGTGACCATGAAGCTTATCTCGGCCGGCGAGACCGCGGCCAATACCAACACTATATCCGTCGACTCGGGCGAGGACCTCGTCCGCATCGGCGAAATGGCCAAGAAATATGGCGTGACGCTGCGCACGCTGCGTTTCTACGAAGACAAGGGCCTGCTCAACCCGCAGCGCGACGGTTCAACCCGCCTCTACACGCGCCGCGACAGGGTTCGGCTGAAACTGATCCTGCTCGGCCGCAAGGTCGGGTTCTCGTTGCGCGACGTCAAGCAGATGATGGATCTCTATGATCCCACCGGCTCCAACACCAAGCAGTTGCGGCTGGCATTGGACAAGTCGGAGAAGCAGCTTGCCCGCCTCCAGAAGCAGCGCACGCTCATCGATGACGCCATCAGCGAGTTGAGCACCTCCATGGCTGCCGTCCGGCAGATGCTGGTCGAGCGCTCGGCGCCGCAGGCGAGCGTCGCCGGCTGATTTGGGCCGCCGCCTTGCGGCGCAACATCCATGATCGAAAAAAGCCGTGTGGCGAGCGCCACGCGGCTTTTGTCATTAAGGGTTCCAACACATGTACTGCATCGCGTGCGGTTTGCTGCGGTGCAGGAGAAATTTTGTCGCATCGGCTGAATTGACGTTTACGCAAACGTCAATTTTTGTTATCTCCCGCTGAACACGGGTCCGCATGCCGCCTGACATGAATTCGGGGGTTTCGGATCAGGTCCGCAGGGTGGAGAAGAGCATGCCGATCTACAGGGCGCCGGTGCAGGATACGCTGTTCGTGCTCAACGAGGTGCTGGGCTACCAGCGCTATTCCAATCTCCCCGGCTTTTCTGATGCAACGCCCGACGTGCTGGAGGCGATCCTCGCCGAGGGCGCCAAGCTCGCGGAAAACGTAATGCATCCGCTCAACCGTGTCGGCGACATGGAAGGCTGTGTGCGCCATGACGATGGCTCGGTGACGACGCCGAGGGGCTTCAAGGAAGCCTTCGATCAGTATCGCGAGGGCGGCTGGATGGGGCTGGCGGCGCCCGTCGAGTTCGGCGGCCAGGGCCTGCCCTATGCCGTGCATACCGCCGTGGCCGAGTATATGGTGTCGGCCAATATGTCGCTGATGATGTATCCGGGCCTGACGCAGGGCGCGATCGCGGCGATCATCACCCATGGCACCGACGAGCAGAAAGCCAAATGGCTGCCGAAGATGGTCGAGGGCGCCTGGACCGGCACCATGAACCTGACCGAGCCGCATTGCGGTACCGATCTGGGCCTGCTGCGCACCAAGGCCGTGCCGAATGGCGACGGCACTTACAAGATCTCGGGCCAGAAGATATTCATCTCGGCCGGCGAGCACGACATGGCGGACAACATCGTCCACCTGGTGCTGGCCCGCATCGAGGGGGCGCCCGAAGGGGTGAAGGGCATCTCGCTGTTCATCGTGCCGAAGCTCAAGCTCGATGCTTCTGGCAATCCCGATGAGAGGAACACCGTCTCCTGCGGTTCCATCGAGGAAAAGATGGGCATCCACGGCAATTCGACCTGCGTCATGAATTATGACGAGGCGCAAGGCACGCTGCTGGGGGAGGCCAATGGCGGCCTCAAGGCGATGTTCACGATGATGAACGAGGCGCGGCTCGGCGTCGGCCTGCAGGGGCTGTCGCTGTCCGAGATTGCCTACCAGAACGCCGTCGCCTACGCCAAGGACCGCTTGCAGGGCCGCTCGCTGTCGGGGCCGAAGGCGCCGGACAAGAAGGCCGATCCTATCATCGTCCATCCCGACATCCGCCGTAGCCTGATGACCATGAGGGCCTTCAACGAGGCCGGCCGCGCGCTGGCGCTGTGGACGGCGATCAAGTCGGACATCGCCCATCGCTCCGCCGACGACAAGGACCGCCAGGCGGCCGACGACTACACCGGGCTGATGACGCCGGTGGTGAAGGGCGTGCTCACCGACAAGGGCTTCGATCATGCCGTGATGGCGCAGCAGGTGTTCGGCGGCCATGGCTACATCGAAGAGCACGGCATGAGCCAGTTCGTGCGCGATGCCCGCATCGCCATGATCTATGAAGGCGCCAACGGCATCCAGGCGCTCGATCTCGTCGGCCGCAAGCTGGGTCTGAACGGCGGCCGCGCGGTGCAGGCGTTCTTCAAGGAAGTCGGCGAGTTCTGTGAAGAGAACCGCGCCGACGAGAAGATGGCCCCCTTCACCAAGGCATTGAAGAAGAGCCTCAACGATCTTCAGGCGGCGACCATGTGGCTGCTGCAGAACGGCATGGCCAAGCCCGACAATGCCGGCGCCGCCTCGACCGACTACATGCATCTCTTCGGCCTCGTGGCGCTCGGCTATATGTGGGCGCAGATGGCCAGGGCCGCCCAAGGCAAGGCGGGCGCCAACGGCGCGTCGTCCTTCTACGACAACAAGCTGGTGACGGCGCGCTTCTTCATGGAGAGGATCATGCCGGAAACCGCGACGCGTCTCGCCCGCATCTCCAGTGGCGCCGATACGTTGATGGCACTGCCGGCGGAAGCGTTCTAGAAATGGTCCCTCTCCCTTTGAGGGGAGGGCGGTCCAGAGGGGCCGGGAGGGGGCGCCGCGACAGTGCGCGGATCTCAATTTCGATGGCAGACCTTGGGAGGAAGATCATCGCATGACCAACCCAGCCGAAATCCTTGGCCTGCCGAAGCCCGCCTGGGCGGCGGACGAGGTCGGCATGCTCTACGACATGGCGCACCGCTTCATGTCCGAAGAGATCGCGCCGCGTTACGACGAGTTCGAGAAGAACGAAATGGTCGACCGCGAGAGCTGGCTGAAGGCCGGTGCCGCCGGCCTGCTCTGCGCCTCAATGCCGGAGGAATATGGCGGATCGGGCGGCACCTTCGCCCATGAGAGCGCCATCATCGAGGCCATCGGCCATGTCGGCGTCGACGGCTTCGGCATCGGTCTGCACAATTCGATCGTCGCCCCCTACATCCTCCACTACGGCTCGGAGGAGCAAAAGAAGAAATGGCTGCCGAAGCTCGCCACCGGCGAACTGATCGGCGCCATCGCCATGACGGAGCCCGGCGCCGGCTCCGACCTGCAAGGCGTCAAGATGCGGGCCGAGAGGGACGGCAACCAATACAAGATCAATGGCTCCAAGACTTTCATCACCAATGGCCAGCTCGCCAATTTCATCATCGTCGTCACCAAGACCGATCCGGACAAGGGCGCCAAGGGGACTTCGCTGATCGTCGTCGAGACCGACGAGGTCGACGGCTTCGAGCGCGGCCGCAACCTCGACAAGATCGGCTTGAAGGCCAATGACACATCGGAGCTGTTCTTCAACGATGCGCGTGTGCCGACCTCCAACCTGCTCGGCCACGAGGAGGGACAAGGCTTCATCCAGCTCATGCAGCAATTGCCGCAGGAGCGTTTGCAGATCGGCACAGGCGCGATTGCCATGGTCGAGCGCGCGCTGGCGCTGACCATCGAATACGTCAAGGAGCGCAAGGCGTTCGGCAAGGCGGTCATCGATTTCCAGAACACCCAGTTCAAGCTGGCCGAACTGAAGACCGAGGCCACGATCGGCCGCGTCTTCTACAATGATTGCGTGGCGCGCCACATCGATGGCGGTCTCGATCCGGTGACGGCGTCGATGGCCAAGTACTGGCTTTCCGACCTGCAGGGCAAAGTCGTCGACGAATGCCTTCAACTGCATGGCGGCTATGGCTACATGAATGAATATCCGATCGCCCGCATGTTCCGCGACGCCCGCGTCCAGCGCATCTATGGCGGCACCAACGAGATCATGAAATTGCTGATCGGCCGCTCGCTCTGAGCATCGGTCGGCAAACCCAAGGAGCAGGAAAATGGCCGAAGCTTACGTCTATGACGCCGTTCGCACGCCGCGCGGCAGGGGCAAGAAGGATGGCTCGCTGCACGAAGTGCCGGCAGTGCGGCTCGCCGCCAGGACGCTGGAGGCGCTGCGCGACCGCAACGGGCTCGACACTGCAACTGTCGACGACATCATCTTCGGTTGTGTCGACCCGGTCGGCGAGGCGGGGTCGGTCATTCCGCGCGCCGCGGCCTTCGAGGCCGGCTACGCGACCTCGGCGCCCGGCATGCAGATCTCGCGCTTCTGCGCCTCCGGCCTCGACGCCATCAATTTCGGCGCCGCCAAGATAGCCCAGGGCGCCGATGAGATCGTCATTGCCGGCGGTGTCGAATCGATGTCGCGCGTCGGCATGGGCGCCTCGGGTGGCGCCTGGTTCATGGACCCTTCGGTCGGCCTGCCCGGCTGGTTCGTGCCGCAAGGTATTTCGGCCGACCTGATCGCCACAAAATACGGCTTCAGCCGGGATGATGTCGACGCCTACGCCGTCGAGAGCCAGAAGCGCGCGGCAAAATCCTGGGCCGATGGCCGCTTCAGGAATTCGGTGATCCCGATCAAGGACCAGAATGGTCTCACCATCCTCGACCATGACGAGCATATGCGCCCATCGACCGACATGCAGTCGCTGGCCTCGCTCAATCCCTCCTTCGTCATGCCCGGCGAAATGGGCGGCTTCGACGCCGTCGCGGTGCAGAAGCATCCGGAAGTGGAGGAGGTCAATCACGTCCACCATGCCGGCAATTCGTCGGGCATCGTCGATGGCGCGGCGGCCGTGCTGCTCGGTTCGAAGAAGGCCGGCAAGGCCATGGGCCTGAAACCGCGCGCGCGCATCCGCGCCTTCGCCAACATCGGCTCCGAGCCGGTGCTGATGTTGACCGGCCCCGTTGACGTCACCGAGAAGCTGTTGAAGCGCGCCAAGATGAAGCTGTCGGACATCGATCTGTTCGAGCTCAACGAGGCCTTCGCCTCCGTGGTGCTGCGCTACATGCAGGCCTTCGATATCGAGCACGACAGGATCAACGTCAATGGCGGCGCCATCGCCATGGGCCATCCGCTGGGCGCCACCGGCGCGATGATCTTCGGCACCGTGCTGGACGAGCTCGAGCGCCGTGATTTGAACACCGCGCTGGTGACGCTGTGCATCGGCGCCGGCATGGGCACCGCAACCATCATCGAACGCGTCTGACGGGGAGAGAAACGATGAGCTACACCAATTTCACCCTCGACATCGACGCCGACGGCATTGCGCTGGTCACCTGGAACATGCCGGACCGCTCGATGAACGTCTTCACCGAGAAGGTGATGCGCGAGCTGAACGCCATTGTCGACAAGGTGGCGGGCGACGCCGCCATCAAGGGCGCGGTCATCACCTCCGGCAAGGATACGTTCTCAGGCGGCGCCGACATCACCATGCTCCAGAAGATGCTGACGACCTTCGCGACTGAAAAGGGCAAGGATCTCGAAAAGGCCACCAGGGCGCTGTTCGAAAACGCCGGCATCATGACCGGCCTGTTCCGAAAGCTGGAAACATCGGGCAAGCCGTGGGTTTCAGCAATCAACGGCACCTGCATGGGCGGTGCATT
Organism: Mesorhizobium sp. B2-5-3; assembly: GCF_006441005.1. Lineage (NCBI taxonomy): Bacteria > Pseudomonadati > Pseudomonadota > Alphaproteobacteria > Hyphomicrobiales > Phyllobacteriaceae > Mesorhizobium > Mesorhizobium sp. B2-5-3. The sequence goes on from NZ_VFUS01000005.1 coordinate 311,909, forward strand.
CGAAATGTCGCTGGCCTGCCATGGCCGCGTCGCCGCCGATTCCGACAAGGTGAAGATGGCGCTCCCCGAGGTGAAGATCGGTATTTTCCCGGGCGCCGGCGGCACCCAGCGGGTGCCGCGTCTCACCGACCAGCAGCAGGCGCTGCAAATGCTGACCTCCGGCCAGAACCTGTCGCCGCAGAAGGCGAAGGCGATGGGCCTGATCCACGAGGTCGCCGAGCCGGCCAAGCTGGTCGAGACTGCGAAGGCCATGATCAGGAACGGCCTCAAGCCGGTAGCGCCGTGGGACGAGAAGGGATTCAAGCTGCCCGGCGGCCCGGTCTATTCGGCGGCGGGCGCTAATCTGTGGCCGCCGGCCATCGCCATCCTGCGCCGCGAGACCTATGGCAATTATCCGGCCGCCGCGGCGATCCTGAAATGCGTCTATGAGGGCCTGTTGGTGCCGTTCGACACCGCGCTCAGGATCGAACAGCGCTATTTCACGGAGATCATGCAGACCAAGGAAGCGGCGGCGATGATCCGCTCGCTGTTCGTGTCGTTGCAAGAACTCAACAAGGGCGCGCGCCGCCCGGCCGGCGCGCCGGAAACCAGGTTCAAGAAGATCGGTATTCTCGGCGCGGGCTTCATGGGCGCCGGTATCGCCTATGTCACGGCCAAAGCCGGCATTCCGGTGGTGCTGCTCGACCGCGACATGGAGTCCGCCGAGAAGGGCAAGGCCCATTCGGATGGCCTGATCTCGGATCAGGTGAAGAAGGGCCGTGCCAAGCCTGAGGACAAGGACAGGCTCCTGTCGCTGATCACGCCGACATCGGACTATGCCGACCTTGCCGGCTGCGATCTCGTGGTCGAGGCGGTGTTCGAGGATTCCGCGGTGAAGAAAAGCGCTATCGAACAGGCGGAAGCGGCGCTGAAGTCGTCGGCGGTCTTCGCGTCGAACACCTCGACCATTCCGATCACCGCCCTGGCCAAGAATTCGGCGCGGCCGAAGAATTTCATCGGCATCCATTTCTTCTCGCCGGTCGACAGAATGATGCTGGTCGAAATCATCCTTGGCAAGAAGACCGGTGACAAGGCGCTGGCCACCGCGATCGACTTCGTGCGCGCCATCAAGAAAACGCCGATCGTCGTCAACGATACGCGCGGTTTCTACGTCAACCGCTGCGTCCTGCGCTATATGTCGGAAGCTTACAAGATGTTGATCGAGGGCGTTCCGGCGCCGATGATCGAGAACGCCGCCAAGGCCGCCGGCATGCCGGTCGGCCCGCTGGCGTTGACCGACGAGACGGCCATCGACCTTGCCCAGAAGATCATGAAGCAGACCATCAGGGATCTCGGCGAGAAGGCGGTCGACCCGAAGCAGATGGCGCTGATCAACACCATGGTCGACGACCACGGCCGCTTCGGCCGCAAGAACGGCAAGGGCTTCTACGACTATCCGGCCAAGCCGGCCAAGAAGAAGCTGTGGCCGGGCCTTAAGGAGCTCTATCCGCAGCTCAAGCCGGAGAAGGTCGACTATGCGGAATTGCAGCAGCGCCTGCTGGTCACCATCGCGTTGGAAGCGGCCCGGGTGATGGAGGAGGGCATCGTCACCGATCCGCGCGAGGCCGATGTCGGCTCGATCCTGGCCTTCGGCTTCGCGCCCTATACGGGCGGCGCGCTGTCCTACATCGACGGCATCGGCGCCGGGCAGTTCGTCAAGATCGCAAAGGGCTTGCAGAAGAAATACGGCGCAGAGTTCAAGACGCCCAGGCTGCTGCTCGACATGGCAGAGAAGGGCGAGACTTTCTACCAGCGCTTCGACCCCTACGCGAAGGGCGACGTGAAGCAGGCGGCCTGAGCGTGGTCGGAATCAAAGATGCCGCGGCGTCCCTGGCGCGTCCGAAAAGACGCGCCGCGCCGTAATGTATGTCTGGGGGCGCCTTGCGCGTATGATGGCCTCGGCGGGCAGCCGTGGCTCCTACCAGATGGGTGACGAAAGCCGGTTGGCCTTTCGCTGCCTGCCGACGGACATCGATTTCAATCGCCATCTCAACAATGCCCGCTACATGATGCTGGCGGACCTTGGCCGCATCGATATCTTCATCCGCGCCGGCCTCATCACGCTGGCGAGAACGAATGGCTGGGCGCCGATGATCGGCGGGCTGCAATCGGCCTATGTGCGTGAGATCAAACTGTGGCGGCGTTTCGAAGTGGTGTCTTCGATCGAGACCTGGGAAGGCAGCCAGGTCATCGGCAAGCACCGTTTCGTCCTCGACAATGGCGAGACCGCCGCATTGATCATGACGACAGCCGGCGTCTACGACCGCGCCGCCCGGCGCTTTCTCGATATTGACGAGGTCGTCGCCGCGCTTGGCCGCTCCGCCCAGCCGCGTCCGCCCAGCGAAGCCGAGCGGGCGTTCATGGCCTCGCACCGGAACCTCCGCGAGCAGGCCAAGCGGATCGGTTGACCCGGGAACCGGAATTGGCGCGGCCAGCAGGAAGATGTGATGCGATGCCACAGCCGGTGGACAAACCTTCATTCGAAGACTAGAAAGGAAAGGCATTTTTTCCTTTTTGCAAGGAGAGCGGAATTGCTCTCGCATGACCGTGTTTGGGCCGCCATCGACGCTCTGGCCGAGCGGTATTCGCTCTCGGCTTCCGGCCTGGCGAAGCGGGCCGGCCTTGATTCGACTGCCTTCAACAAGTCGAAGCGACTGTCGTCGGACGGCAGGCCACGCTGGCCCTCGACCGAATCGCTGGCCAAGATCATCGAGGCGACGGGCGCTTCGCTCGACGAATTCACCGGGCTGATAGAAGGTTGGGCCGGCCACGGCGCGATGCCCGCCCGCGGGCGTGCCGTTCCGCTGCTCGGCTTTGCCCAGGCCGGCGCCGGCGGGTTTTTTGACGATGCCGGCTTCCCGGCCGGTCAAGGCTGGGATCTGGTGGAACTGCCGGCGCAATCGACCGAGAGTTCCTATGCGCTTCAGGTGCAAGGCGATTCAATGCTGCCGCTCTACCGCAATGGCGACGTGCTCATCGTCGAGCCGGCAGCCCTCATCCGCAAGGGCGATCGCGTCGTCGTCAAGACGACGGGCGGCGAGGTGATGGCCAAGGTGCTCGATCGCCAGACCGCCAGGTCGATCGCACTGGTTTCGCTCAATCCCGATCATCCGGACCGCGACATTCCCATGCGCGAGGTTGAATGGGTGGCGCGGATCGTCTGGGCAAGCCAATAGGGTGCGGGCTGGTGCGGCTTCCTCATCTTGTCCTTGCGGTTCTGATGGTCCCTGGAATGGCCGCGCTGGTAGTCGCCGGCGGCCGCGCGCTGAAGAGCGGCGAAGCTGCCGTCGGGGTGGAACAGATCGATCCGAGCGCCGATACGGTCTCTCAGCCAGGCACCGACGGTGTGCCGGAGGAGCGGGCCACATCGGCCATTGCCGCTCCGCCGCCCCCCGCCGCTAGCCCGCACTCGCGTGCGATCGATCCCCAAGTCGTGGCGCCGCCGGAGCTTCCCAGCAAGGAGCTGGAGCGGGTGGAGCCGCGCGCGCCGTTGAGCAAGCTGGCGCTGGCCATGCCGCCCAAGCCGAAAATGCCGGACGACTGGAAAGGGACGAAGCTGTTCCAGCCGGTCGCGCCCGCCGCCGGACTGATCGAGGCGAAGGGCTATTCTGTCGCGGTTTCCGGCGTCGACATTGTCGGGCAGGACGAGACCTGCACCTCGGACGGTAAATCCTGGCCCTGCGGCGTCCGCGCGCGCACGGCGTTCCGCGCCTTCCTGCGCGGCCGGGCGGTGGTCTGCGCCGTGCCGCCGGAAGGCGGCCGCGACCTGATCGCCGCCGACTGCCGGATCGGCAAGCAGGATGTCGGCCGATGGCTGGTCGAGAACGGCTGGGCGCGCGCCGCCAAAGGCGGCCCTTACGTCGAAGTCGGGGAAAAAGCGCGCAGCGAAAGGAAAGGCATTTTCGGATCGGCGCCAAGCCTTTCAGGCGTGCCTTCGATGCCGGCCGCCCGCGCCCCGGCGCCGCAAGCGCCGGGCTCGATCTTGGAAGAGGTCGGCGGCATTCTCAAGCCAGCTGACCAGCCAACGCCTTCTGAATGAGCCCGCGCGTCTCGGCGATGCCGTAGAGTGCCGCGAACGAGCCGAAGCGCGGTCCGCGCTCCTGCCCGATCAGCACCTGGTAGATCATCTGGAAGAAGGCGCCCGAAACGCCCGGACCACCTTCGGGGCTCTTCTTGGAATGATCCTGATAGCGTTCCACCTTGCGGGCGACGTTGAGCGCGGCGTTCTGGATCGCCTCGCCGTCCGAGCCCGCCGGCAGGGCGCCGAGCGCCTGATCCAACGCTTCCAGCGCCTCCCGCTCGACGTCGTCGGGCGCGCGGAAGGTCTTCGTCGGCTTCACGAAATCGTCGAAATAGCGGATCGCATAACCCGTCAGCCTGTCGAGCTCAGGGTGGGTCGCCGGCGTCACGCCCCGCACATGGCGCGAGATGAAGCCCCACAGCACGTCCTTATTCTGCGCATTGGAGGCGCTGACCAGGTTGAGCAGCAGCGAGAACGGCACGGGCATATCGATGGCGGGCGGATTGCCGTCGTGCATGTGCCAGACCGGGTTGCCCAGCCGTTCCTTCCAGTCCTGCCTCCGATAGGCTGCAAGGAAGGTGTAATATTCGTCCACGGCCCGCGGGATGACGTCGAAATAGAGCTTCTTGGCCTGCCGCGGCCGCTGGTACATATAGAGGCCCAGGCTCTCCGTCGGCGCGTAAGTCAGCCATTCGTCGATGGTCAGCCCATTGCCCTTGGATTTGGAGATCTTCTGGCCGTTCTCATCCAGGAACAGCTCGTAGACGAAATGTTCCGGCGCGTGCCCGCCGAGGATGTTGCAGATGCGGTCATAGACCACCGCATTGGTCTGATGGTCCTTGCCGAACATCTCGAAATCGACGCCAAGGGCCGCCCAGCGCATGCCGAAATCGGGCTTCCACTGCAGCTTCACCTTGCCGCCGGTAACCGGCAGCGTGGTCTCGGTACCATCATCGTCGAAGGTGATGGTGCCCGCCCTGGCATCGACATGCTTCATGGGAACGTAGAGCACGCGGCCGCTCTTCGGCGAGATCGGCAGGAACGGGCTGTAGGTCGCCTGCCGCTCCTCTCCCAGCGTCGGCAGCATCACCGCCATGATCTGGTCGTAGCGTTCGGCCGCGCGCAACAGCATCGCGTCGAAGCGGCCGGTCTTGTAGTACTGCGTCGCGCTGGCGAACTCGTAGTCGAAGCCGAACGTGTCGAGGAAGCGGCAGAGCATCGCGTTGTTGTGGTCGGCGAAACTCGCATAATCGCCGCCGAAAGGGTTGGGCACCGAAGACAGCGGCTTGTGCAGGTGCGGCTCCAGCGCCGCGCGATCCGGCACGCTGTCGGGTATCTTGCGCATGCCGTCCATGTCGTCGGAAAAGCACAGCAGCTTGGTGGCGACCTTGTCCTGCGTGATGACGCGGAAGGCATGCCGCACCATCGACGTGCGCGCCACCTCGCCGAACGTGCCGATATGCGGCAGGCCGGACGGGCCATATCCGGTTTCGAACAGCACCGTTTGCGGGAGTTCGCGGCCCTTGTAGCGCTCAATGATCTTGCGAGCTTCCTCGAACGGCCACGCCTTGCTTTCGGCCGCCGCCGTCAGCACTTCGGGATTGAGATCGATGATGTTTGATCCCGCCATGTCACTGTTTTCCAAATTAGACGCCGGCAAAGCCGCAAGTGAGGATTTTCAACCGGTCTCTATGCGCGCCTGACCGGAGCGTCAACGAGCGCGGCGCTTTTTCCTTGCAGCGCAGGGAACGCGTTCCTACCTTCGCAGCCCGTATCGAGGAGTTGTTGAATGCCGACCCCGCATGAAGCGCTGATCTACCTGATGGTCATCACCTCCGCCTCCGACCGCGACATGACGGATGTCGAGCTGGCGCGGATCGGCGAGGTCGTCCGCTCATGGCCGGTATTCGAGGATTTCGACCACGACCGCCTGGTTGGCGTCGCCCAGGCCTGCCAGAAGAAGCTGCATGAAAAGGGCGGGCTGGAGGGTGTCCTGGCAAGCGTGGCCGAGGCCCTGCCGGAGCGCCTGCGCGACACCGCCTATGCAGCCGCTTTCGAGGTCGCGGCCGTCGATCTCGAAATGCGGATGGAGGAGGTGCGGGTGCTCCAACTCATTCGCCTCAAGCTCGATCTCGACACGCTGACCGTCGCGGCGATCGCCCGTGCGGCCAAGGCGCGCCTGCGCACGCTGACCTGAGCGGCGACACTCAACCGACCGGAAGAAACTGATCGGGACCGGATCAGAAAAAGCTGACCGGGACCGGATCAGAAGAAACTGACCGGGAAATAGCGCAGGTAGAACTCGGCGAACGTGCCTTTCAGCGAAATCTCCTGCAGCGCGTAGTCGAGAGCGGCGGCCAGCGCCGGGTCATCGGATCGGGCGGCGACGGCCATGCCCGAACCCAGATATTCCGGCGCCAGATAAGGTCCGCCGGCAAAGCGGCAGCAGCCGGCCGCATCCGAACCGCCCAGCCAGAAGGCGAAACGCATGCCGTCGCCGAAGGCGGCATCGATCTTGCCGGCCTTGAGGTTGGCGTAGAGGTCTTCCGGCCTGTCGAAGGTGACGACCTGAACGGTGTTGAAATAATCGCGCAGCATGCGCTCATGCGCCGAGCCTGATATCACGCCGACACGCTTGCCGCGCAGCTTGGCGAACAGCGGCTCGGTCAGCGCCTCGCCCTTCGGCATGATGAAGCGCGCCGGAAATTGCAGGTAGGACCGCGAGAAGGCGTATGTCTGGCGTGACTGCGGCGTCGCGGCGATGCCGGCGATGATCGCTTCGCCTTCGCCTTTCTCAAGCGCTCCTTCGAGCTCGGCCCAGGGCAATGCCTGGATCTGACATTTGTCGACGATGCCGAGCTCGGCGCAGATGGCGCGCGCCAGGTCGATGTGGAAACCGGACAGCTTTCCCGCGGCGTCCAGGAAGTTGAAGGGCGGGAAATCGGTGGTGGTCAGGAACCGCAGCCGCGGCAGTGCGGAGAGATCCGGTTTCGGTAGCCGCTCCTTGGCATCCCACAGCACCGGCACCTGCGGCTCGGCCGCGCGCGCGCGCTCACCCAACGCCAGCGACGCGATCAGCATCGACGCAAGGACGAGAGACCTCCGCTGGAACGCCATGATAAACTTCCACCGCACCTGTGTTCGCATCGGTTCTGGTACGAAAATAGTACAGGCACAATGCTTTTTGATTTCAACGCGTCGATTTCAGGATATGCTTTAGCAGGTTTGCAAACAGCGGTGGCTGCCCTGGTGGGGACCAGGGTCGAGAACCACAACCACAAGGCAACGCTTTGCAATCCCTGGTCGGTGGCGAAGTGCCAACAAGGCACGGATCATCGATTTCAACGAGGCAACATGGGGTTTGATGTTGCGATGGGTCAGTTCGATCGCACGCTGGAATACATAGATCACCTGCAGCAAGCCGGAACGGCGGCTGCGGTTTGCGAGAGGCTGTTGGGCATAACGTCGGATTTTGGCCTGACCGCTCTGATGGCGGGCACCGTACCGCAACCGGGCACGCCGACCGGCCAGCAAAAGCAGCATGTGCTGCTTTGCGACTGGCCTGTCGAATGGTTGGAGCGCTACGTGGCGCGCAACTATGTCGATCACGACCCGATCGTCAGCCACATGAAACAGTTGCAGGCGCCGTTCCAGTGGCGGGAAGCGGCCCAGGGCGTTAGCATCGACAGAAGCAGCGGCGAAGTGATGGGCGACGCCGTCGTGTTCAAGCTGCGCGACGGGCTGGCCTTCCCGCTGATCACGCTCGACGGCCAGATCGTCATGGTGTCACTGGGTGGCGAGGCCGTGGAACTGTCCGCCGCCGAGTTCGGCCTGGTGTCGCTGGTGTCGACCTATGCGGTGGGCCGCGCCATGCAGCTTCACACGAAGGCCAGCAAGACCATCGATAGCGTAGAGCTGACACCGCGCGAACGCGAATGCCTGCAATGGGCCGCCGTCGGCAAGTCCGAATGGGAGATTTCGCAAATCCTCGGCATCTCGGAACACACGTCGGAGAAACACCTCCTTAACGCCAAAAGCAAACTCGGCGCCGTCAACCGCGTACAGGCAGTCGCTGAAGCGATAAGGCGCGGCTATATTAGTTAGGTCGGCCGGGTCGGCCTAGAAATTCCTGCCTACGTGATCGCGTAATTTTCTTGCGAGGGCACGGCCGTATCTTCCTCTTGAACAGGAGACGGCAAAATGATTTTTTCCCTTACAACAAAAGAACTGATGGAACATCCCGATCTGTGGGAGGCCGTGCATCGGCTGCGCTACAGGATTTTCGTCGAGGAAATGGGGTGGGAGGACCTGCGGCGCCCCGATGGCTTCGAGATCGACCAGTTCGATCATGACGAAGCGGTGCATCAGATCGTCATCAGAGGCAACGAGGTCGCGGGCTATCAGAGGATGTTGCCGACCACGCGGCCACATCTCTTGACCGAGGTGCTGGCCGATCTTTCCGTGGGAACGCCGCCGTCGGGTCCGAACATCTGGGAACTGACCCGCTATGCAGTGGCACCCGGCTTTCGCGACGGCCGCCGAGGCGTTTCGACCGTCGGTACCGAGCTCATTGCCGGCTTCGTCGAGTGGGGGCTGAAGCGCGGCGTCGACAAGGTGATCATCGAGTTCGAGCCGATGTGGGTGCTGCGCGCGCTGCAGCTGCATTTCCTGGCCACGCCGCTGGGCTATCAGCGCACCTATGGCAACCAGCAGGTCGTCGCGACGCTGCTCACCTTCAATGAGCACACGCTGGATGTGGTGCGTTCGCGCCGCAATCACCACGCTCCCGTTCTGGCCAGGGGATATCCCGATATGTTCGGGCAAAGGCGGGCGTCATGAGATCGGAAACGGCCATGAACGCGCACCCGCAACCCGAACTGCGCAACCACACGCTGATCGTCACCGTATCGTCGACCGACGGCCGGCCGGTGCTCGACAGAAGGGCCTATGAAAGCCTGGCAAGGACGTTCCACGAAGCCGCCGACAATGACGACGTTCGTGTCGTCGTGCTGCGCGGCCTGGCGGGCTGCTTCTGCCTCGGCGGCGATTTTTCCGAATTCCTCGACGCTACCAAGCACCAGAAGCTGATCGCCGCCGTCACCGACATGTTCCGCACGCTGGCGACGTTCCCCAAACCCATACTGGCCTGTGTCGACGGCGATGCGGTCGGCGTCGGCTGCACCATCCTGTTCCATTGCGACATGGTGATCGCGTCCGCCGAAAGCACGTTCCGGGTGCCGTTCGTCGATTTCGGCCTGGTGCCGGATGCCGCGACCAGCATCCTGGCGCCGCAGAAGCTCGGCTACGCCGGCGCCTTCCGCTTTTTCTGCCTCGGCGACACGCTGCGCGCCGACGACGCCAGGGCGCTCGGGCTGGTCGCCGAGATTGTCTCCGAAGGCAGCGTCGAGGAGGCAACCCTCGGCCGGGCAAGGCAGCTCGCCAGGAAGCCGGTCGCCGCGTTGCTGCAGACGCGGGGCCTGCTCAAGGGGAACCCCGCGGAACTTTGCGAACGCATCGATCAGGAGATCTCGCTGTTCCAGCAGGCGCTGCAGGACGACACCACGCTGCGGCGGCTGCAGCGGATTGCCCGGTTGGCGGCCTGAGCGTCGCGCCGAAGGCGTTGCGCCACGCGGTCCAGTGCCGCGTGGCGCAGGCACCGTCAGTCCTGTTTTGCCAGGAATGACGGCCCTTCGCCGATGATTTTCTTGTCTTCCTTGCCGATGATGTCGAGGTCGCGGCCGTCATAAGGCAGCGACAGGAGGATGCGCCGCATCACCGCCAGCCGCGCGCGGCGCTTGTCGTTGGCACGCACGATGATCCACGGAGCGAATTCCTTGTGGGTGCGCTCGAACATGGTATCGCGCGCCCTGGTGTAATCGTCCCACTTGGTAATGCCGGCAATGTCGATCGGCGAAAACTTCCAGCTCTTCAGCGGACTGTGGCGGCGATCGTGAAATCGCTCGAGCTGCGTTTCCCGGCCGATGTTCAGCCAGAATTTGAAGAAGTGGATGCCGTCATTGACGATCATCCTTTCGAAGTGCGGTGTCTCGTCGAGAAACTTCTCGTGCTGTTCTGGCGTGCAGAAGCCCATCACCGGTTCGACGCCGGCGCGGTTGTACCAGGAACGGTCGAACGTGACGAATTCGCCCGCGGTCGGGAAGTGGTCCGCATAACGCTGGTAGTACCATTGCCCCAGCTCGGTCGGCGTCGGCTTGGTCAGCGCCACGTTGCGTGCCGTGCGCGGATTGAGGTACTGGCGCAGGACGAAAATCGTGCCGCCCTTGCCGGCCGCGTCGCGGCCCTCCAACAGCGCCATCATCCGCCTGCCTGTCGACTGCAGCCACGCCTGCGCCTTGACCAGCTCGATCTGCAATGCCTCGAGCGTCTCGTCATATTCGTCGCTTTTCATCTTCTTGTCGTAGGGATAGCCGCCCGCGGTCAGCTTGCGCTCCTCGATCCAGTCCGGCAGTGCTGGATTCTCGATGTCGAACTCCCGCTCCTTGCCGTTGATCCTGAGCTTCAGCGGCCCCGGGGTCGGCGCGGCGGTGTTTTCCTTGGCTTTTTTCATCGAGACGAACCTTTCCAGCTTACGGACTCGTGCTATTGAGCCATTGCAGTGCCGCGCGCCGCTTCAGACGCAAAGGGCGCTGCACTTTTGGATTTTGCGCATGATCCTTTCCGAAAATCGATTCTGATTTTTCGGCGTCATGCGCCAGGCCGGTCCAGCGAAATTGCCGGACCGGGAGCGGGGCGCAGGCGCGAATGGCGGACCAGGGCGCAGATGAGAAGGGCGTGACGCAGGCGCTTGCCGCGCGGCTGTGGAACAGCCGATGGTTGCTGGTCGCCGGTCTTGTCGCGGTCATGGCGGTTTATGCCTTTGCGGGCATTTCCGCCTATGTGCTGCTGCCGGCGCTGGCTTTGCTGCTGGTGGCGGCGATGATACCGGCTGGAGCCACGCGCCAGCCCGGCGAAAGCGGCGCGGCGATCGAGGCCATCGGCCTGCAACGCCTGTCCGGCGAATATCTGGCGGCGGCCGTCGCCGACCCCTTGATCATCTTCGACCATGCCGCGGCCATCGTTCATGCCAACGCCGCCGCCTTCGCCGCCTTCGGCGGCATCGCGCCTGGCGTATCGTTGTCGCTGAAATTCCGGGCGCCGGAAATGCAGGCTCTTCTGGACGGCGTGCTGTCGGGCGAGGTCGCGTCGGATGTCATCGATTACACCGAGAGGCTGCCGGTCGAGCGGACTTACCGGGTCAGTGCCTCCTCCGTCGGTCACGGCACTGATCTCTACGTGATGGTGTTCAAGGACCAGAGCGAAGCGCGCCGCATCGACCGCATGCGCGCAGATTTCATCGCCAATGCCAGCCACGAATTGCGCACGCCGCTCGCCTCGATATCGGGTTTCATCGAAACGCTGCGCGGACCGGCCCGCAATGACCCGGCGGCGCGCGAGCAGTTCCTGCAGATCATGCAGAACCAGACCGGCCGCATGGCACGCCTGATCGATGACCTTTTGTCGCTGTCGCGGCTGGAGATGAAGCCCTATCTGCGGCCGGGGACCGAGGTCGACCTGCGCCAGACCGTCGACAGCGTCATCGATTCGCTGGCCCCGCTGGCGCGGGAAAACGGCGTCGTCATCGAGCGGGATTTCGCCGACGGCCCTCTCGACGTGCCGGGCGACCGCGACGAACTGTTCCAGGTCTTCGAGAACCTTCTGGAAAACGCCTGCAAATATGGGCAGTCGGGCGGCCGCGTGGTGGTGTCGATCGAGCGCGGCGACGCCGAGGGCGAAGCGGGCATCGACGTGACGATCAGGGATTTTGGCCCCGGCATTCCCGAGGAGCACATTCCGCGCATCACGGAGCGCTTCTATCGCGTCGACGTCGAGAGCAGTCGAACCCAGAAGGGCACAGGCCTTGGCCTGTCGATCGTCAAGCATATCCTGACGCGCCACAACGCCAGGCTCTCGATCAAGTCCGAAGTCGGCAAGGGCGCCGCCTTCTCGGTTCATTTGCCGGCGGCCTGAGCCGCCCTAGTTTCCAAGGTGCCATTTCTTTTTTCTGTCATCCGGTTAGCGTATCAGCGGGGTTTCGAGGAAACGACTCAAAATCAGATCATCCGTGGGAAGGCATCCGGTCATGCAGTCCGTGCACATAGTCAGCGCCTATGACGAGGAGCTGAAAGATCTGTCGAAGCGCATCGCCGCCATGGGCGGACATGCCGAACGCATGGTCGAACAGGCGATCTCCGCCTTGGTCAATGCCGATCCCGGCCTTGCCCAGAAGGTGATCCGCGACGACGCCGTCCTCGACGAAGGCCAGCGCGAAATCGACGACAGGGCAATCATCATCATCGCCCGGCGCCAGCCGATGGCGACGGACTTGCGCGAGATCGTCGGCGCGATCCGCATCTCGGCCGATCTCGAGCGGGTCGGCGATCTCGGCAAGAATGTCGCCAAGCGTGTGGTGGCGGTTGCCGACGGGCGCCAGCCGACCAGCCTGTTCCGCGGCCTCGAAGCCCTGGCCGACCTGGCGTTGACCCAACTCAAGGAAGTGCTCGACGTCTACGCCTCGCGCTCGGTCGAAAGGATCGGCTTCGTACGTGACCGCGACGACCAGATCGACGCCATGTACACGTCGCTGTTTCGCGAATTGCTGACCTACATGATGGAAGATCCGCGCAACATCACGCCCTGCACGCATCTGCTGTTCTGCGCCAAGAACATCGAACGCATCGGTGACCATGCCACCAACATTGCCGAGACGATCTACTATATCGTCACCGGCGACCAGATGCCTGCCGACCGGCCGAAGGGCGACAAGACGGACAAGATCGGCCTTTCCGCAACGCAGCCGATCAAGTGAACGCACTTTCTCTCGAACGCTTGGTCGTATTGCGCTAGACTATCCCTGAGGCAAGCCTGCTGGTTCCCCGCAAAGGCAGTGCTTCGGGAGGCTGCGATGGAATATGTCCGGGACTTCAAGCCTGCGCCGCCGACATCGGCCGTCATCGCCTCCAGCGTCTACACAGCCGGGCGCCGCATCGCCGACATCCCGATCGAGGAAGCCGGCACATGGGCCAGGAAAGCGGGACACGTCGTGTGGATCGGGCTGCTTGAACCCGACCGCGAGCTTCTGCTGCGCGTGCAGGCGCAATTTCATCTGCATGAGCTCGCAATCGAGGATGCCGAGCATCCGCACCAGCGGCCGAAGATCGAGCAATATGGTGATGCGCTGTTCATCGTCGCCCGCACCGCGCAGCTGATCGAGGGCCGCGTCACCTTCGGCGAGACGCATCTGTTCGTGGGCAGCGGCTACATCGTCAGCGTCAGGCACGGCCCTTCGACATCCTATGCTGTGGTGCGCCAGCACTGGGAAAGCTGCCCGCATTCACTGGCCAAGGGCGAGGATTTCGTCCTCTATGCCATTCTCGATTTCATCGTCGACAACTACATGCCGGTGCTCGAGCAGATCGAGGATGAGGTCGAGGCGATCGAGGACCGGGTCCTGCTGAAGCCGATGACCGGCCCCGATATCGAACGCCTTTATATGCTGCGTCGCGATCTGTTGCGGCTGCGCAATGCCGCACTGCCGCTGGTGGAGGTCTGCCGCCGGCTGACCAGCGCCGACCTGCCGCAGATCCATTCAGCCATGCACCCGCTGTTTCGCGACGTGACCGACCATATCCGCACCGTCCAGGAAAAGATCGACAGCTTGCGCGAAGTGCTGGCCTTTGCTTTCGAGGCGAGCCTGCTGGTGGGCCAGAGCCAGGAAACGGCGATCTCCAAAAAGCTCGCCTCATGGGCGGCAATCCTGGCCGTGCCGACAGCCTTCGCGGGCATATACGGCATGAATTTCAGCGACATGCCGGAACTGAAGATGGAATACGGCTACCCGATGGTGCTGCTGGCGATCGCGCTGATCTGCAGCTTCCTCTACTGGCGGTTTCGCAAGAATGGATGGCTGTGAGAGTAGGGCAGTAGGCAGTAGGCAGTAGGCTAAACGCTCGGGAGCGCAAATTCAAAACATACTGCCCTACTGCCCTACTGCCTTAGTCCCTTATCTATTCCGCCGCCGCTCCGCTGCCGGCTGGAACGCCACGCGGGCATGGTATTTACAATAGGGTCCGGTTTCGGCGGCTTCGTTGCCGCAGAAATTGAAGTCCTCCGACAGCGGATCGCCGTTCGGCCATTTGCAGGTGCGCTCGGTGAGTTCGGTGAGCTGGAGATGCCGCGAGATCGGCACCACCACATTCTCGACCGGCCGGATATAGTGGCGGGCCACCGGCTCGGCATCGAACTGCGCTTGCAGCGCCGTTGCTCCGATCGATGTCGTGACGTGGCGGGTCGCACTCGCGGGGCGCGACACCGATTTCTGCGCGCCCGACCCTTGCGCCGTCTTCTTCTGGCGTGCCGGCGCTGCCGTGGCGCGCCCGCGGCCCGACAATTTCAGCCGGTGCACCTTGCCGATGACGGCATTGCGGCTGACCCCTCCAAGCTGGGCAGCAATCTGGCTTGCGCTCAGACCTTCCGACCACAGTTTTCTCAAGAGTTCGACCCGCTCGTCAGTCCAATTCATGACCGCGCTCCTGCTAAGCGTACGGCAATCGGAATCCATTCCCGGCCCAGCACCACTGCTGGGGCAGACACCACATATATCTGGTGATTAGGTCCGCCGCACGAAATCTAGTTATTTCCCGACTACAACTACCTTATGCGCTGACTCGGTGACAAGAGTCCGAAGTGCAACACGAATCGGTTTTTTCGGTTTTCCCCAACTTGCCAGCTCACTTATGAGCCGGCGTCCCGTCGGGAGGCTTGCCGCGCGCCACTACGCGACGTTTTCGTTGACTTCATGGCTGAAAAACCCGATAAGCCGCAAAGGCCGCCGCTTTGGCGGCTTTTTTGATTTTCCGGTTCCGGAGACGCATATAATGAGCGGTTCGGCGCTTTTCGAGACCTTTGCTCGCGCACCCCTGGCCTTCGATCACGGGGAAGGCACTTGGCTGGTTACCGACAAGGGCGAGCGATATCTCGACTTTGCCGGCGGCATAGCCGTCAATTCGCTGGGCCACGGCCATCCGCATCTGGTCGCGGCGCTCACCGAGCAGGCTGCCAAACTCTGGCACGTCTCCAATCTCTACGAGATCCCGGGGCAGAGCCGGCTCGGCGAGCGGCTGGCCGACGCCACCTTCGCCGACAAGGTGTTCTTCACCAATTCTGGCGCCGAGGCGCTGGAATGCGCGATAAAGACGGCGCGGCGCTACCATTTCGTCAAGGGGCATCCCGAGCGCTTCCGCGTCATCACTTTCGAGGGCGCCTTCCATGGCCGCACGCTGGCGACCATCGCGGCCGGCGGCCAGTACAAATATCTCGAAGGTTTCGGCCCCAAGGTCGAGGGTTTCGACCAGGTCGGCTTCGACGATATCGACGCCGCCGAAAAGGCGATCACGCCGGATACCGCGGCGATCCTGATCGAACCGGTGCAGGGCGAGGGCGGTATCCGCCCGGTGCCGACACAGTCGCTGAAGCGGCTGCGGCAGCTCTGCGACCAGCACGGCCTGCTGTTGATCTACGATGAGGTCCAGTGCGGCATCGGCCGCACCGGCAAGCTGTTCGCGTATGAATGGTCGGGGGTCGCTCCAGACATCATGGCCATCGCCAAAGGCATTGGCGGCGGCTTCCCGATGGGCGCTTGCCTTGCCACCGACGAGGCGGCTGTCGGCATGACCGCGGGCGTCCACGGCACTACGTTCGGCGGCAACCCGCTGGCCATGGCGGTCGGCAATGCCGTGCTCGACGTGGTGCTGGAGGAGGGCTTCCTGGCGGATGTGCAGCGCAAGGCGCTGTTGTTGAAGCAAGGGTTGGCAGGGGTGGCCGACGAATTCCCCGAGGTCATCGAGGACATCAGGGGCACGGGGCTGATGCTGGGCCTCAAATGCGCCATGCCCAACGGCAAGGTGAACATGGCGCTGCGCGACCAGCATCTGCTCGCGGTTCCGGCCGGCGACAACGTCATTCGCCTGCTGCCGCCGCTCACCGTCACGGACAGCGAGATCCATGAAGCGCTGGAGCGCATTCGCGCCGGCGCCAAGGCCCTGTCCGAGGCCATCGCCGCTGAAGCCGCGAAGTAAATTCGAAAGCTCCTGATGTCACTTCGTCATTTCACCGACCTCTCCGCCGTTTCCGAAGGCGACCTGCGCTCCATGCTGACCGACGCAATGGAGCGCAAGGCGCGCCTCAAGGCGGGCGAGCGCTCGAAACCGCTCGAAGGCAAGGTGCTGGCGATGATCTTCGACAAGCCGTCGACGCGCACGCGCGTCTCCTTCGATGTCGGCATGCGTCAGCTTGGCGGCGAGACCATCATGCTGACGGGCACCGAGATGCAGCTCGGCCGGTCCGAGACCATCGCCGACACAGCCAAGGTTCTGTCGCGCTATGTCGATGCCATCATGATCCGCACCACCTCGCATGAGCGGCTGCTGGAGCTGACCGAGAATGCAACCATCCCGGTGATCAACGGGCTCACCGACGATACCCATCCTTGCCAGCTGATGGCCGACATCATGACCTTCGAGGAGCATCGCGGTCCGGTCGCCGGCAAGACCATCGCCTGGACTGGCGACGGCAACAACGTGCTGCATTCGCTGCTGGAAGCCTCGGCGCGGTTCCGCTTCAACCTCAACGTCGCGGTGCCCGAAGGCAGCGAGCCGGCGCAGAAGCACGTCGACTGGTCAACCGCACATGGCGGCAAGCTCTCCTTTACCCGCTCGCCAGAGGAAGCCGTCGACCAGGCCGACTGCGTCGTCACCGACTGCTGGGTGTCGATGGGCCAGGAGCACCGTGCCCGCGGCCACAACGTGTTTTCGCCCTACCAGGTCAACGCCAAGCTGATGGCCAAGGCAAAGCCCGACGCGCTGTTCATGCACTGCCTGCCGGCGCATCGCGGCGAGGAAGTGACCGACGAGGTCATTGACGGTCCGCATTCGGTGGTCTTCGACGAGGCCGAGAACCGGCTCCACGCCCAGAAGGCCGTGCTTGCCTGGTGTCTTGGGGCCTGAAGTGGACTTGAAGTGTCTTGGCGCTTGACGTGCCGGGGAACTTGATCTCCGGAGGCGCGATGCCTATCTGCGCGGCATCACGCAAATCAAGCGCGTTTAGACGCATGCTCCCCAAAGGGCGGCATGGCCGCGCCCTGGAGCTTTGTCATGCTGGAAACCCATCAAGTGGCTGAACATCACCCCCAACTCGGCGAATTCGGTTACGCCGGCGATGATCACGTGGTGCCCTTCGAGGTCGGCCCGCTCGATGTGCGCGGCCGCACCGTTCAGCTCGGGCCGATGCTCGATGCGATCCTTGGCCGCCATGATTATCCCGAGCCGGTCGCCCGGTTGCTGGCGGAAGCCTGTGTGCTGACGGTGCTGCTAGGCACCTCGCTCAAGTTCGAGGGCAAGTTCATCCTGCAGACCCGCACCGACGGCCCTGTCGACATGCTGGTCGCGGATTTTTCCACGCCCTCGGCGCTGCGCGCCTATGCGCGCTTCGATGCCGACCGGCTGGAGGCGCTGATTGCGGCCGGCGAGACCTCGCAGCAAACGCTGCTCGGCAATGGTGTGCTGGCGCTGACCATCGACCAAGGTGCTCACACGCAGCGCTACCAGGGCATCGTCCAACTCGACGGCGAGACCCTGGAAGAGGCCGCGCGCACCTATTTCCGCCAGTCGGAGCAGATCCCGACCGATCTCCGGCTTTCGGTCGCCAAGCTTTTGACGCCCGGCCCCGGCGGCGCGCGCGAGCAGTGGCGGGCGGGCGGCATCCTGGCGCAATTCCTGCCGCAGGCCTCCGAGCGCATGCGCGTTCCTGACCTGCCCGGCGGGGATGGCGATCCGCGCGAGGAGATCCACGATCCCACAGACAATTCCTGGCAGGAATTGCTGGCGCTGCTCGGCACCATCGAGCCGACCGAACTGATCGATCCGACCATCGGCGCAGAGCGGCTGCTCTATCGTCTGTTCCACGAGCATGGCGTGCGCGTCTTCGGCGGCGTTCCCGTCGCCGATCAGTGCTCATGCTCCCGCGACAAGATCCGCGGCATCCTCGAGGGCTTCTCCGCGCAGGAGATCAAGGACAGCACCGAGGACGGTGGGATCCACGTCGCCTGCGAGTTCTGCTCGACGCAATATGACTTCGACCCGGCGGAATTTACGACGCAGTAGGGTTCCACCTTCTCCCCGTTCTACGGGGAGAAGGTGCCCGAAGGGCGGATGAGGGGCGGCGCTGCCCCTCATTCCTGCCGGACATTTCTCGCCGTATAGTGACGGGGAGAACGACGCTGTCGCCGATTTCGCCTCGTCTAATTCACCGTCCGCCTTGTCCCCGGCAGGTCGAGTGAGAAGGCGGGGATGGCGATGTCGAATGTCTCGCCCCGCTCGTTGCGCATGGTGTAGTGACCGACCATGATCCCCGACGGGGTCGAGAGCGGACAGCCCGACGTGTATTGATAGCTGTCGCCGGGATTGAGTTCGGGCTGATCGCCGACCACGCCGGCACCTCGCACTTCCTCGACCCGGCCGGCGCCGTCGGTTATGTGCCAATAGCGCGACAACAGCTGCACGAATTCGTCGGACTGGTTGTCGATCGTTATCTGGTAGCCCCAGACATAGCGGTTTTCCGAAGGATCCGAGCGGTCCTCGAGATAGAACGGCCTGACCTGCACTTCGATGTTGCGCGTGACGGCGCGGTACATGAGCGGCTCCAAAACAAATCCGGTGTGGAACATTCGGCGCTCTTTGCGGTTCGATCAACCGTGCGCGTCCGAGTTGCTGTCCCTGAAGGGCAGGTGCCGACAAACAATGTCATTTGAGTGACACATGACAATGATGGTGTGCACCAGCAATGCCGGGCGACTCGGGCGCTCTGTCGAACTGTCGAAAACGGCCGCCAAGCGGGCCGGGTTTTCTGGAGTGACCGGATATCGATGGAACTCGCTCTCATAACCGGCTCGCTTTCGATCGCTCTCATCGCCTCAAATCTCGCCAGCATCCTGCTCGCCTGCTCGCGCCTGAAACGGCGCGCCGCCATCGCGCCGCCGGCCGGCAAGCCGCTGCCTGTCTCGATCGTCATCCCGGCGCGCGGCGTCGAGCCGTTTACCCATGAGACGCTTGAGCGCGCTTTCTCGCTCGACTGGCCGCGCTACGAACTGATCTTCTGTGTCGCCCATGCCGACGACCCCGCGGTCAAGCCGATCCGCGCCGCGATTGCCCGCTTTCCAGCCGTGCCGGCCCGCCTGCTCACCGGCGACGACCGCGTCAGCGCCAACCCGAAACTGAACAACTGCGTCAAGGGCTGGGAGGCAGCGCGCCACGACTGGGTCATTCTCGCCGATTCCAACGTGCTGATGCCGAAAGACTACGTCCAGCACCTGATGGCGGCATGGCGGCGGGACACCGGCCTGGTTTGCTCGACGCCGATCGGTTCGCGGCCCGACGGCTTCTGGGCAGAAGTCGAATGCGCTTTCCTCAACACGCTGCAGGCGCGCTGGCAATATGCCGGCGAGGCGCTTGGCCTCGGCTTTGCCCAGGGCAAGAGCATGTTGTGGAACAAGCAGATGCTCGACGCCAATGGCGGCATCCGTGCGCTCGCCGCCGAGATCGCGGAGGATGCCGCGTCGACCAAACTGGTCAACAGGCTCGGCCTGCGCGTCAATCTCGTCGCTTCGCCCTTCGAGCAGCCGCTCGGGCAGCGCATGCCGGGCGAGATCTGGTCGCGCCAGGCCCGCTGGGCGCGCCTGCGCCGCGTCACCTTTCCGCTGTTCTTCGCACCCGAGATCCTGACCGGCGTGGCGGCTCCGCTCGTGCTGGCATTGATCGCCGCGGCCAGCGCCGGCGTCAGCCTGCCCATGACAGCGCTTTGCGTGCTGGCGCTCGCCTACCTGCCGGAATGCATGCTCGCCTCGGCAAAGGGCTGGTATCTGTCGCCGCGCATCGTCACCGCGATGATCGCACGCGACCTGATTTTGCCCGCGATCTGGATGCGCGGTTGGCTGGGCGGGGCCGTCGACTGGCGCGGCAACGCCATGACCATCGGCACCCAGGCGGCCGAGCTCGAAGAGACGCCCTCCCGCGCTTGATGTCGGCAGTTCAGCTTGATGTCGAGGAAGGTTATCGTATATACAAAAATTGTTGAACTAGGCTCTATTTTTGTGTATACAATAACCTATGGAGCGCCCCGACGGCGATGCTGTTCGAGTGGGATGAAAACAAGGCAAAGACAAACAGGGCCAAGCATGGCGTGGATTTCGCGATCGCTCCGTCCTTCGATTTCGCCAATGCCGTTATCCGGCTCGATGACAGCGAGGATTTAGGCGAGGATCGTCTTGTTGCCATCGGTCTGATCGAGGCTGGCGTTTATGTGATGGTCTATGTCGAGCGAAGCCATGCGATCCGCGTAATTTCGCTACGCAAGGCAACGAGACAGGAGATTACGGACTATGTCGAAAACCTCTAAGACGATCGTGCGCCGCGAGGCTACTCCCCCAAAGCAGTCGCGCGCTGATGCTTTGGGGCTCGCCAGAAAGGCGCTTGGCGCGAGGACCGACGAGGAAGATGCTGCGATCACTGCCGCCGCCGAGGCCGATCCGGATGCGCAGCCGACCGATGCCGCTTCGCGCCGCAAAGTTGGCCGACCGCCGCTTGCGCGACCCAAACGTGCGGTACAGTTGCGCCTCGACGCCGATGTTGTCGACCGTTTCAGGGCCGGTGGTGATGGCTGGCAGACGCGCATGAACGAAGCGTTGCGCAAAGCGGCAGGCCTGTAGTCCTCGGTCTGCCACCAGTCCTCATCGGGCCTTCAACGCCTGCGCGATGTCGTCCAGCAAATCGTCGGTATCTTCCAGCCCGACCGACAGCCTGAGCGTGCCGGGTCCGATGCCGAGCTCGGCGCGCGCTTCGTCGCTGAGGTTCTTGTGCGTTGTCGTCGCCGGATGGGTGATCAGGCTTTTGGCGTCGCCGAGATTGTTCGAGATCAGGACGATGTCGAGCGCGTTCTGCAAGGCGAAGGCACCCTGCTTGCCGCCCTTGACGTCAAAGCAGATCAGGGTGGAGCCGCCCGACATCTGCTTCTTCACGATATCGGCCTGCGGATGGTCGGCGCGGCCGGGATAGATGACGCGGGCGATCTCCGGCTGCTCGGCCAGGAAATCGGCGATCTTGCCGGCGCTCTCCGTCTGCTGGTGCACGCGCAGCGGCAGCGTTTCCAGGCCCTTCAGCAGCGTCCAGGCATTGAACGGCGACAGGCTGGGGCCCGTATGGCGGAAATAATCCTGCAGGTTCTCGTCGATCCACTTCTTGTCCGACAGGATGACGCCGCCGAGACAGCGGCCCTGGCCATCGATGTGCTTGGTCGCAGAGTAGACCACGATATGCGCACCGAGCTGCAACGGCTTCTGCTGGAGCGGC
This sequence comes from Mesorhizobium sp. B2-5-3, assembly GCF_006441005.1. Classification (NCBI taxonomy): domain Bacteria; kingdom Pseudomonadati; phylum Pseudomonadota; class Alphaproteobacteria; order Hyphomicrobiales; family Phyllobacteriaceae; genus Mesorhizobium; species Mesorhizobium sp. B2-5-3. Next base: position 333,425 of record NZ_VFUS01000005.1, read on the forward strand.
GTGGCGAAGACATTGTCCACAACCAGCCGCGCGCCGATCGAATTGGCAAGCGAAGCGACGGCGGCGATGTCCACCACCTCAAGCGTCGGGTTGGTCGGGCTTTCCAGGAAAAACAGCTTGGTGTTGGGCCGAACCGCCTTTTCCCAATTGGCGATGTCGGTGCCGTCGACCAGCGTCGCCTCGATGCCGTAACGCGGCGCCAGCGTCTCGACCACCCAGCGGCAGGAGCCGAACAGGGCGCGCGCCGCAACGATATGATCGCCGGCCTTGACGCTGCACAGGAGTGCTGCCGTCACCGCCGCCATGCCGGACGCGGTGGCGCGCGCGTCCTCGGCGCCTTCGAGCGCGCACATGCGCTTCTCGAACATGTCGACGGTCGGATTGGCGTAGCGCGAATAGATGAAGCCCGGTTCCTCGCCCTTGAAGCGGGCTTCGGCGGCTTGGGCCGTTTCATAGACATAGCCCTGGGTCAGGTACATCGCCTCGGAAGTTTCACCGAAGCCGGAACGCAGAGTCCCGCCATGCACGAGTGCGGTCTGAGGCTTCCAGTTGCGCGTCTTGCTCGTCATCGTCCTATCCAAACACAAAAAAACCGGCCGCGAAAAAGTCGCAACCGGTCCATGCGGCCTTGCGGCCCGACGGTCCTTTAGCGACTTGTTTAACGTGGCTGCAAGCCGACCGGCCAAATCACCACGGGATAACGACCCTTTAGACCCGCGCCACGCTTGCGTCAATTGCCGGCTTCATTAAGAGACTTGTACCAGCAGAGCGGAGCCAGACTTTGCGGCAGACAGGAATTCTTCCCGATCAGGACATTGCGGCGCTGTTCCAGTCCGGCGCGCTGAAGTCGTCGCTTGCGCTCGACGCCGACCAGATCCAGCCGGCCAGCCTCGATCTGAGGCTCGGCGACAAGGCGTGGCGGGTGCGCGCGTCCTTCCTGCCGGGTCCCAACCACAAGGTCAGTGAAAAACTCGACCGGCTGAAGCTGCACGAGATCAGCCTGGCCGACGGCGCCGTTCTGGAAACCGGCTGCGTCTACATCGTGCCCCTGCTCGAAAGCCTGGCGCTGCCGGCGGAAATTTCGGCGTCCGCCAATCCCAAGAGCTCGACCGGGCGGCTCGACATCTTCACCCGCGTGATGACCGATCGCGGCCACGAGTTCGACAAGATCGCCGCCGGCTATCATGGTCCGCTCTATCTCGAAGTCAGCCCACGCACCTTCCCGATCGTCGTGCGCGCCGGCTCGCGCCTTTCGCAGATACGCTTCCGCACCGGCAATGCGCTGCTCTCGGAAGCAGAGTTGCATCAATTGCACCGGGCCGAAATGCTGGTCGCCACCGAACCGCCGAACATCTCCGGCGGCGGCATCGCATTGTCGATCGATCTCAACGGCGACAGTGACGGGCTGGTCGGCTATCGCGGCAAACACCATACCGGCCTCGTCGATGTCGACAAACGCGCGGCGCAGGAGATCGTCGACTTCTGGGAGCCGATCCACAAGAGCGGCGCCGGCGAGCTGGTGCTCGATCCGGACGAGTTCTACATCCTCGTCAGCCAGGAAGCGGTGCATGTGCCGCCGCTCTACGCGGCCGAAATGACGCCCTTCGATCCGCTGGTGGGCGAGTTCCGTGTCCACTATGCCGGCTTCTTCGATCCGGGTTTCGGCCATTCGGCGGCCGGCGGCACCGGCAGCCGCGCCGTGCTCGAAGTGCGCAGCCATGAGGTGCCGTTCATCCTCGATCATGGCCAGATCGTCGGCCGGCTGGTCTACGAGCATATGCTGAAGCGGCCGCAGGCGCTTTACGGCACCGAGCTCGGCTCGAACTACCAGGCGCAGGGCCTGAAGCTGTCCAAGCACTTTCGCGCCGCGCCCTGAACGCTCATCACCGTCAGGCAAGATACTTGCCTGCGCCGGCTCGCCATGCTTGGCTGCCTCGCCGGCCGCCGACGTGGCGGCGCTCAAGGGGAATGAAAATGCAGATTTCGAAATGGATAATATCGGCGGCGGCCGCCGCCATGCTGACGCTTGGTGCCGGCGCCCTGTCGGCGCATGCGGCGGAGAAAATCAAGATCGGCACCGAGGGAGCCTATCCGCCGTTCAACACCATCACGCCCGACGGCAAGGTCGAGGGCTTCGACATCGACATCGCCAACGCCTTGTGCGCGCAGATGAAGGTCGAATGCGAGATCGTCACCCAGGACTGGGACGGCATTATCCCGGCGCTGCAGGCCAAGAAGTTCGACGCCATCATCGCTTCGATGAGCATCACCGAGGAGCGCAAGAAGCAGGTCGCGTTCACCCACAAATATTATACGACGCCGCTGTCGCTCGTCGCCCTGAAGGACAGCGACATCGCCTCGACCGAACCGGCGGCACTCACCGGCAAGACGGTCGGCGCCCAGGCGGCGACCACGCAGGCCAATTACGCCCAGGACGTCTATGGCAAGGCCGGCGCCGAAGCGAAGCTCTATCCGACCCAGGAAGAGGCAATCACCGATCTCCAGAACGGCCGCCTCGACGCCGTCCTTTCCGACAAGTTCGTGCTGATGGACTGGATGAAGAAGGCGAGCGACGGTTGCTGCAAGATGGTCGGTGACGTCAAGGGCACCGAGACCGAAGCCGGCATTGCCGTGCGTCTCGAGGATACGGCGCTGCGCGACAAGCTCAACGCAGCCATTGACGCCATCGTCGCCGACGGCACCTACAAGAAGATCCAGGACAAGTATTTCGACTTCGATATTTATTGAGATGGAAGCTGCCGATCTCCTCCCACCAGGGAGGAGATCACGCTCATCTCACAGCGCCTTCACCGCCACCTTCACCGGCTGTTCGATTTCGAGCGGATTGCGCAGCGGCAGGCCGAAATCGCCGGCCTCGATCTCGAACACGTCGCCGGCCTCGGTCTTGATGCCGTCGGCGAAGGACAGGGTCGCGGTGCCGAACATGTGCACATGCACGTCGCCCGGCTGGCGGAAAGCCGAATATTTGAAATGGTGGTGTTCGAGATTGGCGATGGTGTGCGACATGTTCGCTTCGCCCGACAGGAACGGCTTTTCCCACATCAACTTGCTGTCGCGCCAGATGCGTGAGGAGCCCCTGATGTCGGCGGGCAGGTCGCCGACCAGGATCTCCGGTCCGAAGGAAGCGTTGCGCAGCTTGGAATGGGCGAGAAAGAGGTAGTTCACGCGTTCGGTCACATGATCGGAAAATTCGTTGGACAGCGTGAAGCCGACCCGGAACGGCGCGCCGTCGTCGCCGATGACATAGATGCCGGCAACCTCGGGCTCCTCGCCGGCATCCTTGGCGAAGGCCGGCGACAGGAGCGCGGCACCCGGCGCCACGGCCATCGTGCCATTGCCCTTGTAGAACCATTCCGGCTGCACCCCGATCTGGCCTTTCGCGGGTTTGCCGCCTTCCAGCCCCATGCGGAACATCTTCATGGAATCGGTGAGCTGCTCCTCGCCGTCGGTGCTGAGCTTCTTGTGCATGGAATCGCGCGTCGCCGCCGAGCCGAGATGCGTTAGCCCCGTGCCGGTCAGATGCAGATGCGCCGGATCGGGATGATTGATCGGCGACAGCAGCCGCCCCTTCTTGTAGGCGGCGTCGAGATCGACGGTCTCGCCGAGCCCCTTGCGTTCGATCAACGCGGCAAGGCCGACGCCGGTACGAGCGGCTTCCATCGCCAGCGAATAGACGCTGCGTGCGCCGTTGATGATCCGGGTCTTGCCGCCTGTGCGGGCAACGACACGGATGGTCTCGGCGTCGTCGAGAATCTGCGAGATCAGCATGATCAGTCCTCTCTCATATGTCTTGGCATGGCTGCCTTCTGGCAAACCCTGACCTGCGCGGCTCGGACTGGCCGTGCCACGGGTTGAACTCTTCGTCCGGATTGCGCTCGCGAGCCCGGTCCCTGAAGGACTTCTTCAAGCCGGCGAATTGCCGGCAGCGCCGCGACCGTATGTCTCCTGCTTGCCTCGCCTGAAACCTGTTCAGGCCTTGTTCTTGTTGTAGACGTCGAAGATCACGGCGCCGAGCAGCACCAGGCCCTTGACCACTTGCTGCCAGTCGACATTGACGCCCATGATCGACATGCCGTTGTTCATCACGCCCATGATAAAGCCGCCGACCACCGCGCCGATGACCTGACCGACGCCGCCCATCGCCGAGGCGCCGCCGATGAACACCGCGGCGATGACGTCGAGCTCGCTGCCGAGGCCTGCCGCCGGCACGGCCTGGCCGAGACGCGCCGCGATGATCAGGCCGCCAAGCGCCGACAGCACGCCCATATTGACGAACACGTAAAGCGTCAGCCGCTCGGTCTTGATGCCCGACAGCTGCGCGGCCTTGGCATTGCCGCCCATCGCATAGATGCGGCGGCCGATCGTCATGCGCTTGGTGACGAAGACGAACAGTGAGATCAGCAAGCCCATGACGAGCAGCACCACCGGCAGGCCCCGATAGCTGGCGAACTGGTAGACCAGGAACAGCGCCAGCGCGCTGCCGACCAGCGTCTTGATGACGAACAGGGTAAACGGCTCGGCCTCATAGCCGTGGCGTTCGCGTTTGCGTCGCGTCCGCAGCCCGAAATAGGCATAGGCCAGCACGGCGATCAGGCCCAGCACGATCGTCGTCATGTGCAGCGTCAGGCCGCTGCCCATAATCGTCTTGCCGGCTGCATTCACCGTTGGCGGGATCAGCGTCAGCGGTCCGATGACATCTGGAATGAAGCCGGAGCTGAGTGCCTTGAACTCGGGCGGCAGCGGCCCGACCGAAGATCCGCCGCCGAGCAGCGCCTGGCAGATGCCGCGGAAGATCAGCATGCCGGCCAGCGTCACGATGAAGCTCGGTATTCGGTGATAGGCGATCCAGTAGCCTTGCGCCGCGCCGATGAGGCCGCCCACGATCAGGCAGACGATGGAGACCACCAGCGGGTTGCTGAATATGCCGAGAGGCCAGATCACCATCATCATCGCCGCCAGCGCGCCGATGAAGCCGGCCACGGACCCCACGCTGAGGTCGATATGACCCGATACGATGACCAGCAGCATGCCGAGCGCCATCACGATGATGAAGGAGTTCTGCTGCACCAGATTGCTCAGGTTCACCGGCTTGAACAGCGTTCCCGAGGTGGTGAACTGGAAGAACACCATGATGGCGATCAGCGCCAGGATCAGGCCGTATTCGCGCAGGTTCGTCGCCAGCGCCGATACGGCGATGCGTGGACGCTGCCCTACATCTTCGGCGACGTTGCTTTGCGGGGCGGGGGCGCTTTCCGTGCTCATGCTGCTTTTCCTTCTCCCCGAACGATGGCGCGCATTATTCTTTCTTGGCTTGCGTCCGCCGCGGGCATTTCGCCGACGATGCGGCCTTCGTTCATGACATAGATGCGGTCGGTGATGCCGAGCAGTTCTGGCATTTCCGACGAGATGACCACGATCGCCTTACCTTCGGCCGCAAGGCGCGCGATGATCGTATAGATTTCATATTTGGCGCCGACATCGATGCCGCGCGTCGGCTCGTCCAGGATCAGCACTTCCGGGTCGGCGAACAGCCATTTCGACAGCACCACCTTCTGCTGGTTACCGCCGGAAAGATTGCCGGTCATCTGATAGACGCTGGAGGCGCGGATGTTGGTCTGCTTGCGATAGTCGTTGGCGACGGCAAGCTCGCGCAAATCGTCGATCACGCTGTGGCGCGACACGCCGCCGAGATTGGCCAGCGTAATGTTGTGCTTGATATGGTCGATGAGATTGAGGCCGTAGGTCTTGCGATCCTCGGTCACATAGGCAATGCCGTGTTCGACCGCCCTGCTCACAGAGGAGACGTCGATCGGCTTGCCCTTGAGCAGCACCTCGCCGGTGATGCGGCGCCCATAGGAGCGGCCGAACAGGCTCATGGCGAATTCGGTTCGCCCGGCGCCCATCAGCCCGGCAATGCCGACCACCTCGCCCTTGCGCACATTGATGTCGATGCCCTTGATCACCTGCCGCTCGGCATGGAGCGGGTGATAGACCGACCAGTTCTTCACCTCGAACACGACCTCGCCGATATCGGGCTCGCGCGGCGGATAGCGGTCGTCGAGCGAACGGCCGACCATCGAGGTGATGATGCGGTCTTCCGAGATGTCCTTCCTGGACAGCGTCTCGATGGTTCGTCCGTCGCGGATGACGGTCACCTTGTCGGCGACCCGGTTCACCTCGTTGAGCTTGTGCGAGATCAGGATCGAGGTCATGCCTTGTCGCTTGAATTCGAGCAGAAGGTCGAGCAGCGCCTGGCTGTCCTTTTCGCTGAGCGACGCCGTCGGCTCGTCGAGGATCAGGAGCTTGACCTCCTTGCTCAGCGCCTTGGCGATTTCGACCAGCTGCTGCTTGCCGACACCGATATTGGTGATCAGCGTCTTGGGGTCCTCCTTGAGGCCCACCTTCTTCAGCAGGGCGCTGGTGCGCGCCTCGTTGGCATTCCAGTCGATGACGCCGTATCGGGCGTGTTCGTTGCCGAGGAAGATGTTTTCGGCGATCGACAGCATCGGCACCAGCGCAAGCTCCTGGTGGATGATGACGATGCCCTTGCGTTCGCTGTCATGAATGCCTTTGAACTGGCATTCCTGGCCCTGAAAGATGATCTGGCCGTCATAGGTGCCGGAGGGATAGACGCCCGACAGCACCTTCATGAGCGTCGATTTGCCGGCGCCGTTCTCGCCGACCACGGCGTGGATCTCGCCTTCCTCGACCCGAAGGTTGACGTTCGACAGCGCCTTGACGCCGGGAAACGTCTTGGTGATGTCCTGCATCTCCAAAATCGTCGAGGCCATGGGTAAAGTGCTCCTGCGAGACCCGCAACAATACCGGGGTCGCTGGTGAACGAAAAGGGGCCCTGCGTTGCGCAGGACCCCTGGCTATACAACCGAATTTACTTCAGTTCGTCGGCCTTGATGTAGCCGGAGTCGACGACCAGGGCCTGGTAGTTCGACTTGTCGACCTCATGCGGCGTCAGCAGGATCGAGGGAACGACCTTGACGTCGTTGTTGTAGGTCTTGGTGTCGAGGCCTTCCGGCTTGCCGCCCGAGAGCACCTTGTCGACGAGCTCGACGGTGGCCTTGGCCAGTTCGCGGGTGTCCTTGAACACGGTCGAGTACTGCTCGCCCGAGATGATCAGCTTGACCGAGGCGGTCTCGGCGTCCTGGCCGGTCACGATCGGCCACGGCTGGGCCTCCGTGCCGTAACCGACAGCGCGCAGCGAGGCGGTGATGCCGCGCGACAGGCCATCATAGGGCGACAGAACGCCATCGACGCGGCTGCCGTCCGAATAGTTGGCTGACAGCAGATTGTCCATGCGCGCCTGGGCGGTGGCGGCGAGCCAGCGCAGCGTGCCGACCTTGTCCATGCCGGTCTGGCCGGACTTGATCTTGATCGAACCGTCATCGATCAGCGGCTGCAGGACGGAAATCGCGCCGTTGTAGAAGAAGAAGGCGTTGTTGTCGTCGGGTGAGCCGCCGAACAGTTCGACGTTCCACGGCTTGGTATTCGGGAAGCGCTCCTTGAGGCCCTTGACCAGCGAATTCGCCTGGATCACGCCGACGCCGAAATTGTCGAACGTGGTGTAGTAGTCGACATTGGGCGTCTTCTTGATCAGGCGGTCATAGGCGACGACGACGACGCCGGCATCAGCGGCCTTCTGCAGCGCATCCGACAGGGTGGTGCCGTCGATCGAGGCGATGATCAGCGCCTTCGGACCCTTGGTGATTTCGTTTTCCAGCTGGCTGAGCTGGTTGGGGATGTCGTCCTGCGCATATTGCAGGTCGACCGTATAGCCCAAAGCCTCGAGCTGGGACTTGACGGCATCGCCGTCGTTGATCCAGCGCTGCGAGGTCTTGGTGGGCATCAGCACGCCGACGAGACCCTTGTCGGCGGCGTGCGCCGAATAGGTCATGGCAGCGATGCCAAGGGCCGCGACGGCGGCCAGCGTCTTGATGATCTTCACAATTACTCTCCCTGGTTGATGGACGCGACACCTCGGGGCTTCGCGGGCCGCGCAGGCGAGCAGGAGCGCAAGCGCCGCTGTCGTCTATCGATCTCCGGTATCCTCCCAATCGGCCCTGGGACTGATTTCAATCGACACGATTTCCTCGTCATCGACTGGCACGCCCCAGGACGCGCGAAGGGTGTGTCCCTTTGCCATAACTGTCAAATGCGATCTTTGATGATTGCTATACCGAAACTGGTATACGTTGACGCTAAACTCAAGGGCATTGGGAGCGAAGGGAAATCAATGGCAACGTTGCGCAATCCTGGCGGGATTTCAGAAGGTTACGAGGTGCTCCCCGGTGACGGCGAGACCCTGCTGCGCAGCGGCCTCAGCCTGCGCCATATGCGCATGATCGTTGCGCTGGACGATCACGGCCGGGTCAGTTCCGCCGCCCAGGTCATGAATATCTCACAGCCGGCGGCCTCGCGCATGATCGCCGAGATGGAAGCCGTGCTGGACGTCACGCTCTGCGAAAGGCTGCCGCGCGGCGTCACCTTGACCCCCTATGGCAAGGCGTTGGCCAGGCGCGCGCGCTCCATCCTTTTGGAGATGCGCGAGGTCGATCGCGAGATCTCCGAACTCAAGGCGGGCAAGGGCGGCTCGGTGTTCCTCGGTGCGGTGACGGCGCCCGCGATCGAGCTCGCGGTCCCGGCGATCCGCGAAATCCGCCGCATCTACCCGCGCATCGAGATCACCATGCAGGTCGAGACCTCCAACGTGCTGGCGCGCGAGTTGATCGCGTCGCGCCATGACTTCATCATCGCGCGCATCCCCGACGATCTCAACCCGCGGCTGTTCGAGTCCCGTGTCATCGGCGTCGAGAAGGCCTGCCTGATCGTGCGCCGGGGCCATCCGCTGACCGAGGGCAAAGCGGTGCGGTTGGAGGAGACCGCGGCCTATGACTGGGTTTTCCAGTCCGGCGGCTCGCCGCTGCGCCAGGCCATGGAGAGCAATTTCCTGAACCGCAACATCGCGCTGCCGGACCGCATCCTCAACACCAGCTCGCTGCTCCTGACCCTGGTCATGGTCGCGCACTCCGACGCCATCGCGCCGGTCTCGGTCCAGGTGGCGAAATTCATCCAGAATCCCGAAGGGCTGGCCGGCGCCATCGACGTCGTGCAGACCGAATTCGACATCGAGGTTCGGCCTTACAGCCTGATCACAGTGAAGAACCGTGCGCTGTCGCCGGCGGCGAAGATGCTGCATGATTTCATCCTGCGCGAAGTGGGGTGACCGGAACAAAAACCAGGTAAGTGCGTTCAAAGGCCAATCGGCGTTCGCGCCGGAGCTCGTTTTGAGCCGGGGAACGATGCGCCGATGATAAACAACTCGGGAGATTTTGATGGAACGTCGGTTGTTTCTTACTGGAATGCTTGGCGTCGCGGGGGCAGTTGCTTTTGCAGGCCTGGCCAGGCCTGGCAGAGCAGTTGCCGGGGTCCCGAACGGCAACGGAATCCTTGACGAACTCGATAAGGACGACCTCGACAGGGCTGATGCGGCCGTCTTCGAAGGAGACGATCAAGCCGAGGTGGAGCAGATCTCGCATCGCCGGTGGCATCGCCGGCACCGTCGTCATGGGCGCCGCCGCGCCTGGCGCAGGGTCTGCCGCAGCTATTGGCGCCGCGGTCGCCGCCATGTCCGCTGCTGGCGCAGGCGCGTCTGGGTTAGTGTTTGGCTCTAAAACGATACCGGGAAAACGGCTGGAGCGGTTTTCCCGGAATTGCGCGAGAAACCGGTAGTTGGAGCGGCTTGGTAAGGGCTCAAACCCTTGGCGCAGACTGGAGCGGGTAGCGGGAATCGAACCCGCGCGTTCAGCTTGGGAAGCTGACAGGCTACCATTACATCATACCCGCGCAGCAGCCTCGTTACCATGAGGGCTGGCCATCGGGCAATCGCAAAGCGGCTCACTTTCCACACGGTACCGTCCCAGCGACCGGCGCGCCGCATGCCGGTCACGCCTGCTATCTCACTTTCGCGATCTCGGTGCCGGCTGCAAAGCTCGGCCAGTATCTCGAGATGGCGAGTGCTGCGCCTGCGGAAGAGAAGTGACCATAGTCGAAATAGAGAAATTGCTTGTTGCCGGCATCGGCATACGAGCAGCCTGCGGCGTCGCACAGATAGGTCAGCGGGTCTATGAAGTCAGCGCCTTTGACGAAGGGCAGAACCCGCTTGTTGATGTCCGGATCCATGGCCATCGGCCAGGACATGTTCGCGGTATCTCCTCGTCTTGCGAAGAAGGCGATTTTCTGGACGTCGGCGATGAATTCGGGAGACTGGCCGATGACGTAGACCTTGACGCCCATCTGGCGAAGCCGGTCGATCGTCTTCTGGAGACCGCCGAAGCCCCTGACCTCGTAGTCGGTCCATCGGCCACTCAGGATCACGGCCTGAATGTTGGCTTCGCGGATGATCGACATGGCCCGCTCGTTGAAGCTGGTACAGGCAGGTCGGGCATAGGAAAAATAGGTCAGGTCCGGGGGGCAGCCGGCATAGGTGTATTGGATGACGTTAGCCTGGATTTTCTGGGCGTTGGCTTCAAGTCCCGAGACATAGTGGGCGGCGAAGGAATCGCCCCACAACAGCACATTGGTGGCAAAGCCGCTCGTTCGGGTGCAGGCGGCAAGGTTCCAGTCCTCGATCCGGTTCGAGCCTTCGTTGAAGCAGATGCCGTTGCGCCAATCGCCAACCTGGATCCGTTCCGTTGAAAAGTCCGGGAAGCGTTGCGGAAAACCGTTGCCGAGCGCCCCGGCCACGCCGCCGACGCAGAGCAGGACGATTGCCGTCGCGGAAAAGGCGAAGATAGGCAGCGGTGCGGTGTAGGCCCGTTTCCGCCGAAACGGCTGCTCGACATATCTCCACGAGAACGCCGCCAGGGCGAAGCTTGCCACGGTCATGGCGATGATCGTCGGCACGCCGATGGCTTTCAGCGAAACGTAATGGACGAAGGAATTGATCGGCCAATGAACGAGGTAGAGCGAATAGGAAATGAGGCCGATCCAGACCAGCGGCGGAAACTGCAACACCCGCGTGGCGATGGTTGCCGGCCCCTGTTCGCCCGCCCTTTCGTGGCCGGCATAGATGAGCAGGGCGGTGCCGATGCAGGGGAACAAGGCATTGTAGCCCGGAAAGGGGTCGCTCTCTGAAATCGTGACGAAGCCGAAGGCGACCATGGCAAAGCCGGCGAGGCCGATCAGTTCCATTGCCGGCCGGCTGGCAAGTGCCGGCGGCTTTCTCAGCATCAGCATGGCCCCTAGGGCCAGTTCCCAGATGCGCGTCGGCAACAGGTAGAAACCCGCCGTGGGCGCCATCGAGGTCGCCATGACCGCCAGGGCGAAACTGCCGATCGCGATCGGCAGCAATATCGTCAGCCAGCGTTTCGAGGCATAGCGATAGATCAGGTACACCAGTATGGGCGCGAAGATGTAATATTGCTCTTCGACCGAGAGCGACCATGTGTGCAGCAGCGGCCGCAGCTCGGCGTCGATCGAGAAATAGTTCGTCGTCTTCCAGAAATAGATGTTCGACCAGAAGGTCGAGGCCGCGATGACGCTGAGGCTGAATTCGTGCAGGTCCGACGGCAAAAGGATGAACCAGGCGGCAATGCCTGCGAGCACGATGACGAAGGTCAGCGCCGGCAGGATGCGCCGCGCGCGGCGCCAATAGAAGCGGCCGATCGAGAACTGGCCTCGTTCGAGATCGTCGAGCAGGCTGCCGCTGATCAGATAGCCCGATATGACGAAGAAGATGTCGACGCCGGTGAAGCCGCCTGGGATGGCGGACAAGCCGAAATGAAAGAGGACGACAGGCAGCACCGCTATGGCCCGCAAGCCGTCGATGTCGCGTCTGTAGTTCATGCGACCGGTTCGCGCGCCGTGGCCGGGGGCAGTCGTGGCGCACCCGGTTTACCGGCCCATGCGGCGGCATTGCCGCGATGCGAGAAAGCCTTGATTCTCGGTCCCACTTCTTCGTCCTCTCCGGTGCAATTTGCTGCACCGCAACATCGGTGTCAAGGCGAATGCTGGAGGGCCGAAGCCGGTTTGGGCTGGCGCCGCGGATCAGGCGCCGGGCAGGTAGATCACGGCGTATTCGTCCGCGTAGGCCCGCTTCCAGCCCAATTCCTCGAAGAGGGGAATGCGGGTGTCGCCGGCCGCCAGCAGCGCCCAGCCTATGGCGTATTTCTTCAGCCGGGCCTCGAGCAGTGGTTTGCCGTCACTGTGTCCGGTCGCGTCGTCGGTTTTCGTGAACCCGTCCAGGAACAGCTGGTCCGTCCTGCCGTCGATGTAGGTCTTGATCCCGTGGAAGATCAGCGTGCCGCCGAAATTGTAGGAATTCAGCACGTTGCCGGACAGGTGCTGATCCCTTGCGAAGGCGAGTGCTCCGCTGGCGGACGTCTTCGGGCTCGGCGCGATCTGTTGGACGCTGCCGAGGACCGAGACCGCGCCGATCAGCAGGACGGCCACCGCGCCTGAGATTGCGTAGTAATGCCTGGCGAAGAAATTTTCCAATCCGTCGCGCTTTTGCGCCAGCCAGGTCGCGGCTGAAAGTGCGGGATATTGCTGTGCGACCTCAGCCATGATCACCAGCGGAACCAGAAGGAAGAACAGATACATGAACCGCTGGTGACTGAGATAGGCATGCAAGGTGAAGACGATGAACAGTGCCTTGGCCCAGCCAATCCGCAGCCGTGACACCAACAGCCCGAAAAGCGCCAGCAGCATCACGGCTTCCTTGACGAGCTCTTCCTGGGCGTTGAAGGGCCGCCATTCCAGGATTAGCGGCACCGCCTCGTTGCCATAGGCGACGGTAAGCGTCGCCAGGATGGCCTTGACGCCATAGGGATGGACCAGGCTGACCACTGGGCAAAGCAGGCCGAACGCGACCCATTTTGCCAGGAGAACCGGTTTCGACAGGCCTATGCGCGACAGGAGATACAGACCGGCAAAGCCGGCGATGACGAAGCTCAAGGTGAATGTGGCATGCAGGTTCGCCCACAACACGACGAGCGCGAGCAGCCACGGGGATGGCGCTCTTTCCTCCTGCGCCGCGCGAAACAGCATTGCCGTCCAAATGACGATGATCGGCAAAGTGAAGACGTGGGGGCGCGCCGTATAGATCGGGGCGACAAGGAAAGCCGCGACGAAAGCCAGCACCACCGCTAACACCGGCTTCAGCCATGCGCTGAGGAACCATCCCATCAGGAAGACTGTCAGGCCGATCGTGGCGATGATCAGCGTGACGACGCCATTCCAGCCACCGGCGCCATAGGCGAGCGCCAGAAGCACCTGCCCCAGCCATTCCTTGGCGATCCAGGGCTGGCCGGCGAAGGTATAGGAATAGGGGTCGACAGTCGGAAAGGTCCGGTTCGCCAGGAAATCCAGCCCGACCTTCACCTGCCACCAGCTGTCAGGATCCAGAAGGAGGGAGTTGGCATGCCTCATCAGCACGTAGGCAATGGTGCAGGCGCAGAAAAGACAGAACAACAGCCTGCTGCGCTGTGCGTCTTCGAGCGACGGCGTAGCCATCGCGATTGCCGTGGCTTGGTTCATGTCGCGGCCCCCGGCCATTTCGCGTTCGTTCCGGTCGAGAGATCCCGTAGCGGCCGGTCGATCGTCGCCTTAGCCACGCGCGGCTCTCTTCACCATTTCCTGGAGGCGGTGGACAGGCAGGTCCTGGTTTTCGAGGGCCACATCGCTTCGCGAAACGATCTCGTTGACGAAATAGAGCGGCCGCCGCTTCGTCTCCATGTACATCCGGCCGAGATATTCGCCGAATATGCCGAGCACCAGAAGCTGAACACTGCCCAGGATCAGCATGATCGCGGCAAGGCTGGTCCAGCCCGGCAGCACGTTTCCCAGCGACCATTCGAGCAGCGTATAGCCGAGCACGACCATTCCCAGTGCGCCGGAAAGCATTCCCAGAAGCGAGGCAAACCGCAACGGCGCGATGGAAAAGCTGGTCATCGCATCGACAGCCAGGAGAACCATCTTCTTGAGCGGATAGTGGGTGGCGCCGGCGAAACGCCGTTGCCGCTCATAGGAGAAGGCGGCCTGTCTCAGCCCGATCCAGCTCACCATGCCGCGAATGAACCTGTAGCGCTCCGGCATGGCGTTCAGATGGTCGAGGGCGCGGCGGCTCATCAGCCTGAAATCACCGGTGTCCGGCGCGATCTCGACGTCGACCATCCGGCGCAGCAGCCGGTAGAACATCGACGCGGAAGCCAGCTTGAACCAGCCTTCGCCATCACGCTTGGCCCTTTGACCGTAAACGACATCGAAGCCTTCATCCATCTTCGCCATCATCGCGCCGAGCAGTTCAGGCGGATCCTGGAGATCGGCATCGAGAATGAGGATGCGCTGGCCCCGGCAGAACTCCAGCCCCGCGCTCAGCGCGATCTGGTGGCCATAGTTGCGGGCAAGGTCGATGGCGACGACGTGGTCGTCCTTTTGCGCCAGTTCGAAAACGGCATCGCGGGTGCCGTCGGTCGCCCCGTCGATGACGAGCACGATCTCGTAGGAAGGGTTTTGCGCCAGGCAAGCGGCGGTGACGCGTCGGTGAAGCTCAGCCACGCCGTCCCGCTCGTTATAGCACGGCACGACAACCGAAAGCATGACCGCGCGGCGCGCGCCGATTTTTTCCGCTTCCATCAAAGCCTAGCTCCCGCTCCAGGAATGGCAATAGCGGCAATTGGTTAGAAAACAGATAAGCCGGCCGCGATCAGCCGCCGCCGGCCGCTCGCCTGCCATGCGCCTATGGTCGCCGCTTGGTACCAGGGCACGATCCGCGTTAACGTGTTCCTTCGGAGCCTTCGACGGTGCGCTGTTGACGGAGCCTTGAACGGATAAACCCGCCTGTGCGGCGGGTCCCTGGCGCAACTCAGCACCATAGCCAAATATCTACCATAGTTGCCTTCACCCCGTCAAGGAAAAAATTCCTATCATGAAAAGCCGGCGGCACCGCCGGACCGGCCGTCATAGGCTTTGTCAGCCAGGTTCAGAGCCTTGGCCCGCCCGGCTTGAAGCGGGGCGGCCAAGTGCGTATTTCTGATCCTGTCGCCGAATCGGGCGATCAGAGCCGGAGACAGGTCTTGTCCGCATTGACGCGCTTTCTCGGCGACACCCCGCTCAGGGTACTCCTGAAGTTGCTGGTGGTGTCGTTCCTCGTCGGCCTCGTCATGACCGCCTTCGGCTGGTCGCCGATGGACGTGCTCTATGGCATCCGCAAATTCGTCCTGGATCTCTGGAATCTGGGCTTCCATGCCATCGACCGCTTCCTGGGTTATATTCTGCTGGGTGCGGCGATCGTGGTTCCGGCGTTCATCCTGCTCAGAATCGCCAACTACAGGAAATAGCGGTCAGGCGTAGTCCGCCGCCGCCTCGAACAGAATGGCATGGCGCGCCGCGAGCGCGGCCACGTCGGTCGAATAGCCGCCGCCGATGACGCCGCATAGCGCGATGCCGCGCGAGCGGAAGTGACCGATCACCATGGCGTCGCGGGCGCGAAGCCCGTCGTTTGAAAGCGCCAGCCTGCCGAGCCGGTCCTCGGCATGGACGTCGACGCCGGCATTGTAGAAAACGATGTCCCAGCGCGCATGGGCGGACAGTTCCGGCAAGATGGCGGCCAGCCTTTCGAGATAGGCGGCATCGCCCGTGCCGTCGGGCAGTGCGACATCGAGGTCGGAGGCGATCTTGCGCGCGGGGTAGTTGCGCTCGCCATGCATGGAGAAGGTGAACACGCGCTGATCGCCAGCCAGGATATCCGCCGTGCCGTCGCCCTGATGCACATCCAGATCGACCACGAGTATGTTCCGCGCCGCGCCTTCGGCAAGCAGCACCAGCGAAGCGACGGCGACGTCGTTGAAGGTGCAGAAGCCCGCGCCCTGCGCGCGGCGCGCATGATGGCTGCCGCCGGCGGTGTTGCAGGCAATGCCGTGGCGCAAGGCCAGCCGGGCCGCCAGTACTGTGCCGCCGGTGGCGAGTTGGGCGCGCAGCGAGACGCGCGGGCCGACCGGAAAGCCGATCTCGCGTTCGATCTTTTCCGGCACCGAACAGCTGATGACCTGGTCGACATAGTCAGCCGCATGGGCACGCTTCAGCCATGGTGCGGGTGCCGCTTCCGGCATGCTGAGCGCCCCCTGCACGGCCAGTCCGCGTGCGTGCAAGGCCTCCATCAGCAGCGGATATTTGCTCATCGGAAAGCGATGGTTGACGGCGAAGCCGGCGTCGTAGTCGGGATGATGGACGATCTGGAGGGACATGAACCGGATCCGGCGGCTCGCGCCAGACCGGAATTTCGGTTGGCCGCCATGGCAAGGGTGGATTGCGCGGTGGCCGGAAAATGGGGCACACCGGCTGTTCGATCAAGCCGCAATCAGCAAGGCAGCAATTCTTTGGAGAAGGGTGCAATCCCAGCCGACGCCGGATCCCCAATCGTTCCCGGATCCTTTGTCGTCACCAACCGCACGGTGCTCGTCATCGCCGTACCGATGACGCTCGCCTACCTGACGACGCCGCTGCTCGGCATGGTCGATACGGCTGTTGTCGGACAGCTCGGCGACGCCGCCTTGCTTGGCGGCCTGGCGGCAGGCGCGCTGGTCTTCGACGTCGTCTTCACCACCTTCAATTTCCTGCGCTCCGGCACCACCGGTCTGGTCGCCCAGGCTTTCGGGCGCAACGACGCGCTGGAGGAACAGGCGGTGTTCTGGCGCGCGGTGCTGATCGCTGTTGTCGCCGGCATCGTGCTGGCGGCGCTTTCGCCGCTGATCGCGGCCGGCGGGCGGTGGTTCATGGATGCCGGGCCGCGCGTCAGCGAGGCGATGGGCGTCTATATCGGCATCAGATTGCTCGCGGCACCTTTCTCGCTGATCAACTACGCCATTCTCGGCTATGTCCTCGGCCGAGGCGAGGGCGGGCTCGGGTTGGTGCTGCAGTTGGTGCTGAACGGCATCAACATCGCGCTCTGCATCCTGCTTGGCCTGGAGCTTGGCTGGGGCGTCGCCGGCGTCGCCTGGGCAACCGTCACCGGCGAATTCCTGGCCATGTTGCTTGGCTTCGCCATCGTCATCAGACGGTTCAGGGCAAGCCCGCCCGTGCCGCGCCAACGCCTGCTCGACATGAGCGCGTTCCTGCGCATGCTGTCGCTCAACCGCGATATCATGATCCGCTCGTTCTCGCTGCTTGCCGCCTTTGCGCTGTTCACCCGCCAGGGTGCGCAATTCGGCACGGTCACGCTGGCCGCCAACGCCGTGCTGATGAATTTTTTCCTCGTCGCAGGCTATTTCCTCGACGGTTTCGCCACCGCCGCGGAACAGCTCGCCGGCCGCGCCGTCGGTGCGCGGGCTGAGCACCCGTTCCGGCGCGCGGTGCGGTTGACCCTGTTCTGGGGTTTCGGATTGGCGGGCGCCGCAACCCTGGTGCTTCTGCTGGCCGGTGCCAATCTGGTTGCCGTCGTCACCACGTCGCAGGAAGTCCGCTCGGTGGCCGACACCTACCTGCCCTGGGCGGCCTTCACCGCACTGAGCGGCGTGCTGGCTTTCCAGATGGACGGCGTCTTCATCGGCGCGACCTGGTCGCGCGACATGCGCAACATGATGCTTTTGTCTTTCCTGGCCTTCGCCGCCGCGCTGATTACGCTGGCGCCCGCTTTCGGCAATCATGGGCTGTGGGCGGCATTGCATGTCTTCCTGCTGGTGCGTGGCCTCAGCCTGCTGGCCATCCTGCGGTTGCGGCTGCGGACGGCATTCAGTTGAGCGGCCTTGAAACCCATTGGTCGAGATGGCGGTCGCGCAAGTCGCTGATGGACTTGAGCCGTTCCGTCTCGGCGAAATGCGCCATGCCGGCGACGATGCGCCCCGGCAGCGCCGGCCCGGCATAGATCATGCCGGTGTAAAGCTGGACGAGATCCGCGCCTGCGCGGATCTTCTCGAGCGCCGTCTCGGCGGAGTTGACCCCACCCACGCCGATGATGGCCATGTCCGGCCCCAGCAGCCTGCGCATACGGGCCAGCACGATGGTCGAGCGCTCGAATAGCGGCCGGCCGGAAAGCCCGCCGGTCTCGCTTGCCGCGCCGCTGGAGCGTAGCGCCGGGCGAGAAATGGTGGTGTTGGACACGATGATGCCGTCTATTGCCTTATGGGTGACCTCGGCGGCGATGTCTTCCAGCTCGGCTTCGACCAGGTCAGGCGCAATCTTGAGAAACACCGGCGGCTGCCTTGCCGCCGCCGCACGCGCGGCCATGACCCGCGACAACAGCTCGCCAAGCTGTTCGCGCGCCTGCATGGTGCGCAGGCCGGGCGTATTGGGCGAGGAAATATTGACGGTGAGATAGCTGGCGTAAGGCGCGAAGCGGATGACACCGCGCTCATAGTCGTTGACGCGGTCGGCGCTGTCCTTGTTGGCGCCGATGTTGACGCCGACGATGCCGGAGCGCCCTTTGCGGCCGACCAGGCGTTTCTCGGCGGCCGCATGGCCTTCATTGTTGAAGCCGAGCCGGTTGATCACCGCTTCATCCGCCGGCAACCGGAAGATGCGCGGCTTCGGATTGCCAGGCTGCGCCGACGGCGTGACCGTGCCGACCTCGGCAAAGCCGAAGCCGAGGCCGAGAAGCGCATCGGGCACCTCGGCATTCTTGTCATAACCGGCAGCCATGCCGAGCGGATTGGGGAAATCGAGGCCGCAGAGGCTGACCTTCAGCCGCGCATCGCGCGCCGTCCGTGAGCCGACCGGCAGGCCGCAGCGCAGCGCCGCGATCGACAGGCCATGCGCGGTTTCCGGGTCGAACGTGAAGAGCAGCTTCTGGCCAATCCGGTCGAGCACGCTCATTCGGCCTCCAGCGCCGGGAACTGGTGGGTGCCGTCGGCGCCGAGCGGCAGCGGCCGAACCCACAGCACGGCTTTCAGGTCGAGCACGCCGTAGAGGTGCGGAAACAGCGCGCCGCCGCGGGAGGCCTCGTATTTTAGCGCATCGCCCAGGCTGGTCCCGTCGATGGCGACCAGCAGAAGCCCCGCCTGGCCGGCAAAATGTTTCGCCGCCGTCTCTTTGACCTGTGCCGCCGTGGAGAAATGGATGAAGCCGTCGGCGACATCGATCGGCGCTCCGGTGAAGCGGCCGTTCGCTTCGGCCTCGCGCCAAGGCCCTTCCGGGGTTATCTTGTAGATAATCTGAGACATGGTTGCGCTATAGTCCGAACCAGCCGTGCGGGGAAGGCCGTGCCAAGGATCTTCCCCATTTCCGGCGCAAACATGCGATATCTCAGGCTTTGGCCATGGAGGACAACATGCGTCTGCAGCACATCTTGATCCCCGCCGCGCTCGTTTCGCTGGTCGCGGCGTCCGCCTTTTCCGAGGAGGCCGACCGCTACCGTCTGGAGAAATCCGCCAACGGCTATGTCCGCATGGACACACAGACGGGCGCGATGTCGATCTGCGCGGAGCGCTCCGGCCAACTCGTCTGCAAGATGGCGGCCGATGAACGCGCTGCCTTCCAGGACGAGGTCGATCGCCTGCAAACCTCGATGAAAGCCATGGACGAGCGCGTCACCAGGCTCGAGAATTCGCTCTCGGCCCGCCTCGAATCGACATTGCCGAGCGAGGAGGATTTCAACAAGACGATGAGCTACATGGAGCGTTTCCTGAAGGGCTTCATGGGCATCGTCAAAGATATGGACAAGGACAGCGGCGACGGCGCCAAACCCAACTCGCAGAAGACCTGAAGACAGGCCGTCTGGGGAAATCCGGTGCGCCGGCTTTGCTGCTTGAAAACAGCGCGAAGCGCCTCATAATCGTTGCATCAGGTCCCGAGAAAACAGAAGACCATCAAGGGATCCGGGGAGGGATATTTGCCATCAGGCTATTCTTTCGTCATCGCCGACGATCACCCGCTGTTTCGCGGTGCGTTGCGCGAAGCGCTTGCCGGCATCGGCAATGTCACCGCTATTCACGAAGCCGGCGATTTCGAAAGCGCCAAGGCGCTGGTCGTGGCCAACGAGGAGGTCGATCTGGTGCTGCTCGACCTGTCGATGCCGGGCGCGAGCGGCCTTTCCGGCCTGATCTCGTTGCGCGGCATCCATCCGGCGGCGCCGCTGGTGGTGGTCTCCGCCCATGACGACCCGGCGACCATCCGGCGCGCGCTCGACCTCGGCGCGTCCGGTTTCATCTCCAAATCGGCCAGCATGGAGGAAATCCGCGACGCCGTGCGATCGGTCCTTGCGGGCGATATCGCGGCACCGGCCGGCATCGATCTCGGTGTCGAGCGCGATCCCGAAATATCGGACCTGATCAAGCGCTTGCAGGCGCTCACGCCGCAGCAAACCCGCGTGCTCGGCATGCTGGCGGAAGGCCTTCTCAACAAGCAGATCGCCTATGAGCTCGGCGTCTCCGAGGCGACGATCAAGGCGCATGTCTCGGCGATATTGCAGAAGCTCGGCGTCGACAGCCGCACCCAGGCGGTGATCCTGCTGTCCAAGATCGGCAGCGATCCGCTGCAGCCGGTGAGCTGAGCGCCCGAACCTGGCGGATGGTTATGCGGATGTCGGCCCGGCGACCAGTTTTTCGGAAACGCCTCGCCCGTCGGCAGAGATAGAAGCCATGCCGAAGCGATGGCCGACATGTTTTGCGCCTATCTCGAAGCCTGGGCGCCGTCGGCGGGGCCGAAATGAAGCAGATCTGACAGTTACTCCGCCGCCGGCGCCAGCGGCCTGACCCTGGCCATCATCGAGCGCAGCACGGCCGGTTTGAGCGGCTTGTTGATCACCGGGACGTCGAGCCCGGCCGCCGCCGTGCGTACCTCGTTGGAACGGTCGGCGGTGACCAGCACGGCGGGCAGGTCGTCGCCGTGGATCGCTCGCAGCCCGACGATGGCGTCGAGGCCGGTTTCGCCATCGAGATGATAGTCGGCAAGGACAATGTCCGGGCGGCGGATCGCGATATCCCGGTTCGTTGTGCCGGACACGGTCTCGACGGCGCAGCCCCAGCCTTCGAGCAGCAGCCGCATGCCTTCCAGGATGCGGGCGTCGTTGTCGATACACAGCACGCTCAGTCCGGCCAGCGAAGCCGCCGCGCGGGCCGGCGCCCTGGTTTCGACCTCGCGTTTCGGTTCCTGCACGGCCGCCACCGGCAGGATGACGGAAAAGCGCGTGCCCTTGCCCGGATTGGAGAAAATACGGATTTCAAGCCTCAGCACCCGCGCGATGCGATCGACGATCGAAAGGCCGAGGCCGAGGCCTTCGGCCTCGCGCGCGCCTTCGTCCAGCCGGGTGAATTCGCGAAACACCGTGTTCAGCTTGTCGCCGGCAATGCCGATGCCAGTGTCGATCACCTGGATTTCCGCCAGTTCGCCGCGCCGCCGCACGCCAACCAGGATGCGGCCGTGACGTGTGTATTTGATGGCGTTGGAAACGAGGTTCTGGATCAGGCGGCGCAACAGGTTGCGATCCGTCATCACTGTCAGCGACGAGGGCATGATCGTCAGCTTGAGTTGCTTTTCCGCGGCAAGCGGCCGGAAATCATTGCCGATCTGGCGCAGCAATGCGTCTAGGTTGAAGGCCGTGTCGTCCGGTTTCATGGCACCGGCATCGAGGCGGGAAATGTCGAGCACGGCGCCCAGAATGGTCTCGACCGATTCCAGCGAGGAGTCGATGTTGACCGCGGCCTTGCCGGCCGGGCCCTTGCCGGCCTTTTCGATCAGCGACGAGCAGTAGAGCCTGGCGGCGTTGAGCGGTTGAAGGATGTCGTGGCCGGCCGCGGCGAGGAAGCGCGTCTTGCCCAGATTGGCCTCCTCGGCAAGCATCTGCGCCTGCGCCAGTTCCTCGTTGACCCGGGTCAACTCCTCGTTGACCCTGGTCAGTTCGATGGTGCGGGTCTTCACCCGCTGTTCCAGCGACTCGTTCGCCCGCTTCAGCGCCAGGTCCTGCTCGACGCGGCCGGAAATGTCGGCATAGGTGGCGACGATGCCGCCGTCCGGCATCGGGTTGGAGCGCAGCTCCAGGATCCGGCCGCTGGTCTTCAGTTCCATCTGCCAGGGGCTGACGAAGCTGGTCAGCCGGTTGAGCATCGTCACCCGCTGGTCGGTCGGGATATCGCCGCGCTCCGCCAGATGGCGCAGGATCTGGTCGAGCGAGACGCCGACCTGGCCCATGTCGTCGGGCAGGTCGAACAGCTCCCGGTACTGGCGGTTCCAGCAGATCAGCCTGAAATCCCGGTCGAAGACGGTGATGCCCTGTTCCATCTGGTCGAGCGCGATCTGCAACAGGTCGCGATTGTGTTGCAATGCTTCCGTGGCGTCGTCGAGCAGCCGGAAGGCATCCCTGGATTCGCGGTCGTGGCGGCGAAACAGCAGCGACAGGATCAGCCGCGCCGACGAAGAGCCGACGGCGCTGGCCAAAAGCTGCTCGGAAAAGCGGATGACGTCCATGCTGGCCTGCTCATTGCCATGCAGGATGACGTTGGTGGTCTTTTCGAAGGACTGGAACGACCGCTCGGTGCGCTGGACGCCGAGATAGCGCGCGATGGTGTCCTTCAGGTCGTTGACGGTGACGGCGGTACGGAAACGGCGCAGGCTGGGCATCGGCCCGGCTTCGCGCGGCACGAAGATCGACGCCTGGATGCGCTCCAGCGGCACCGCGGCGCGTGACAGCGAGCCCAGTACGAAAAACAGTGCGTTGATCGACAGGCTCCACAGCACGCCGTGGTTCAACGGCTCCGCAACGGTGCCGAACAGCGCCTGCGGCCGCAGCGCTTCGAAGCCGAACAGGCCATGCACCAATATGCCGGTTTCGGGCGCGACGAGCGATGGCAACAGCAGCGTGTAGCCCCAGATCAGGATGCCGGCGACCATGCCGAGGGCCGCGCCCCTGCCATTGGCGCCGCGCCAGATCAGCCCGCCGATCAGCGCCGGCGCGAATTGCGCGATCGCCGCGAACGACATCAGGCCGATCGACGACAGCCGCGCGCTGTCGGTGCTCTCGCGATAGTAGAGGAAGGCGATGAAAAGCATGATGAAGATCGATGCCCGCCGCACGTTGAGGATGAGCGTAGACCAGTCCTCGTTTTCGGAAGACGTCGTCCTCAGCAGCCGCCGCACGAACAGCGGGATGATGAGGTCGTTGGAGATCATGATCGACAGCGCCACGCTCTCGACGATGACCATGGCGGTGGCCGCCGACAGGCCGCCGATGAAGGCAGCCATGGCCAGGAAATCGTGACCGCCGAACAAGGGCAGCGACAGCACATAAAGGTCGCTGCTCGTCTTCGTGCCGACCAGCGACAGTCCGGCGAAGGCGATCGGCAGCACGAATAGGTTGATCGCCACCAGATAGAGCGGAAACACCCATGTCGCGGTGCGCAGTTCCGCCTCGCTGCGGTTCTCGACGATGGTGACGTAGAATTGCCGGGGCAGAAGGATGATGGCGAAGCCACTCAGGCAGGTCAGCACCAGCCAGGTGGCGAGCGACGTCGAATAGCCCATCGCCTGCCGCACCTGGCCGTTTTCGGCCAGCTTGCCGAACATGTCGCCGGGCCCGCCGAAGATCAGGAAAGTGACCATCAGGCCGATCGCCAGGAAGGCGGCAAGCTTGACCACGGTTTCGACCGCCACCGCCAGCACCAGCCCGTCCTGGTGCTCGGTGGCGTCGGCGTGGCGCGTGCCGAACAGCACCGCGAACAGCGCCAGCAGCATGGCGACCACCAGCGAGATGTCGCTGACGAAAGGATCGAACGAGGGCGGCGAGCCGGTGTAATGCTCGACCATCAGGCTGACGGAACCGGAGATCGCCTTCAGCTGCAGCGCGATATAGGGCACCGCGCCGATGGTCGCGATCAGCGTGGCGATGGCGGCCACGGTGAAGCTCTTGCCATAGCGCGCGCCGAGGAAGTCGGCGATCGAGGTGATCTTCTCGGTCTTGGCCAGCCGCACGAGACGGTTGAGCAAGGGAAAACCGAACACGAACACCAGCACCGGGCCGGTGTAGATGCCGAGGAACTCCAGGCCGCGCTCGGAAGACAGGCCGACAGAACCGAAAAATGTCCAGGAGGTGCAATAGATGGCCAGGCTGAGCGCGTAGATGAACGGACGTGCGCGACCGGGCCCGGAGCTGGCCGAGCGGCGGTCGCCAAGGCTGGCGATGGCGAATAGAAGCGTCACATAAGCGATCGCGATGACAACGATGAACAAGCCCTGCACGGCTCGCGCTTCCTCCCTGGCCGGCTCGACGCCCGCTCACCGCACGCAACCACAGCTTGGAAGCTGAGTCCATCGCGGCGTTCGGCGCATGGACGTCTGATGATGCGGGTAAAAACAAACCGGTGCCTTGGCCCTTTTTCCGGTTTTGCAACCGGAGGTTTTTGCTATTGTGGGCTTGGCCGGCGCTGGAGAACGCGGCCGATCATGGCAAGGAGGGTCGAAATGCTGAAAGAATTCCAGGAATTCATTTCCAAGGGCAATGTGATGGACCTGGCCGTCGGCGTCATCATCGGCGCTGCTTTCGGCAGGATCGTCGATTCCCTTGTCAACGACATCATCATGCCGATCGTGGGCGCGATTTTCGGCGGGTTGGACTTCAACAACTACTTCTTCGGACTGTCCTCGAACGTCCACTCGGGCACGCTGGCGGAGGCAAAGAAAGAGGGCGCCGTCTTCGCCTATGGCAGCTTCATCACCGTCGTGCTGAACTTTCTCATCCTCGCATTCATCATCTTCTTGATGGTCAAGGCGGTGAACAACCTGCGCAGGCGCCTGGAGGCCGAAAAGCCCGCGCCTGCCGCCGCGCCGCCGCCTGCCGATGTGCAGCTTCTGACCGAAATCCGCGATCTGCTTGCCAGGAGATAGAGACATCAGGTTCTTCTGGACCAAAACCCCGGTCGTTCACGGCCGGGGTTTTTTGCTTTCGCCCGTAGTAGAACAGCCGGCATGCTATCCCTGTTCGAACGGACCTGCCAATGACCCTGATCCAGAACCTGCGCCCCGAGGCCTTGGCTGCGCCCGAAAGCGGTATCGTCGCCGTCGTCAACTATGGCAGGCTGCGCGACGGCTTGATCCCGCTCTGGGCCGGCGAGGGCGATCTGCCGACGCCATCCTTCATCACCGATGCCGCGTCGAAAGCGCTGGCCGGTGGCGAGACGTTCTACACCTGGCAGAGGGGCATCCCCGATCTGAGGCAGGCGCTTGCCCGCTATTACCACAGGCATTTCGGCAAACACTTCGCCGAGGACGAATTCATCGTCACCGGCTCGGGCATGCATGCGATCCAGCTTGCGCTCGACGCGCTTGCCGGTGCCGGCGACGAGGTGATCTATCTGTCGCCCGCCTGGCCGAATTTCGACGCCGCCGCCGCCATCGCCGGTGCCGTGCCGGTGCCGGTCACGCTCGATCAATCCGGCAATGGCTGGTCGTGCGATGTCGAGAAGATCGCGGCCGCCATCACGCCCAAGACCAGGGCGTTGTTCATCAACACGCCGTCCAATCCGACCGGCTGGACCGCCGACCACGAGACTTTGCGCGCCATTCTCGATCTCGCCCGGGCAAATGGCCTTTGGATCATCGCCGACGAGATCTATTCGCTGTTCCACTATGGCCAAGGCCGCGCGCCGTCCTTCCTCGACATCGCGACCGCAGAGGACCGCATCCTGTTCGTGAACAGCTTCTCCAAGAACTGGGCGATGACCGGCTGGCGCGTCGGATGGATCAAGACCCATCCGAGTTTGCAGCAGGTGTTCGAGAACCTGATCCAGTATTCGAATTCAGGTGTCGCCCAGTTCATGCAGCGCGGCGCGGTCGCGGCGCTCGATGAAGGCGATGTCTTCGTCGCCGAACAGGTGGAGAGGGGTAGGAAGGCGCGCGATCTGGTCTGCGGCATTCTCGGCGCCACCGACCGCGCCCGGTTCACCGTGCCGCAAGGTGCTTTCTACCTGTTCTTCAGGGTGGACGGCATCACCGATTCGCGCAGCGCCGCCTTCGAGATCGTCGACAAGGCCAATGTCGGCCTGGCGCCGGGCACGGCCTTTGGCCCAGGCGGCGAAGCCTTCCTCAGGCTGTGCTTCCACCGCCGCCTCGACCAGCTCGAGGAGGCGGCGCACAGGCTGGCGAAGTGGATGACGACTGTTTGAGAGGTTGATGACGCCCGAATTGAAAGTCGCTCCGGCGCCCCAGACGGCCGCCGGAGTGGAGTTTCAAACGGGTTTCAGCCGCCTGACTTGGGCACCAGCAGGGGAATGATCCGGTCGGTCTTGGCCACGGAAGGTCGTCCTGCTGAACCATAGGAAATGCCGAGCGCGTCCCAGGTCTCGACCAGGGCGTCCTGCAGCTCGGCGATCAGCGCATCCGAATGGAACGGCGTCGGCGTGATGCGCAGCCGCTCCGTGCCGCGCGGCACGGTCGGATAGTTGATCGGCTGGATGTAGATGCCGTGCACGCCGAGCAGCCGGTCGCTTGCCATCTTGCAAAGCTCGGGGTCGCCAACCAGCACTGGCACGATGTGGGTCGCCGATTCCATCACCGGGAGGCCGGCGGCGGAGAGGATCTGCTTGGTCCGCGTCGCCTGCTGCTGCTGGGCGTCACGCTCGGCCTGCGAGCGCTTGAGATGACGGATCGAGGTAGTGGCAGCGGCGGCGATGGCCGGCGGCAGCGCGGTGGTGAAGATGAAGCCCGGCGCATAGGAGCGCACGGCGTCGATGACAGCGCTCGTGCCGGTGATGTAGCCGCCCAGCGTGCCGAAAGCCTTGGCGAGCGTGCCCTCGATGATGTCGATGCGGTCGGCGAGGCCTTCCCGCTCGGTGATGCCGCCGCCGCGCGGACCATACATGCCCACGGCGTGGACCTCGTCGATATAGGTCATGGCGTTATAGCGCTCGGCGAGGTCGACGATCTCTCTGATCGGCGCGATATCGCCATCCATCGAATAGACGCTCTCGAACACGATCAGCTTGGCGCGTTCGCGGCCCGCCGCCTGCAGCAGGCTTTCCAGGTGCGCGACATCGTTGTGGCGAAAAATCTTCTTTTCCGCGCCCGAGCGCCGCACGCCTTCGATCATCGAGGCATGGTTCAACTCGTCCGAGATGATCAGGCAGTTGGGCAAAAGCCGCGCGATGGTCGAGATCGAGGCCTCGTTGGAGACAAAACCGGAGGTGAAGACCAGCGCGGCTTCCTTGTCGTGCAGGTCGGCGAGCTCATGCTCGAGTTCGACCAGCGGATTGCTGGTGCCGGAGATGTTGCGGGTGCCGCCGGCGCCCGAACCCATCCGGCCCGCCGCGTTCTGAAACGCTGCGATGACATCCGGGTGCTGGCCCATGCCGAGATAGTCGTTGGAGCACCAGACGGTGATTTCCTCTGCGCGGCCGTTGGCGCGCCAGATGGCACGCGGAAATTTGCCCGCTATGCGCTCGAGGTCGGCAAAGACGCGGTAGCGTCGTTCCGCATGGAGCTGGTCGATCGCGTCCTCGAAGAACCGCTGATAATTCATGTCGGCTTCCCAGTTTTGCGCTGGATCATAATCATTGCCCGATTGGCCGTCCACCGGCCCGTTTTGGTCAAAATGCCACGCCCCGCACCTGTTCCTAACGAGGGGCGGATCATGGCCTATTTCCTGGCGATAACGGCCTGTAGGGCGCTTTTGTTTCGACATGATGCCATATGCCGGCCAAGTCGGTTACGCAGGGTTTTATTGGTCATGGGGCGGGCTTTCCAGTAGAGCGGTATTGAGACAGTTTCCGATAGATCTTGAATGCGAGGACGCGGAATGACGGTTTTGGTGACGGGCGGCGCCGGTTATATCGGCAGCCATATGGTCTGGGAATTGCTGGATGCGGGCGAAAGCGTGGTCGTTCTCGACCGGCTTTCGACCGGTTTCGAATGGGCGGTGGCACCGGAGGCAAAGCTGGTCGTCGGCGATGTCGCCGACAAGGAATTGGTCGGCTCCATCATCCGCGACAACAATGTCGATGCGATCATCCATTTTGCCGGCTCGATCGTCGTTCCCGAATCCGTCGCCGATCCGCTCGGCTACTACGAGAACAACACCTGCAAGACGCGCACGCTGATCGAAACGGCGGTGCGCGAGGGCGTGCCGAACTTCATCTTCTCCTCGACAGCCGCCGTCTATGGCGGCGCTGGGCTGGAACCGGTGCGCGAGGATGCCCGCCTGGCGCCGGAATCGCCCTACGGCCTCTCCAAGCTGATGAGCGAATGGATGCTGCGCGATGCGGCGATCGCGCATGGCCTGCGCTATACGGCGCTGCGCTATTTCAACGTCGCGGGCGCCGATCCCAGGGGGCGCACCGGCCAGTCGACGCCGGGCGCCACGCATCTGATCAAGGTCGCTTGCGAGACGGCGCTCGGCAAGCGGCCGTTCATGCAGGTGTACGGCACCGATTATCCGACGCCCGACGGCACCTGCATGCGCGATTATATCCATGTCAGCGACCTGGCCGCGGCGCATCGCCTGGCCCTTGAGCGGCTGCGCGCCGGGGGCGCGAGCCTCGTCGCCAATTGCGGCTACAGCCACGGCTACTCGGTGCTGGAGGTGATCGAGAGCGTGCGCCGCGCCTTCGGCCATGATTTCGAGGTCAGGACGGGCGAGCGCCGCCCCGGTGACGCCGCCGCGGTGGTTGCCAATTCCGATCTCGCCCGGACGGAACTCGGCTGGACGCCGCAACGCGACGATCTCGACCAGATCGTTGCAGATGCGCTCGCCTGGGAGCGTATCCTGACGGGGAAGAATTCCGCACGCGGTTGAGCGGGTTTTCCCAAGGGCTCGCAAGCCGCTCCGCGAAGCGCTATGGAAGCGTTCGCGGAGGGTGCGGAAGCGCGCTGCCCGGTTCGACCTTTTTTGGGGGGACGACATGAAGATAACGGTGCTCGGGGCCGGCGTCGTCGGCACGGCGGCCGCCTACTATCTGGCGAGCGACGGCCATGAGGTCACCGTCATCGAGCGTCATCCGGCGCCGGCGCGGGGCACCAGCCAGTCGAATGCCGGGCTGGTGTCGCCGGGCGATGCCACCGCCTGGGCTTCCCCGGCGGCGCTGAAGACCTTCCTGCGCGGGCTCTACAACCACGATCTCGGCATCAAGGTGCGACTGCGCTTCGATCCCTATTTTCTCGCCTGGAGCCTGCGCTTCCTGCGCCAGTGCACGGTGGCGCGCCTGCGCGCCAACACCGACATCAAGCTGCGGCTCGCGCTCTATTCGCGCGACTGCATCAATGCGCTGTCGGAGGCGACCGGCATCCACTATGACGAGCGCAAGAAGGGCATCCTCTACTTCTTCCGCTCGCAGAAGAGTCTCGACACCGGGACCGACAATTATCGCTATCTTGCCGAGCATGGCTTGCCGATCGAGATCGTCGGGCGCGACCGGCTGGTCGAACTGGAGCCGGGGCTTGCCGGGGTGAAGGACAAGATAGCCGGCGGGGTTTATTCGCCCACTGACCAGACTGGCGATTCCAAACTGTTTGTCGACAGGCTCGCCGCCTATGCGACCGAGAGGCTTGGCGCCGAGTTCCGGTTCGGCACCACGGTCGAAGGTTTCGATATCGAAGGCGACAGGGTGCGGGCCGTCATCACCTCGTCAGGCCCGGTGGCCGGCGATGCGGTTGTCATCGCAATGGGCCCGGAAAGCGGCCTACTCGGCCGCCGCTACGGCATCGACCTGCCGGTTTATCCGGTGAAAGGCTATACCGCGACGATCCCCCTGGAGGACGAAAGCAAGGGGCCGACTATGGGTGGCGCCGACGAGGACCGGCTGATCGGCTATTCCAGGCTGGGCAACCGCTTGCGGATGTCCTCGACGGCCGAGTTCACCGGCTTTGACCGAAGCTTCAAGCCCGCTGACTTCAACACCATCATCAGCACCGGCAAGGATCTTTTCCCTGGCGCCTTCGACGAGAAGAAGGCCATGTTCTGGGCGGGCCTGCGGCCGATGATGCCCAATTCCGTGCCGGTCATCGGCCGGGCCCGCTACAAAAATCTCTATCTCGACACCGGCCACGGCCATGTCGGATGGACCATGGCCTGCGGCTCGGGCAAATTCCTCGCCGACCTCGTCGCCGGCCGAAAGCCCGAAATCGATCCACAGGGGCTGGTCTATGAAGATTAGGCAAGCGGATCCGTAGTTAGCCCCGCCCTTCGACCGCCGCACGCCAGGTGCTTGCATAATCCGTCAAGGCGGGGTCGACCGGCGGTTCTTGTCTCAAGCCCTTGCCATGCGCCTCAGCCTTGTCCGATGCCAGCAACGCGGCGCCGATGCTGGTGCCGGTCGCGGCTTCGGAGGCGACGACGCTTCTGGCGGTCGCCGCCGCCAGCATGCCGACAAAGAGCCGGTTGCGGGCGAAAGGGCCTTCGACAATGGTCGGGCCGTCGGCGCCGATCAGATCGAGGCAGGTCGCCGACATCAGCGCCAGATAGAAAGAGATGGCGGCAAAGCGCTGGCCGCTATTCATGCCGTCAGCGTTGAGCCACGCCGCCGCATGATGCGGGAACGGTCCCGACCCCTGTTGTGTCGATGGCAGCAGCAGCGTCCTTTTTGCCAGCACGGCCCCGACATCGTCTTCGGTCCAGTTCTCCGGCTGATCATCCGTCAGCACGGAAAATTCGCGGCCGCCCATGAAGCGCGCCGATGGCACGGGATCGCCCAGCGCGTTGACGTTGACCAGCGTATCACGCGCCGGATCGAGCGCCACCGATCTGCCGCTGACCGACATCGACACCACCCAGGTGCCGGTCGAGACGACGCTGAAAGGCGGCGCGTCGGCGAGAAGATGCGGCAACAGCGAGGCGTTGGAATCGTGCAGGCCGCAGAACACAGGCGTCCGCGGATCGAGCCCCGTTCGCTCGGCAAGCGCCGGCAGGAGCGGGCCGAGCCGGTCCCTTGCCGGCCGCACCGGCGCCATCAACGCGCGCCAACCGAGGCGGTCGATCATTGCCGAAAAATCCGCTTTCCACGGGTTCCACAGATCGGTGTGGCAGCCGAGCGAGGTCACCTCGTTGGCGGCGATGCCGGTCAGCCGCAGCGCCCAATATTGGGGATACATCAACATCGCCGTTGCCCTGGCGAATTCCGTCGGAAAGCGCTTCTGCTGCCAGAAGAATTGCGCGCCGAGATTGAGGCCGAGCGGCAGCCGCGGCGTGCCGGTTTCAGCGAAGGGCGGACGGATCGCGTTATACTCGGCCGCGAGTTCCTCGGGGCCGTCGAATTCGTAGTCGAGCACGGGCAACACCAGTTCGCCGGAGGCCTCAACCAGAGCGCCCGTCGCGCCATGGGTAGTGATCGAAACGGCGTCGATGGTCTGTTCGCGGTTGAGATCGGCAAGACTGTCGAGGATGAAGG
The DNA here is from genome assembly GCF_006441005.1 of Mesorhizobium sp. B2-5-3. Lineage (NCBI taxonomy): Bacteria > Pseudomonadati > Pseudomonadota > Alphaproteobacteria > Hyphomicrobiales > Phyllobacteriaceae > Mesorhizobium > Mesorhizobium sp. B2-5-3. The sequence goes on from NZ_VFUS01000005.1 coordinate 364,756, forward strand.
CCCACAGCGCCTCGACGTCGTGATGCGGGTAGCGGGCTTGCCGCACCGGCGCGTTCGCCATTCGGCGCAGCGCGACCTCGCGCAGCGTGGCGAGGTCGACCAGCGCCACCTTGGCGTTGGTCTTGCCGATGTCGATGACGGCGATGTGGCGCGGGGCACTCATGCCATGTGGAACATGGTTTCCAGGGGCACGGCCACCGGCTCATTGTCAGGCCTGGTCTCCATGAGGTCGGCCATGTCTGCCCACCAGCGCTGCATCACCGGATGCTTCGGCAGGTCGGCCATGCCATGGTCGTCCCGCCGCCACAGCACGCCGAACAGGATGTTGGTCTCCTCGTCGAGATGGATGGAATAGTCGGAAACCCCGGCCTGCTTCAACAGCGCGACCAGCGATGGCCATATCTCGTCGTGACGCTTCTTGTATTCCGCCTTCATGCCGGGCTTGAGCATCATCTTGAACGCGTATTTTTCGGCCATCAGCGTCCCCCGCGCAGCCGCCGCCAGACGATCGGCAGCGCGATGACGATGATCAGGAGCAGGCCGATGAAGATCGACATGACGATGCCGGGCACGTTGAGCAGGCCGAGCCCGAAGGTCACCAGCCCCATGATGAAGGCGGCGAGCACGACGCCGACAATGCTGCCTGCGCCGCCAAGGATGCTGACGCCGCCAAGCACCACCATGGTGATGACTTCCAGCTCATAGCCCTGCGCGATCGAGGGACGGGTCGAACCGAGCCGGGAGGTGATCAGCACAGAGGCGATGCCGGACATCAGCCCGGTCAGGCAGAACAGGATGAACTTGATGCGGCCGACACGCACGCCGGAAAACTGTGCCGCGACCGGATTGTTGCCGATGGCGAAGACGCGGCGGCCGAAACTCGTGCGGTGCAGCACGAACCAGTAGACGACGGCGGCGATGAGAAAGAGCACCAGCTCGAACGACACCACCCACCGGACGTAACCCTGGCCGAAGAAGGCGAAGCTCTCGGGATAACCCTTGTAGGCCTGGTCGCCGAGGATGATGAAGGCGATGCCTCGAAACAGGCTCATCGTGCCGATGGTGACGACGATCGAGGGCAGGCCAAGCCTCGTGACCAGCAGGCCGTTGAAGGCGCCGCAGCCGAGCCCGACGACGATGCCGATCGCCACCAGCACCGGCGTTCCGGCGCCGGCCTGCACCGCCATGCCCATCATGGTCGAGGCCAGCGCGATGATGGCGGCGACCGACAGGTCGATCTCGCCCGAAATGATCAGCAGCGCCATGGCGAAGGCGATCAGGCCCTTCTCGGTGAAGTTGAAGGTCAGGTCCGACAGCGAATAGGGGTCGAGGAAATAGGGCGAGGCGAAGCTGTTGATGGCGAAGATGGCGAGGGCCACCACGACCAGCAGCGCTTCCCAGGAAAAGATCGCCGAACGAAACGGCTTGTCGAGCCGGTCCGGAATGTGGCGCGGGGCAGGGACGTCGCTCATGCCGCCTCCATTTTTCTCAGGATGATGCGGCCCTGCTGGCGTTCGCCGCGCGCGTTGAGCACGACGGCGAGGATGATGGCGCTGCCCGAAATCGCCATCTGCCAGAAGGGCGAGATGTTGATGACCGGCAGCGCGTTGGAGATGATGCCCAGGAACAGCGCCCCCAACACCGCGCCCCCGACCGAACCGATGCCGCCGGCAATCGAGATGCCGCCGATGACGCAAGCGGCGATGATGTTGAGCTCGTAGCCATTGGCGACCTCGACCGAGGCGATCACGTAGCGTGAGATCCAGAGATAGCCGGCGAGCCCGCCGATCATGCCGGAGATGCAGAAGACGATGAATTTCGTCCGCCCGACATCGATGCCGGCATAAACCGACGCCGTAGGATTGACGCCGATGGCATAGATCGAGCGGCCGAGCGCGGTGCGCGTCATCAGGATGAAGAACAGCGCGATGACCAGAATGGCGATCCAGGACAGCACCGGAATGCCGAGTAAGGCCGCGCGTTGGAAGCCGATGAACTCGGGGCTCATCTTGTCGGCATTGACCCAGGCGCCGCCGGAGATGACGAAGGTGACGCCGCGATAGATGGTCAGCGTGCCCAATGTCACCACGATCGAGGGGATGTTCAGCCGCCACACCAGAAGGCCGTTGATGGCGCCGAGCACCAGGCCGACGACCAGCGCGATGACGATCAGCAGCGGGATCGGGATCGCCGGGTGGGCGGCGTTCAGCATCGCCACCACCATGCCGGTGAAACAGAGGTTCGACGCCATCGACAGATCGATCGAACGGGTCAGGATGACCACCATCTGCCCGAGCGCCAGGATCATCAGGATCGAGGTGTCGTTGAACACCTGGCGCAAATTGCCGGGGTCGGCGAAGGCGGGAAAACGCGTCGAGATCAGCCCGATCAGCACGAGAATGGCCGCCAGCAACCAGATTTCGCGATATTTCAGCAAAGCCTTCATGCCGCAATCCCCGCCGCCGTCCGGACCAGCGTCTCGGCGTCCAGTCCGTTGTTGTCGTAGACGGCCGCGACAAGGCCCTCGCGCATGACGACGACGCGGTCGGACATGCCGAGGATTTCGGGCAGCTCCGACGACACCATGATAACCGACAGGCCTTGCGCCACCAGCTCGGCCATGAAGCCGTGCACGGCGGCCTTGGAGCCGATGTCGATGCCCTTGGTCGGCTCGTCCAGGATGATGACCTTGGGCGTGGTCGCCAGCCATTTGGCAATGACGATCTTCTGCTGGTTGCCGCCCGACAGCGTGCCGACATCCTGGCTGAGCGAGGAGGCCCTGAGGTCGAGCCGCTCGGTGTAGGAGCGGGCGAGCGAAAATTCCTCCGCCAGCCGCAGCACGCCGGATTTGGAGGTGCGTGCCAGCGACGGGAGAGAAACATTCTGGAAGATGGGCAGGCCGATCACCACGCCTTGCTTGCCGCGCTCCTCGGGCACGTAGACGATGCCGGCCTCGATCGAATCCGCCGCCGATTTCGGCACGATCGACTTGCCGTCCAGCGTGATCGTGCCGCCGGAGGTGCGAGTGATCCCTGAAATCGCCTGCATCACCTCGCTGCGGCCGGCGCCCACAAGACCGTAGAAGCCGAGAATCTCGCCCTTGTGCAGTTCGAAACCGATGTCGTTGAATTCGGTGGGGTGCGACAGGCCGGAGACCGACAGCACCTGCGCGCCGATCTCGGCCTTGCGCTGTGGAAAGATGTGATCGACCGCACGGCCCACCATCATGCGCACGATCTGGCTCTGGGCGGCATCCTTGATCAGCCCTTCGCCGACCATCTCGCCGTCGCGGAACACGGTGTAGCGGTCGGCGATGCGGTAGATCTCGTCGAACTTGTGGCTGATGAACAGGATCGCCTTGCCTTCGCTCTTGAGGAACTCGATCAGCAAAAAGAGCTCTTCGATCTCCTTCATCGAAAGGGCGGCCGTCGGTTCGTCCATGATGACGATCTGCGCGTCGATCGACATGGCCCGCGCCACGGCAACGAGATGCTTGTTGGCGATGCCGAGGTCCTTCAGCCTTGCATCGGCGTCGATATGGCCGGCATGCATGGTGTCGAGCACTTCGCGCGCATTTCTGCGCATGGTGCGCCAGTCGATGGTGCCAAAGCGGGTGCGCGGCGCATGGCCGAGAAAGATGTTTTCGGCGACCGTCAGATCGTCGAACAGCACGGTTTCCTGATGGATGGCGGTAACGCCATGGCCGAAGGCGGCGTGCGCGCTGGGCAGGGTGACGTCCTGCCCGTCTATGCTGATCGTGCCCGCATCGGGCTGGTAGATGCCGGTCATGATCTTGACCAGCGTCGACTTGCCGGCGCCGTTCTCGCCGATCAGCGCCGTCACCTGGCCCGGATAGAGCGAGAGGCTGACATTGTGCAGCGCGCGCACGCCGGGAAAGCTCTTCGAGATGCCGGACAGCGTCAGGCGCGGCGTGGAGGCCAGGGGCCCGTCCTTCACCGTGCCGTGTTGGGCTGTCGTGTCCATGGTCGTATCAAGCCCTGAAACAAGGTGCGTTTGAAGTTGCGGCGGGGCGTGAACCCCGCCGCGTCAGCTTGAAGCTCCGGATCAGTAGATCTTGGAGAACTTCTCGATGTTGGTCTTGTCGAACTGGAAGGGCGGAGCCATCGCAGCCGAATTGGTGTCGTCGAGCGTCACCTTGCCGACGCGGCCGATCGACAGCGTCGCGCCGGGCTTGGCCTCTTCCTTCTTCACCGCCAGATCGTGGGCGAGGTAGACGGCGGAGTAACCGAGGTCGATCGGGTTCCAAAGAGCCACGGCCTGTGAAGCGCCGTTGTCGATGAACTTCTTGAACTCCGACGGCAGCGCGAGGCCAGTGACGTTGACCTTGCCGATCAGCTTCTCATCGGTGACGACCTGGGCAGCGGCGACGACGCCGACGGTGGTCGGCGCGATGATCGCCTTCAGGTTCGGATAGGACTTCAAGAGGCCCTTGGCTTCGTCGGTGCTCTTGGCCGAGTCGTCATCGCCATAGACGGTAGCGACGAGCTTGATCTTCGGAAATTTCTCCGGCAGCACCTTCTTGGCCGCGTCGATCCAGGCGTTCTGGTTGGTCGCGGTCGAGGAGGCCGACAGGATGGCGACGTCGCCGCCCTCAGGCAAATAGTCGGCGGCGAGCTTGATGATGGTCTCGCCGATCAGGCCGGTATCGGACGGGTTGAGGTGAAGCTGGCGGCCTTCCTTGGCGACGCCCGAATCCCAGGAGATGACGGTGATGCCGCGCTCCATGGCCTTCTTCAGCACCGGCACCAGCGCGTCGGCATCATTGGCCGAGATGGCGATGGCGTTGACCTTTTGCGCGATCAGTGAATTGACCACCTCGATTTGCGCTTCGGCGGTCGCCTTGGTCGGGCCGGTGTAGATGATGTCGACATCGCCCAGTTCCTTGGCCGCCTCTTCGGCGCCCTTGTTGGCGGCGTCGAAGAAGCCGTTGCCGAGCGACTTCACCACCAGCGCGATCTTGACGTTCTCGGCATGGGCGGCATTCACGACCATGGCGGCGGAAAAGGCCGCCGTAACCATCAGTTTCTTCAGAAAGCTCATCGAATATTCCTCCCTTGAGCGTTGCATTCCATCGCCGCTGCGGGCGTGAGGGTGTCTCAGGCTTGCAGCGAAGATTCTTCCTTTGCCGACTTGCGGGCGACGATCAGCGTTACCCCCGCTGTTTCGAGCATCTTTGCCTCGCGGTCCTCGATGCCGTCGTCGGTGATGACGGTGGCGATGCGCGACAGGCCGCACAGGATCAGGCTGGAGCGTTTGCGGAATTTCGAGGAATCGACCAGCACCACCAACTCGTCGGCCTGATCGATCAGCTTCTGTTCCGCCTGGATCAAGAGCGGATCGCCTTCCATCAGGCCGAGCGGCCCGAGCCCCTGGGCGCCCATGAACATGCGGCGCGCGTAGAAATTGCGCGTCACGTCATTGTCGAAGGGCGACAGGATGATGTTCTGCTCGCGGTAGATGGTGCCGCCGGACAGCATCACCGTGTTCTTGGAGTGCTTGAGCAGGCTTTCGGCGATCGGGAAGGAATTGGTGAAGATCGGCATGCGGCGGCCGGTCAGGAAATGCACCATCTGGAAGGTGGTGGTGCCGCCGTTGATGATGATCGGCTCGCCGTCCTTGCAGAGTTCCACCGCTTCCCGCGCTATCGCCCACTTCTGCGCGGCATTGAGCGTCTCGTTGACGGAAAAAGGCGTGCCGGCAAGGCCGATGAACTGTGGCGGCGTGATCGCCTCGGCGCCGCCGCGCACCCGGCGCAGTCGCTTTTGCACGTGCAGGGCCGCGATATCGCGCCGGATCGTCGCCTCGGAAGACTCCGTCAGGTCGACCATTTCCTGCACCGTCACCACAGGCTTTTCCTGGACGGCGGACAGAATGATCCTGTGGCGCTCTTTTTCGTGCATGGTTCCTCCCTGCATGGCCATGTGGCATTAGAAATCGCGCAGTGTCAATCATTTCCGATCATATAATTTCATTGTGCAGTGCAATATGATTGATGTTGATCGTTTGTGATTGACAAAGCCACGCCTTGCGTAGACATTCCCGACGAAAAGAGGAGCGCACCGTCCGCGCTTCAAGGGAGGATTATCCATGCTCGACAAGCGCTCCGGCTCGCGCCTCGCCAATCTTTGGGATGATGCGAAGGTAAGGGGGATGAGCGATCCCGAGCTTCTGGTCTATCGTTCGAACACGCTCGGCTCCGACAAGCGTGTCACCAATTACGGCGGCGGCAACACATCGTCGAAAATCCGGCAACAGGATCCGCTCACCGGACAGGACGTGGAAGTGCTGTGGGTGAAGGGCTCCGGCGGCGACAGCGCTTCGATCAAGCTCGATGGTTTTGCCACGCTCTACATGGACAAATTGCGAGCCCTCAAAGGCCTTTATCGCGGCGTCGAGCATGAAGACGAGATGGTGGGTTATCTACCCCATTGCACCTTCAATCTCAATCCGCGCGCGGCCTCGATCGACACGCCGCTGCATGCCTACGTGCCGAAGCCCTATGTCGATCACATGCATCCCGACGCCATCATCGCCATCGCTGCCGCCAAAGATTCCAAGGCCTTGACGAAGGAAATCTTCGGCGACGCCATAGGCTGGCTGCCGTGGAAGCGGCCGGGCTTCGAACTTGGCCTGTGGCTGGAGAAACTCTGCCTCGACCATCCAGCCGCCAAGGGCGTGATCCTGGAAAGCCACGGCCTGTTCACCTGGGGCGACAGCCCGAAGGAATGCTACGAAACGACGATCTCGGTGATCAACCAGGCGATCGAGTGGTTCGAGCGGCGTTCCGAGGGCGTCGCCATTTTCGGTGGCGAAGCGGTCAAGTCGCTCGACGCCGCCGAACGCCGCGCCATCGCCGCGAAGCTGATGCCGAGGATCCGCGGCCTCATCTCGGAAAAGAGTCATAAGCTCGGCCATTTCGACGATTCCGCCGCCGTGCTCGAATTCGTCAATTCCAGGGATCTGCGCCCGCTGGCGGCACTCGGCACCTCATGCCCGGACCATTTCCTGCGCACCAAGATCCGGCCGCTGGTCATCGAGTTCGATCCGGCCAAGCCCGATGTCGATGCCGTCATCGCGCGGCTGGCCGACGACATTGCCGAATACCGCGTCGGCTACCAGGCCTATTATGACAGCTGCAAGCATGCGGACTCGCCCGCCATCCGCGATCCCAACGCCGTCGTCTATCTGATGCCCGGCGTCGGCATGTTCACCTTCGCCGGCGACAAGGCCACGGCGCGCATTTCGGGGGAGTTCTACGTCAACGCCATCAACGTCATGCGCGGCGCCTCGACCGTCTCCTCCTATGTCGGCCTGCCTGCGCAGGAAGCCTTCGACATCGAATACTGGCTGCTCGAGGATCTGAAGCTGCAGCGCATGCCGAAGCCCAAGGCTCTTGCCGGCAAGATCGCGCTCGTCACTGGCGGCGCGGGCGGCATCGGCCGCGCGACGGCGAGCCGGCTGCTGCGCGAAGGCGCCTGCGTGGTGCTCGCCGACATCGACGAGACAGCACTTGCCAGCGCCAACGACGAACTGGCCAAGGCCTATGGCAAGGATTTTGTCCGCCCCGTGGTCATCAACGTCACGTCGGAGGATCAGGTCGTCGCCGGCTTTGCCGAAACGGCGGTCGAGTTCGGCGGCACCGATATTCTGGTCTCCAACGCCGGCCTCGCCTCCTCGGCGCCGATCGAGGACACGACGCTGGCGCTGTGGAACAAGAACATGGACATCCTGTCGACGGGCTATTTCCTGGTGTCGCGGGAAGCGTTCCGGCTGTTTAGGGTGCAAAAGATTGGCGGCAACGTCGTTTTCGTCGCCTCCAAGAACGGCCTTGCCGCCTCGCCGAACGCCGCCGCCTATTGCACCGCCAAGGCCGCCGAGATCCATCTCGCCCGCTGCCTGGCGCTGGAGGGCGCGGAGGCGCAGATCAGGGTCAACGTCGTCAATCCGGACGCCGTACTGCGCGGCTCCAAGATCTGGTCCGGCGAGTGGAAGGAACAGCGCGCCGCCGCCTACAAGATGTCGACCGACGACCTTGAGGAACATTACCGCTCGCGCTCGATGCTGAAGCGCTCGGTGTTTCCCGAGGACATCGCCGAAGCGATCTATTTCTTCGCCTCCGACATGTCGGCCAAGTCGACCGGCAACATCGTCAATGTCGACGCCGGTAACGCGCAAAGCTTTACGCGCTAGGCCTTCCTTCTCCCCGTTCACGGGGAGAAGGTGCCGGCAGGCGGATGAGGGGCAGCGCCAGCCGAACGAAATCTGGGAGGAACAGCAGTGTCCGAAACCATCATCTCGGCTGACGTCGTCGAAAAAAACAACGCCGCGCGCAAGGCCGACCTCGAGCGTGACTACGCCTCGCTCGGCGAACGGCTCGACCGTCGCGGCATCGCCATCGACGCGATCCGAGACAAGGTCGAGAAATTCGCGGTGGCGATCCCCTCCTGGGGTGTCGGTACCGGCGGCACGCGCTTTGCCCGTTTCCCCGGCGCCGGCGAACCGCGCGACATCTTCGACAAGATCGAGGATTGCGCCGTCATCAAGCAATTGACGCAGGCGACACCGACGGTGTCGCTGCACATTCCCTGGGACAAGGCCGACCCGAACCGGCTGAAGCAGGCGGCCTCGCGTTTCGGCCTCGGCTTCGACGCCATGAACTCCAATACGTTCTCCGACGCCAGGGACCAAAAGCTGTCCTACAAATTCGGCTCGCTCTCGCATGCCGATGCCGGAACGCGCCGGCAAGCGGTCGAGCACAATCTCGAATGCATCGAGATCGGCAAGACGCTTGGGTCGAAGGCGCTGACGGTGTGGATCGGCGACGGCTCGAACTTCCCCGGCCAGGTCAACTTCGCCAAGGCGTTCGAGCGCTATCTCCATGCCATGAAAGAGGTCTATGTCGGGCTGCCCGCTGACTGGAAGCTGTTCACCGAACACAAGATATACGAGCCTGCCTTCTATTCCACCGTCGTGCAGGATTGGGGCACCAATTACATTATTGCCAAGGAACTCGGCGACAAGGCGTTCTGCCTGGTCGACCTAGGCCACCACGCGCCCAACGTCAACATCGAGATGATCGTGTCGCGGCTGATCCAGTTCAGGAAACTCGGCGGCTTCCACTTCAACGATTCGAAATATGGCGACGACGACCTCGATGCCGGTTCGATCGACCCCTACCGGCTGTTCCTGGTCTTCAACGAACTGGTCGACGCCGAACTGTCCGGCGCCGACGGCTTCGATCCGGCGCATATGCTCGACCAGAGCCACAACGTCACCGATCCGATCGAGAGCCTGATGCTGTCCGCGGTCGAGGTGCAGCGCGCCTACGCGCAGGCGCTGCTGGTCGACCGCAAGGCGCTTGAAGGTTTTCAGGACGGCAATGACGCGCTGATGGCAACGCAGACGCTAAAATCAGCCTACCGCACCGATGTCGAGCCGATCTTGGCCATGGCGCGGCTGAACACCGGCGGCGCCATCGATCCGGTCGCCGCTTACCGGGCGGCAGGCTACCGCGCCAAGGTCGCGGCGGAACGCCCGGCCGTTGCCGGCGGCAGCGGTGGCATTGTCTGAGGCCGAGCCCGCCCCTCATCCGGTCGCTTCGCGGCCACCTTCTCCCCGCTGGGGAGAAGAGACTGGCGCGAGCGCTGACAGCCTCCTCTCCACTAGACTAGGGAAGAGGTCGGATGGCAATCCGGGTGGGGCTCTTTCTCGTGCTCCCTCAATTGTTAGTGGACTCGATCACCCCAACACGGTTTCCTAGGCGTCCCCCGCCAGGAGCCTCGCCATGCATATCACTCGCCGCACGCTGATCGCCGTCAGCCTCTCCTTCACAATCGCTTTCGCGCCATGGGCGGCCGCCTTCGCCGCCTCGCCAGCGCCTGCCAAAGGCGAGAACGGCATGGTTGTCACCGCGCAGCATCTGGCGTCGGAGGTGGGCGTCGAAGTCCTGAAGAAGGGCGGCAACGCCGTCGATGCGGCGGTCGCCGTTGGTTATGCGCTCGCCGTCGTCTATCCCAATGCCGGCAATATCGGCGGCGGCGGCTTCATGACCGTCCGCTTCAAGGACGGCAAGTCGACCTTCCTCGATTTCCGCGAACGTGCGCCGCTGGCCGCGACCAAGACCATGTATCTCGACAAGGACGGCAAACCGGTGAAAGGCGCCAGCCTCGACGGCTACCTCGCCGTCGGCGTGCCGGGCTCCGTCGCCGGTTTCGAGATGGCGCGCGAAAAATACGGCACCTTGTCCCGGCAGGACCTCATGGCGCCGGCCATTCGCTATGCCAAGGACGGGTTCATCCTCAATCAGGGTGACGCCGCCTCGTTTGCCGGAGGTGCCGACAGGCTGGCGAAGGATCCCGCTGCGGCGGCCATATTCCTGAAGCCGGATGGCAAGCCCTATGGCATCGGCGAGCGGCTGGTCCAACCCGACCTAGCCGCGTCGCTCTCGGCGATTTCCGAAAAAGGCCCCGACGCCTTCTACAAGGGCGCCATCGCCGATGCCATCGTCAAGGCAAGCGGCGCCAAGGGCGGTATCCTGGCCAAGGGCGATTTCGAACAATATGCGGTGCGCGAGCTCAAGCCGGTGACCTGTTCCTATCGCGGCTACGAGATCATTTCCTCGCCGCCGCCCAGCTCCGGCGGCGTCATCATCTGTGAAATCCTCAACGTGCTGGAAGGCTATCCGCTGTCCTATCTTGGCGCCGGTTCGGCCGAGACCGTGCATGTCATGGTCGAAGCCATGCGCCACGCCTATGTCGACCGCAATTCGGCGCTCGGAGATCCCGATTTCGTCGACAATCCGGTCTCGAAGCTGCTGGACAAGGCCTACGCCAAGGATATCCGCGACAAGATCGATCCGTTCCGGGCCGGCGTCTCTCAGGACCTGATGCCGAAGGGGTTCGGCGAGAGCAAGGAGACGACGCATTATTCGATCATCGACAAGGACGGCAACGCGGTCGCGGTCACCTACACGCTCAACGGCTCGTTTGGCGCCGGCGTCGTCGCCGACGGAACCGGTATCCTGCTCAACAACGAGATGGACGATTTCACCCAGAAGCCCGGCGTGCCCAACCTCTACGGCCTGGTCCAGGGCGAGGCCAACGCCATCCAGCCGAAGAAGACGCCGCTGTCGTCGATGAGCCCGACCGTGGTGGCCAAGGACGGCAAGCCGTTCATGGTCATCGGCAGCCCCGGCGGTTCGCGCATCATCACCATTACGCTGGAAGCCATCGTCAACGTCATCGACCACGGCATGAACATCCAGGAGGCGATCGACGCGCCGCGCATCCATCATCAATGGCTGCCCGACACGGTCTATATCGAGCCGTTCGGACTGTCGCCGGACACCGAAAGGTTGCTGGCCGGCATGGGTTATCATCTCGATCTCAGCGACAAGACCTGGGGTCAGGCAGCGGGCATACTGGTCGGCGGCAAGAGCCTGGCGGAAATTGGGAAGGGTGGCGGCGCCCGCTACAATGGCGCCATCGACAGCCGCGCCGCTTCCGGCGAGGCGCTCGGCTATTGATGGGACTGGCGCACTCCGCAAGCGCGTGAACCCGCGTCCGCAATCGCATCGAAAACGAAAGACAGGGCGGTCTGGGTTTCCGTGAAACGACCGCTTTAATTGACGATCAAGCCGTCACGAAATCAGCGTGACGGTGGATGCGATCAGCATCAGGGCCGCGATGCCGACGAACAGTGCGTAGATGCGCGGCCGGTCGAGCAGAAGCGCGTTTCCCGATATCCAGGCCGATGTGGCGCCGCCGAGCGCGAACAGGAAACCGTTGCGGTGGCCGAAGGTCATCGACGCGGCCATCAGCCCGCCTATGATCAGGGCGCCGAACACGATTATGACGGCGACCGCGTATCTCTCGAAGTCATTGCCGCTGCCCATCGCCGGACCGATCGCATTCAAATTCGGCAGGTCATCCGGATCGAAGGGGCTGGTCGACCCGTATTCGTCTTGACCGATGGATTCTCGCATCACTCGTTCTCCGCTGACCGGCAACAAACCATCAACACATGCCGAGCGCAACCCGATCGCGTGTTTCTCCCTACGTGTTGACCGCGATATCAAACCGTCCGGCAGGGCGCGCCATCCGTTTTGGCGGGTTCGGATCACCGCCGCAACGCCAGCGGTGTCTGCCCGAATGGCAACGGCCCGCCAACCTGCTTTTATATGGGCGTTTCTTCTGGAGAAAACATGATGGCGGAGTTGATTCGAGCTTCGACAGAAGCATTTTTACGCGACCGGAGCCGCGGCGCCAGGCGCGGCCGCGTAAAATTTTCAGCTCCGGGCGTCCGCTTGATGTTGAGCCAGGTGCGTTCCGCACTTGGGGCGAGCGTCATGCTGGCGCTCGCGGGCTCATGATGAACCAGCTCGACCAAAGCGGCCGGGCTGATCGCATGGACAAAGCTCGGCCGGGGATCGATTTTCGGCGACGGCCTGCGATATCCTAAGCTGGTATCAGGGCGGCGATACGATGGATGCTGATCTCCTTGCGTGCCTTGGACGCCTCGTTGGTCAGCCTCATGTAGAACCTCTGTACTGGACAGCCTCAATCCATAGTGCGAGCGCGGTGGCAGGCGACCGTCCCTTTACTTTCAAATCGCGGCCTCGATAGCCGCCGGCCGCGATCCATACCGTTTTTGAACGCTGATAGATTGTTACGCCTCGTGCATTCGCCCAAGCGCATGATTCCGCGAACTTTGGAGCCATTGCCGAGCCCGCTCCCGAGAATGCTGTCTCTATGTGACAAAGCTGCGTGGCCATATCAGGTCCCCTAATCTTGACGGTCCCGGCCGACGATCCCGGCCCCCGCCCAAAATCACCGAATGAATGATAGGACCGCTTCCGTTACGGTAATGTGTCGCCACCAGCGCGGTCAGGTATCTCCCGATGCAAAAGCCGCCAGCTTTCGGCAGGGACAGGTCTGGAGTGGCCAGGGATTAAACCCAGCTTAGGTCAACGAGCGGGCGGAGAGCCGGGATCGGCCGCCATTCAAACCTGATCAGGAGATCGGGCTGGAGACGATGGTGCGCAAGGCGCACCTGTTCGACGCACAGCGCGGCGCCAGGATAAATTAGGGGGAATGGCTGACGCGCGCTGGCGACTGTCAGTTCATCCTGTCTATCAAGGTTTGGCGTTGGCTTTCCGCCAAGCCTCGTACTCGTCGTTCGCGCTTGGGTGCAGTGGATAGTAGCGTTGCAACGGCGCGCCCCCCATGAGTTTCATTCGTGAGAATTCCTCCCAATCGTGATGCTTCTGGGATTCTTCGATGACCTTCGGGGCCATTGCGACGGGAAGCACCACCACCCCGTCGTCATCGGCGACGATGATGTCGCCGGGGATCACCGTGACACCGCCGCAGGCAATCGGAACGTTGACCGCATTGGGATAGATGCTGGTCTGCACATGATAATTTGGCGTCCAGCCGCGCAGCCAAAGAGGCAGGTCGAGCTTTTCGACATTGGGCCGGTCGCGCATGCACCCATCGATGACAATGCCCGCACCGCCTCTGCCCTTGAAATAGGTCGACATCATATCGCCGAAGACACCGGAGCTCATGTCGCCGCGCGCGTCGACGACGACCACGTCGCCCTCCTGCGCATGGTAGAGCACATGTCTGTGAAGTTGCGTCTCCGGATCGGCATATTCTCCCTCGGTGAAGAGGTCCGGTCTCTGCGGCATGAACTGCAATGTCAGTGCCGGCCCGACGATCGACTTCCCATGGTTCTGCGGCACCGGGCCGACCATGTGCGGATTGCGAAAGCCCATATGGCCAAGTGTGCCCGCGACCGTGGCGGCGCCGATCTCCCTTAGCGCGTCGATCAGGTCCTTGGGCGGCCGCGTGATATCGGGAGTATGCGTCATTTTCGGACTCCGGTTGAAATTGAATTACCAGTTGGTGACAGAGCCGTCGCGGCGCTTGAGATGTGGCGCTTCCCAGAAACGGAAACTCTGCGCCTGGACCGCCGCTTCATTGACCTCGACGCCGAGCCCCGGCAGGTCGCTGACCGGATAATCGGGCCCGTCGAGCCTTGGCTGTACGGGGAAAAAGTCGGAATTGTCGAAACCCAGCTTCCTTTCGGGGATCCTGGTTTCTAGCCACGCAAAGTTGGGCACCGCGGCGGCGAGATGCACGGTTGCGGCCGTGCACACCGGGCCAAGGGGATTGTGTGGCATCAGGTCCACATAGTGCGCCTCGCTCCAGCCAGCGACTTTCATCGCCTCGGTGAGCCCGCCGACATTGCAGACATCGAGCCGGTTGAACTGGTGGATGCCGCGCTCGATGTAAGGCAGGAACTGCCACTTGCTGGCAAATTCCTCGCCGATGGCAAAGGGGATGTCGGTCATCGTACGAAGGGACTCGTACGCCTCTGGTGTCTCGGCCCGTATCGGCTCCTCGAGGAAATCAAGCACGCCGCGGCCGAGCTTGCTGCAGAAGCTCGCCGCCTCGGCCACCGACAGCCGGTGATGATAATCGACGCCGAGCACCACCTCATCGCCCAGCGCCTCGCGCGCTTTGTTCAGCATGCTCGCCGTAGGGCCGATCGATTCACGCGGCTCGAAGACGTCCTTGCTGCTTTGTCCGATGGGGAAGAAGCGGATTGCCTGCCAGCCCTGCGCGCGCAGTTCGCGGGCGCGTTCGATCGCAATATCGCCCTCGGCCTCGTCTCCGGTCGAGGCGAAGGTGGGCACGCGGTCGCGCTGCTTGCCGCCAAGCAGCTCGTAGACGGGCACCCCCAGCGCCTTGCCTTTGATGTCATGAAGGGCGATGTCGATGGCGGAAATCGCCGCCTGCAGGACCCGGCCTCCTTCGAAGTACTGACTGCGGTAAACCTCCTGCCAGATCAGGCCGATCTGCATCGGGTCGCGGCCGATGAGAAACTCGCGATAGTGCTCGACCGCGCCCGCCACGGCTTTCTCGCGACCGCTCAAGCCGCTCTCGCCCCAGCCGAAGATACCCTGGTCGGTCTCGACCTTGACGAGCATCTGGTTGCGCGTTCCCACCCATACCGGGTAGGGCTTGATCGCGGTGATCTTCAGGTTCTTGGTCATACACGCCCGCGTTCCACGCGCATCCCCTGTCTCAATCGGCCTTGAGGGCCATTTCAGTTTCGCCGTCGAACAGATGCATCCGCTCCTGGTCGAACTCGAGCCAGATCCGCTCATCAGGTTTGACGGCGACGTTGGGCGACACGCTGATGTTGACGATGGCGCCCGACAGGAATGCTTGCACGAAGGTGACGTCTCCGGTCGGCTCCACCGTATAGGCCTTGGCCGGAATGGCGCCCGGGACCGCGCTTTTGTGCAGCTTGATCGTCGAGTGCCGCGCGCCGAGCACGACCTTCTTGGTGGTCGCTCCCTGGACCTTGCGCGCGTTGAGTTGCGACAGCTCAAGCGTCCAGCCTTCCGCGCTGGTCAGCGCGGTGCTGCCGTTTGCCGTCGAAGCCTCCAGCGGAATGAGACTCATCGCCGGGCTGCCGATAAAGCTGGCGACGAACATGTTGACCGGATGGGCAAAGACCTGCGCCGGTGAATCGTATTGCTGCAGATAGCCGCCATTCATCACCGCCATCTTGTCGGCCATGGTCACGGCTTCGAGCTGGTCGTGCGTCACGTAGATGATCGTTGCCTTGAGGTCCTGGTGGAAGCGCTTGATCTCGGATCGCATCTGCACGCGCAGTTTGGCGTCGAGGTTGGAGAGCGGCTCGTCCATGAGGAACACAGCGGGGTCGCGGACGAGGGCACGGCCAAGGGCGACGCGCTGCTGCTGCCCGCCCGAAAGTTCCCGCGGTTTGCGCTCGAGCAGGTGCGTCATGTCGAGAACGCGCGCCGCTTCCCTGACCTTCTTGTCGATCTCGTCCCTGGAGAGTTTGCGCATCTGCAGCGGGAACGCCAGGTTCTTGTAGACCGATTTCTGCGGGTACAGCGCGTAGTTCTGGAACACCATTGCGATGTCCCGGTCCTTGGGGTCGAGATCATTGACCACCCGGTCTCCGATGACGATGTCGCCCGATGTGATCGAGGTCAGCCCCGCGACGAGATTGAGCGTGGTTGTCTTGCCGCAGCCTGAAGGGCCGACCAGCGCAACGAATTCGCCGTCATTGACCGTCAGCGAAACATCGTTGACAGCTTTGAAGCCGCCATAGGTCTTGACGAGATCTTTGAGGACCACGTGGGCCATCGGCAACTCCCTAATGCTTGACCGCGCCTTCTGTAAGGGCGCGTACGAAGTATCGTTGCAGGACGAGGAACAGCACCACGACGGGCACGCTCATCATGAAGCTGGCCGCCATCAGGCCCGGAAAGTCCGTCGTGTTTTCCGAGAAGAAGCGCTGGATGCCGACCGGCAGCGTCAATTGCTCGTTCTTGGAAAGGAAGGTGTAGGCGTAGATGTATTCGTTCCACGCGCCGATGAAGGAATAGATCGCGGTGGCGATGATCCCAGGCGTCGAGAGCGGCATCACGATCAGGATGAAGGCCTGGAACCGCGTTGCGCCGTCGATGCGCGCCGCCTGCTCGAGTTGCACCGGGATGTTGTCGTAGAAGCCCTTGAGCAGCCAGATCGCCAGCGGCAGCCCGAAGGTCAGATAGGTGAGAATGAGCGAGCCGTGCGTGTTCACCAGGCCGATCGCGCGCATCAGGATGAAGAGCGGCACGAGAAAGATCACTGCCGGGAACATGTTGCGCAGCAAAACGGCGAAGAACAGGAAGTTCCGTCCGGGGAAACTGAAGCGCGAAAAAGCGTAGGCCGCGGGGACAGCCACGATCACGGAAAGGATTGTCGTGACGGTCGACACGAACAGGCTGTTCCAGAAGAAGCGGAGGAAGTCCTGGCCGACGCTGTTCTGCGGATCGAGCAATTTCTGATAGCTGGCGAGGGTCGGCTCGTCCGGCCACCATTGCGGCGGGAATTGCGTCGCCGCGAACCCCGATTTGATCGAGGTGATCAGCATCCAGATCATCGGCAACGCCGTATAAAGCAGCATGAAAACGAGGAAGATGCGCCCGGCCCACCGCCATCCGTCGACGCGCATACGGCGACGGGTCTGGCCTCGGGAGACCGTCTCGGCAATCGCGCTCATACGCCGCCCTCCTTCCGCTCGTTGCCGCTCAGCGCACGGACGTAGAAGTAGCCCAGCGTCATCAGGATGATGAACAGGAGCACCGAATAGGCCGATGCCACGCCCCAGCGCTGCCGGCCGAAGGCGAGTTCGTAAATATGGGTGATCCAGATATGCGATGCGTTCGACGGCCCGCCGCCGGTCATGATCCAGGGGATGATGAAGGAATTGAAGTTGGCCACTGCCAGCAGCAGGATCGTCACCACCGAGACGTTGCGCAGATGCGGGAAGGTGACGTGCCAGAAGCGCTGCCAGGCATTGGCTCCGTCAACTTTCGCGGCGAGCAGCAACTGCTCGGGGACTGTCTGCAGGCCCGCCATCATCATGATCATGGCGAACGGAAACTCGCGCCAGATATTGACGACGATCAGCGAGGGGAGAACCGTGCTGACGTTGTCGATGAAATTCGGCGGTCGGTCGGCCAATCCGAGGCCGACCAGCACTGCGCCGATGATGCCGAAATCCGAATGGTAGATCCACTTCCAGATATAGGAGGCGGCGACCGCGCTGATGACCCAGGGAATGATCAGGATAGCGCGCAGCACACCGCGTCCGATAAAGTCGCGGTGGAGCGCCAGCGCAGTGGCAAACCCCAGGACAAAGGAGATGAAGGTGGACCCGAATGTCCAGATCAGCGTGTTCCAGGTGACTTTCCAGAACACCTCGCTGGTGAGGATGGCCGTGTAGTTGTCGAAGCCGATGAAGGTCTTGTCACGAAGCTGCAAGCCGGGCGGCGTCTTATAGAACGACAGCTCGATCGTGTAGTAGATCGGATAGGCGATGACGATGAGCATCACGGCGATCGCGGGCAGCACGTACGCGTAGTCGGCGCGATGCTCCCAGATATTCCGCAGCGCACCGGACCTGCCGGGTTGCAATTTTCGGCGCGCCTCGGCGTTGCCGGTCACGATCGTCACGATGGTATGCCCTTGTTTCTTCGGAACGAACCGGCTGCGCTGTCAGCGCAGCCGGTTAGGTCGTGGGTCAGGCGCAGGCTAGAGCCCGCCCATCAGGTCTTTCACCTTCTGGGCCGCGTCGTCCGCCGCCTGGTCGACGGTCATCGCTCCGGTCAGAGCATTCTGCAGCATGTCCGGGACGATGATGTTCATGATCTCCGGGGCCTGCGGCAGCGCCGGGAACGGGATGCCGTATGGCAGCATCGAGGTCGTGACATCGAGGAATTTGATGTTGTCCAGACGTTCCTTCATCCATTTGGTCTTGAAGCCGTTCAGGTTGCCGGGATTCGATCCGGCATAGGCCATCTTCAGCGACCATTCAGGGCTCGTCCACATGCAGATGATAGCCTTCGCCGCCGGCTCGTCTACCTTGCCGCCTTCGACATATTCGGGCTTCAGGATGTGGATGTTCGAGCCGCCGAACACGACCGCGCGCTTGCCGTCGGGCCCGGCCGGGATCAGGCCGTAGCGCATGTTGTCTATGACGGTCTGCGCCTTGTCCTTGTCGGTGCCCGTCGCCTTCTTCTGCAGGTCGAGCATGACATTGTAGTCGGACGGGTGCGAGATCATCATGCCGAGTTGGCCGGCGACGAACAGGGGCTGGTTATCGGCCTGCTGGTTGGTGAGTGCCGAAACCGGAACCGACTTGTCGCGAACATACATGTCGTAGGAAGCCTGCAGCGCCGCCTTGCTCTGCGGGCTGTTCAGCTCGACCTGCTCATAGGTCGGGTTTGCCGCCGCTTCGTCGAAGACGCCGCCACCATAGGCCCATAGCTGCGGCATGAAGCGATACGGCGTATTGCCGGCATTCTTGCGAGCCACGAGGCCATACCCGGCAATGCCGAGCTTGTCGTGGATCTGCTTGGAGTACTTGATGACGTCGTCCCAGGTTGCCGGTGGCTTGTCCGGATCGAGGCCGGCGCGTTTGAAGATGTCGGCGTTCCAGATGAACGCCATCGTTTCGTTGTTGGTTGGAATGCCGTAGGTCACCCCGTCCCAGGTCACGGCCTTCATGGCGCCGGGCCAGAAGTCCTCGGTCGAATAGCCCACATCCTCGGGCTTCAGCGGCTGCAGATAGCCTTTTGAAGCGAATTCGGTACCACCCAGGATTTGCAAGCGGACCGCCATCGGCGCGGCATTGCCGAGGAGCGCGGTGCGGAACTTGTCGAGAAGGTCGTTATAGGTGAGGGCTTGCTCCTCGAGCTGGATGTTTGGATAGGTCTTGCGGAAGGTTTCGAAGAATTCCTTGTAGTACTGGCGCAGGAGGTCGGGGTCGCCCTCGAACACGCCCTGATACCAGAAGGTCAGTCGCCCCTTGTAGTCCAGCGGGGTGACCTTGGCACAATCGGCCGCCGTGTCGAAATCCTGTGTGCCCGCAATGGCGCGGACATATTCCGGCGACCACTTGCTGAGGTCGACCGGCGTTGCGCCCAGCGCCGATGTGGACATCAGTGATGCCGCCAAAACGCTGACGACAGTGCCGCGCAGGACCGCACTGCCGAGTATAATCCTCGTCATAGGTATCCTCCCTGGTTCTCCCATGCCGCTTTGCGGCGAGGCAAAGCGGTCTTGCTCGTTTGATCGCAGGACGTCTTTGTATCTGTGTACCCGTTCGGGAGCCTTGTACGTTTTCAGATCATGAATTGCCTGTCAACGCGTTAGATCGTACATTGTTTATCGAAACTTTGCGTGTTAATCGGAAAGGGTGTGTATTAATCCAGGGGAGCCGGCCTTGGCCGAACCAAACGATTTCAAAGCCAAGCCACCGGTGGGGATTGACCCCATAGGGGCGTCCAGCGAGGGCGCCTCGCTTTATGAGCTGATCAGGGAAGACATCATCGAGGGACGGCTTGCCGCCAACGAACGGCTCGTGGTCACTGATCTCGCCCGGCGCCACGGCACCTCGACCAACCCCGTGCGCGAAGCCTTGCAGCTGTTGCGCGGCGAAGGCTTTGTCACCTTTCTCCCCAACCGCGGGGCGCGCGTCCGGCCTATCGATCAAGAGTTTGTCCGCGACATTTATGAGATCGGCGTTCTGATCGAGCCGGCCCTGACGCGATGGTTTGTGAATATGGCCACCGGCGAGGACATCGCCGAACTCCAACGTCTCCAGGACCTGATTGAAGAGAACAACTTCGCCGATACGTTCAGGCACAGCGAGCTGGATACCGCCTTCCACACCGTGATGTACCAGCGGCATTACAACCGCCATGCCGCCGAGCTTTGGTGGAAGCATCGTGAAGTGCTGCGAGCCGTGAGCCGGCGTTTCAATTTCACGCTTGCCCGGCGTGCCGCGATCATTCGCGAGCACCGCGAGCTCATCGCGCTGGTAAAGGCGGGAGATGCCGACAAGGCGGCCGAACTCGTTGCTCGCCATGTCGAGGGCTCCGGCCGGCACATCCTCGAACATATGCGTGCGCGCAACGCCGCTCGGGCCGGATAGAATGCGCGATCCAGAACATCGTTAGCCAGACGATCAGACAGAGGTAGCTGACATGAAAATTACGAGCATTCGGCCGTGGCTGATCAAGTCCGATGCGTCCTATTGGGGAGAGTACCTGTTCGTCGAAGTGACGACCGACGAGGGGGTGAGCGGCTGGGGAGAGATCACGACCACCACCAAGCTCGCCAACCGCGCGCTCTGCACGATCCTACGGCAGATCGGCGCCGCCGTGACCGGCGAGGACCCGGCCCGGATCGAGCATCTCTGGCACAAGATTTTCCGCAGCTTCACCTATATGGGCAGCCGCGGCGCCGCGGTCGAATGCGTGAGCGCCATCGACATAGCTCTCTGGGACATCCGGGGCAAAGTTTTGGGCAAGCCCATCTACGAGCTGCTGGGCGGGCCGGTGCGCGATGAAATCGCGCTCTACACCCATCCCAACCAGTCCAAATTTACCAGCAAGGAGGCGGTGGTCCGCGAAATTCGGGACATCGTCGAGTCCGGACACACCGCGCTCAAGTTTGATCCTTTCCCGCATCAGGGACGTGGCGCCGATGGCGTGTCGCGCGAACAGCGGGACGGCTACCTCGATGGCAACATGACTCGCAAGGACGAGCGCGAAGCGGCCGAACTCACGGCTCTGATCCGCGAAACGGCGGGCCCTGATGTCGATATCCTCATCGATGCGCACGGCCGTTTCGACGTTCCGACCGCCATTCGCCTCTGCCGAAGCCTCGAGGAAGCCGGCCAGATCGACTGGTTCGAGGAGCCTTGCCCGCCCGAGAGCCTCAATGCCCTCAAGCAGGTGCGTGAGAAGGTCAGCGCCGCCATCTCGTGGGGCGAACGCGGCCACACCAAGTGGGACTTCGTGCCGGTGCTCGAAAACAAGCTCGCTGACTACATCATGCCTGACGTCACCTGGACCGGCGGCATTACCGAACTCAAGAAGATCTCTGCCCTGTGCGAAGCCTACTACGTCCCGGTCTCGCCGCATGACGCCGCGGGGCCGATCAACGTGGTGGCGGGGGCGCAGGTGATGATGACAGTTCCTAACTTCTACAAGCTCGAGACGTCGGAGTGGAACCTGGGTAAATACGATCATCTCATCGACACACCGCTCGACGTTTCGAACGGCAGCCTGAAACTGACGTCGAAGCCCGGTCTCGGCATCGAGATGGACCGCGAGTACCTGCAAGCCCACGAGATTGAGCTGGGCTGACGCATGTCGCCTCATGTCGGGGCTGCATGCCGCCGAAAAGCCCGCCTACCAAAACGAGGATAAGTGATGCCCAAGACCGGTGGAGCCGACGAAGCCCTTGATCGGGTGAACATGAACTCCAAGCCGTCCGATCTTCGCATCACCGACATGCGGGTGGCTGAAATCGTCGGCGCACCGTTCACAACGGCGCTGCTCAAGATCTACACCAACCAGGGCATCGTCGGGCTTGGCGAGGTGCGCGACGGGGCCAGCGCCACCTACGCGCTGATGCTGAAGAGCCGGTTGCTTGGCGAGAATCCCTGCAACATCGATCGCCTGTTTCGCCGGATCAAGCAGTTCGGCGGGCACGGCCGGCAAGGCGGCGGCGTCTCGGCGGTCGAAATCGCGCTGTGGGATCTCGCCGGCAAGGCCTATGGCGTTCCGATCTACCAGATGCTCGGCGGCCGGTTTCGGGAGAAGGTGCGCCTCTATTGCGATACCGATGCAACCGTGCCGAGCGGCACAGAGACCGGCAAACGTCTCAAGCAGCGCATGGAGCTCGGCTTCACCTTCCTCAAGATGGATCTGGGGCTGATGCAGATCGCGGATGTGCCCGGCGCGGTCGTGTCTCCTGCCGGCTCACTGGAAGGCTATCGCGTTCATCCTGCCCGCGGCCCACTCAAGACCGTTGATGAGCGGCGCGCCCGCAACGCGGCCTACGACCTGCATAATGTCGCCCACCCGTTTACCGGCCTCCATTTTTCCGACAAGGGCCTCGACCTGCTCGAGCAGTACATTGCCGAGGTTCGCGAGGTCATCGGCATGGAGATCCCGCTCGCGATTGACCACGTCGGCCACATCTCGTTGCAGAACGGCATTCGGCTCGCCAGGCGAATTGAAAAATACGTGCCGGCCTGGCTCGAGGATGTAATCCCCTGGCAGTACACCGAGCAGTACCGGCAGTTGCAGGACGCCACCACGGTGCCCATCTGCACCGGCGAGGACATCTACCTCAAGGAGGGGTTCGAGCCTCTGCTCAAGAGCGGTGGCCTCTCCATTATCCACCCGGACCTGCTCACCAGCGGGGGCATCCTGGAGACCAAGAAGATCGGCGACATGGCGCAGGATCACGGCGTCGCCATGGCCATCCACATGGCCGAAAGTCCAATCGCCGCGATGGCCGCGGCCCATGTCGCCACCGCGACCGAGAATTTCATGGCGCTCGAATATCACTCCGCCGATGTCGACTGGTGGGACGATATCGTCACCGGCCTTCCCAAGCCGCTCGTGCAGGACGGGTTCATCACTGTTCCGGACAAGCCGGGTCTGGGGATCGACGACGTCGTAGACGAGGTGATCTCGCAGCATCTGCAGCCGGGTGTCACCGGCATCTGGCAATCCACCGAGCATTGGGACAATGAATATAGCTGGGACCGGACCTGGAGTTAGCCCAGACGCCCAGCCCTCATTCCTCAAGCTCACAGGGCCAACGACCGACTATTCGTGTCGACCTCTCCGAGGGGAGAGGCGAAGAAAGAAACGGACGAAACCATGATCTACGAACTGCGTATCTACGACTGCCTGCCGGGCAGGCTGCCGGCTTTGCTCAAGCGCTTTTCCGACCAAACGCTGGCCATCTGGGAGAGGCATGGCATCCGCCAAGCCGGGTTTTTCACCACGGCGATCGGCGAAAACAGCAATCGCCTTACCTATTTCCTCGCCTGGGAATCGCTGGCCGAGCGTGAGGCGAAATGGGCGGCTTTCGTCACCGATCCGGCATGGCACAGGGCCCGGGACGAGTCTGAGCGTGACGGGCAGATCGTTGCCAATATCGCCAGCCAGCTGCTCACACCGACAGCTTTCTCGTCTGTGAAATAGGACTGTGCCATGAAGATCACCGACCTGCGCTGCGCCGTCATCGGGCGGCATCCCATCGTTCGCGTCGTCACTGACGAGGGCCTCCATGGCCTTGGCGAGGTCGAGTTCACAAAGACCTATCTCAAGCCCTTTGTGCTGCATTTCCGCGAGGCGCTGATCGGCGAGGATCCGACCGACGTCGAGCGGGTGATGCTGAAGATCCGCCAGCGAGGTTCGTTCAAGCCCTATGGCGCCGCCGTCTCCGCGATCGAGCATGCGCTGTGGGACATTGCCGGCAAGGCCGCTGGCGTGCCGGCCTACAAACTGCTCGGCGGCAAGGTGCGCGACAAGGTGCGCGTCTATAACGGCTCGATCCGCCGGAAACGCGCGGGCGACCGGCCGGAGGATTATGCGGCCGACGTCAAATGGATGATGGAGCAGCCGCAGAACTTCTTCATGGTCAAGCAAGGAATCTCGTTCCACTCGAACATGAAGGACAGCATCGAGGACTTCCATTATGGCGTGACGCAGAAGAAGGCCGGCTATCACGGTGCCATGGATCAGGGCGTGATCAGCGAGCGCGGTTTCAACCACATGCTCGACTGCGTGATCGCCATGAAGGAAGTGCTGGGCGACAAGGTCAGCCTGGCGCTCGACTGCGGCCCGGGCTGGATGCTGCCCGATGCGATCAAGTTCGCTCGCGCGGTGGAGAAGTACAATTTGATGTGGCTCGAGGACATGCTGACCGGCGACTATGTGCCATGGGTCAATCCGCAGGCCTATCGGGAGTTGACAACCTCCACCTCGACGCCGATCCATACCGGTGAGCAGATCTACTTGCGGCACAATTTCAAGGAGCTGATCGAGACGCAGGCCGTGCGCGTCATCGGCCCCGATCCTGCCGATATCGGCGGTATTGCCGAACTCAAATGGGTCGCCGAGCACGCCTATATGCACTCCATCCTGATGGCGCCGCACGGCACCGCCAACGGCCTGCTGGGCCTCGGCGCCCTGATCAACGTTTGCGCCACCTTGCCCGCCAACTACATTGCCTTCGAATATCCGAGCGCCTCTGACCCCTGGTGGGAGGATCTCGTGATCGGCCTGCCGTCGCAGATCGTGAAGGACAGCATGGTGGACCTGCTGGAAGCGCCGGGACTGGGCCTCGATATCGACGCCGAAGCAGCCAGGAAGTATCTCAGGGAAGAGGATACGGGCTTCTTTGATTGAAGCCCTCTTCTTTCGCCACCGGAACCACGCCGACCGCGCCGCTACATTCTCATCGGTATCCATTGTCAGACGCCTGTTGATGTGATCCACAGCTTGGGTCAAAGTCGGTTGGTCTGAACTGGACCTTCAAAGGCGGTGGCGTTGAAGCGGACTGGCAAAAACATCGTTGTCTGCTGCGATGGAACGGGAAACCAGATCGAGCGCAATCTCTCGAATGTCTTGAAGTTGTTCCGCATCCTGAAGAAGAATGAGGAGCAGCGCGTCTATTATGACGCCGGCATAGGAACCATCGGTGCCAGCGATGCCTGGACGCGATGGCGCCAGAACGCGAAATCCGTGTTCGAGCTCGCAACTGGATATGGTCTCGACGCCGAAATCGCCGGCGCCTACGCCTTCATCTGCAGGCACTACGTCGAAGGGGACGTAATCTTCCTCTTTGGCTTCAGCCGCGGAGCCTATACAGCCCGCGCCGTTGCGGGCTTGATCCACATGATCGGCCTGCTGCATCCGGACCAACTCAACATCGTTGAGTATGCCGTAAGCTCTTACAAGCAAGCCAGCGATGAGCACGACCTTAGCGTTGCCTGGCACTTTTCCAAGGTTTCAGGAGCCCGGGACGCGCGCATCAGATTTCTTGGTGTTTGGGACACCGTGGCGTCGATCATCGTGCCGCGAAGCGACCGGCTTCTACCACAGCTCCTGACACTGCCGCATACGAGGACCAACCCGAGCGTCGAAGTCTTTCGACATGCAATTGCGATCGATGAGCATCGTCGCATGTTCCGGCTGAACCGGTGGGTCGAGCCGCAGCCATTCGTCGAAAATCCTTTCGACAAGATTTCGCCGGCAAAAGAGCAGGATATCAAACAAGTCTGGTTCGCCGGATCTCATTCCGATGTCGGCGGTGGCTATCCTGAAGAGGAAAGCGCCATATCCAAATTTCCGCTCGACTGGATGGTTGATCAGGCCAAAGCATTTGGATTGCAGACCAATTCCCGCATGCTGGAGCGGCTTGTCTTCGGGGAAGGGAAGGGCGAGGGGACGATGACGTTCGTCAGCCCCGATCCGTTGGGGATCGTGCATGATTCAATGACCGTGGGCTGGAAGCCGCTCGAGTGGATCCCAAAGTCCGTCAAATGGCGTGAATGGAAGCGAAAATCCGTCCTCGGCTTCTACCTACCGCAAGCCGAGCCGCGCACGATCGAGCGACAGGAACGGCGGCCGCTGGTCCATCAGTCGGTTCTGGATCGGAAGGCGGCGATCCCGGCCTATAAGCCCGAGAATTTTCCAACCGCATTCGATGTTGAACCTTATGGTGACCTCATGCAGGACCACCTGGCCAACGAAGCCGCTACCTAGCGCAGACACCGAGCGGGCCAGCAGGTCTGTGACGGCAGAGAATTTCGGGTGGGTCGGTCCTACTTCGGCAGTCAACGCGTGGAACGCGCGCGTTTCGTCGGGTCATGGAACTCTGCTGCTTTCAACGCCGGTTCAACGAGACGGCAATGATGATGATAGCGCCCTTGATCACCTCCTGGATGCTGGTCGAAAGACCGAGCACGAGAAGACCGAATCCGAGAATTCCTATGAAGATTGCTCCGACGACAGAACCGACGATCGATCCATAGCCGCCGAAGAGACTTGTCCCGCCTATGATCACGGCCGCGATGACGTCGAGTTCGAGACCCGCCCCCAGGCTGGGATTGCCGGCGGTGGAGCGGGCCGCGAGCATCATCCCTGCAAGGGATGCCATCATGCCGGACAGCACAAAGGCGAAAATTTTGACGCTGTCCGTCCGCACCCCGGAAAAGCGGGCGGCTACAGGGTTTCCACCAGTCGCATAAACACGCCTGCCGAAGGGCATCTGGTGCAGAAGATAATAGCCGACGGAAGTTAGGACGATTGTCCACCAGATTGGCGCCTGCACGCCCAGAAAACTACCGTTCCAGAACAGGTTCGAGAAATCATCGTCGACGATCGACACTGGCCGGGTGCCGGTGATCGTCAGCGCCAGTCCGGAAAAGATCGACAGCATGCCAAGGGTCACAAGAAACGATGGAATGCGTATTTTTGTAACAAGGATGCCGGAGGTGGCCCCGATCGCTGCGCCGGCTGCCAGCACCAGAAGAGCTGCGACGTAGGTGGGAACATCCTGGCCGAGCAGCAGCGCTCCGATCATCCCCGAAAAACTTGCAACCGATCCTACCGACAGGTCGATTTCGCCGCAGATGATGACGAATGTCATGCCGATCGCCATTGCCGAAACGATGGCCGTGATGCGCAGAACCGCGCTTGCGGTCGACACAGACGCGAAGTGTGGAGCAAACAGGACGAAGTAGAGGGTTATCGCCAGGAAGATCACATAGGTGATGTGATCGCGGAAAAAATTTATCGCATTTGCGTGCGAGGGCATAGGGGACGGTTTCATGCTGCAACTCCCTGGGCGCGCGCACTGGCTTGTCTGGCCGCCTCGGCCTGCAGCAACGCGCGAAGTTTTGTCTCGTCGTCCGCGCGATCGATGCTGCGCGTGATCCGCCCTTGCGCCATCACCAGAATGCGATCGGACAAATCCAGGAGTTCTTCGAGTTCCGAAGAAATGAGCAGCACGGCGACGCCTTCGCCGGCCGTGCGGCGCACAAGTTCGCGCATATCGCGCTTGGCATTGATGTCGACGCCGGAGGTTGGTTCGTCGAGGATCAACAGCTTCGGCTTCATGGCCAGCCATTTGGCGAAGACGATCTTCTGCTGATTGCCGCCCGAAAGCTCCTGGGCTTTCTGTAAGGGACCGCGGCACAGGATACTGAGATCGTCCCGGTATTGTCTGAACAGAGCCGTTATCCGGGCCTTCGCCATCGGCCCGAACGGACCCGCCAGCGAGAACTCGGAAAGGCGCGGAAGCGCGAGGTTCTCCTCGATCGAACGTCCACCCACAAGACCTTCGAGCCGACGGTCTTCGGGGACAAGCGCGATACCGGCAGCGATGGCCCTGCTGACACTGCCCGGCTGGACGGGGTCGCTCCCGACGGCGATGTGGCCGGTTACATCCGGAAGGATGCCGAACAAGGCCTTGCCCAGGGTCGAGCGGCCACTGCCGACAAGCCCGGCAAGGCCGACGATCTCGCCCGGGCCGATCGAGAACGACACGCCGGACAGTTTGCGCGAGGTGGCAAGGTCACGGACCTCAAGAGCCGGCGTCCCGGCGGGCGTTGCAGGCTGCCGATTTGCTGGCGCGGCTGCGGCAGGGGAAGGCGTTTGGACCTTGGGCCGGGACATCAACGCCGCGATATCCTCGATGGACGTCTTCTCCGGATCAAGCGGGCCAACCAGTCGCCCATCCTTGATGATCGAAATGCGATCCGAAAGCTGCAGCACATCGGCCATGCGATGGCTGATGTAGACGATACCGATTCCGTTCTGCTTGAGCTGACCGATTGTCCGAAAAAGCGTTTCCTCCTCATGGATGGTCAGCGACGAAGTCGGCTCGTCCATTACGAGCAGCTTGGCGCCCCGCGAGATCGCTTTGAGAATCTCGACCATCTGGCGCTGAGCGAACGCCAGGTCGCCCACACGTGCCGAAGCATCGAGCGAGAAGGCATATCGCTCGATCAGAGCCCGGGCCTCGCGCAGCATTTTTCTGGCATCGACACGTCGGCCGAAGGCGAGCGGCTCGCGAAGGATAAACAGGTTTTCGGCAACCGAACGATTCGGCAACACGCTCAGTTCCTGGAAGATCATTGCGATTCCGCGATCGATCCTCTCTCGAAGCGACAGGGCGGTGACATCCTCGCCGTCGAACAGAATCCGGCCTTCGTCCGTCCGATACGCGCCCATGAGGATCTTCATGAGCGTCGACTTGCCCGCACCGTTTTCGCCGAGCAGTGCATGCGTTTCGCCGGCCTTGACCTCGAACGAAATGTCCGACAGCACGCGGTTCGCGCCAAACGACTTGCCGATGCGTTGCATCGTTACGATAGGGCGCTGGGACGTTGAAGTTTTCGCTTCGGCCATGACGATTTCTCGATCGCTCGGGGAGCGCCGGCGGACTGCTGCGGCCCGCCGGCGAAAGAAGGAGCCAGAGCAATTCCAGGAAAAGTGTGTACGGTTTTCCGTCTGGAATTGCGCAAAAACAAAGAGATAGAGCGGTTCGTCGTTTCCGTGAAACGGTGAACTGCTCTAGAAGCACTCGCCGTTGCAGATTTTCACCACCGAAGCCGGCGCATCTTCCTTGGTGACCTGCTTGAGGGCACTGAGAAGGTCGAGCTTCTTGACGCGCAACGTCGGTACCGAAATGTACGGCGGGACGTCATGTCCAAGCAGAGCAAGCGCGGCCGCCTTGGCCTCCGCGACACCCTGGTCATAGGGGCGTTGCGCACCCACGGCCAGAAACTCGCCACGTGCAACGTTCAGCGCGCTGTCTGCGGCAATGTCATTCGTGGTGATGACGATGTCGCGGCCGAGTGTCTTGGCCGCGGCCACGACCTGCTGCGCGGGCGTGTCCCAGGCAACGAAAATGCCCTTCATGTCGGGATGCGCCGTCAACATGGCGGTGGCGACCTCGTAGGCCTTCTCGGGCGCGGTGAAGGTACCGACGTCCGCGACCTTGATGTCGGGGTGTTCGCCGAATGCCTTGAGTGCGCCGACCTTGCGGGCCGCGACCGAGTAGTAATAGTCATAGACCAGCGTGATGATGCCGACCTCGCCCTTGCCACCAATGGCTCCGACAAGTTCCTGCGCGGCGAAATAGGCGTTCTTCTCATTGTCGGAAGCGACAACGGACACATAATCCTTGCCCGGCGCCATATCGACCGGAACGTTGTCCATGAAAACAAGCTTGATGCCGGCTGCCGCCGCCTTCTTGTAGGCTTCGGATTCGGACTTCGGATCGATCGGGATCGAGAAGATCACATCCGGCTTGCGTGCGATCATCTGCTCGAGATCGCTGATCTGCTGGCCGGGCTGGAACTTGGCGTCGGTGGTTCCGACAACCTCGATGCCAAGGTCCTTGAGCGTGTTCGAGATCCCGGCCACCTGCAATTGAGGCCAGCCGGCATCCATCGTGTGCATCACCAGCCCGGCGGTGAACTTTCCGGCCTTCAGCTTTGCAAGGTCGGCATCGGAGAATTTCAGCACGTCTGGCGACACCGCCGGTGGACCGTCAGGGAAGCCCGGAACGGGTTGGCCTCTCGGCGACAGGGGCAACGGCTCAAGCAATGCCTTTGCTTCCGGTGGAATGGTGTCGTCGGCGATCGCCGAAGATGCGGCCAGTCCTGATAGTGCCACGGCCAAAGCCGCCGCCATGAATCCACGATAGTGCATTTTATTCCTCCCGATGAGATGAAACGGCCATTGCGGCCGGGTAGCGACCTGGCTGGTCGTACTGGCTGGGCGCTGTTCAGCGCCCGTAAGGCATCAATGCCGCCGTGGCGGCACCCGAGTAATTCACGTAGACCGTCTTCTTGCGCATGTAGCTCTCGAGCCCGTGTACGCCGTCGTCACCGCCCAATCCGCTCTCGCGGAAGCCGACATGGAAGCCCTGCAGCATTTCTGGCCCGATCCGGTTCACATAGATTTCGCCAAACGAAACCTCGTTGACGGCGTTCATGACGCGACCAAGATCGTTGGTGAAAAGATAGGCCGACAGGCCATAGCGACTGGCATTGGTGATGCTGACTGCCTCCTCGAAGGTGTCGAAGGGCATGATAGGCACGACCGGGCCGAAGATTTCCCGCGTCATGATCGGCATGTCGGGCGTCACGTCGGTCAATACGGTCGGATTGAGCCAGTAGCCGCCGTCGATCGGCGCCTTGGCCGGGCGTCCGCCGGCCAGAGCCAGCTTCGCGCCGCCCGCGACGGCTTCCGCCAGGACCACCTCCACCTTTTCCAATTCCTCACGGCTGACTTTGGGACCGATATCGGTATTCGCCTGCATAGGGTCACCGACGACCAGCGACTTCGAGAACTCCACGAAGCGCATGACGAACTGATCGTAAATCGAACGGTGAACGAGCGTGCGTTCGTTGCATATGCAGACCTGCCCGCAATTCATGTAGCGCGAAGTGGCCGCCGACCGCACCGCCAGGTCGAGATCGGCATCGGCCAGGACGATGAAGGGCGCCTTGCCGCCAAGCTCCAGCGAAACGGGCGTCAGGTTGCGCGAAGCATTCGCCATGATGCGCTTGCCGGTCGGCACGCTTCCGGTCATGGTGATGAGGTCGACGCCGGGTTCCGTGCACAGCACCTCGCCTATGGTTTCGCCTCGTCCTGTTATGATGTTGACCACGCCGTCCGGCACGCCCGCTTCCACAAAGATGCGAGCCATTTCGAGCGCCGAAAGCGGCGTGTCTTCATGCGGTTTGAGGACGATGGTGTCGCCGGCGATCATGGCGGGCGCCACCTTTCGGCTGACCAGGGCGCTCGGATAATTCCAGGGAATGATGGCGGCGACGACGCCTACGGGTACGCGCTGGATCCAGACCTGCTCTCCCGCGTAGTCGGATGGCAGGATCTCACCTTGAATGCGGCGGGCAAACTCGGCGTAGTAGTCGAAGAACTCGGCCGCACCGCCGACTTCACCCATGGCCTCATTGATCGGCTTGCCTTGTTCCCTGACGACCACCTCGGCCAGACGTCGGGCGTTCTGCCGGATCAAGACCGCGATCCGCTTCATGATCGCCGCACGAGCGAGGGGTGATTTGAGCCCCCAGGCTTTCTGCGCCTTACGGGCTGCCTCTATCGCCTGGCGAGCCTGATCCGGACTTGCCTCGGGCACGTCGACAAAAGCCTTGCCGTTGGCCGGGTTGATCACCGGGCGCGTGCCGGCTTCGCCGGTGACAAATCTGCCGTCGATCAGCATGAGATGGGACTTCTCTACAGCCATGGTTCGATCCGCTTCTTCGTGCGTTGCAGGCGTGCCGGCGCCTAAGGTTTGGATTTTGCCGCGGCCATCTGGACGGCGAACTCGATCGCCTCGACCAGGCTGTCCTCGTTGGCGATGCCCTTGCCGGCGATATCGAAGGCCGTGCCGTGGTCGACGGAGGTGCGGATGATCGGAAGGCCGAGCGTGACATTGACACCGGAGAGCGCTTTCCACTCACCGGTCGCGGGATCGACATTGAAGCCGAGCAGTTTCACCGGAACATGGCCCTGATCGTGATACATCGCGACCACCGCGTCATACTGGCGGGCACGTAGCTTGACGAAGACCGTGTCGCCCGGAACAGGTCCAATCACGGTGAAATCGGGCGATGTGTAAGAGGCGACGACCGGGGTCGTGATGTCGATATCCTCACGACCGAAAATGCCGCCTTCGCCGGCGTGCGGGTTGAGCGCGGCAATCGCAATGCGCGGATGGGCAATGCCGAGGCTCTGCAATGCCTCGACAGTCAACTCGATAACCCGGCGCAAACGAGGTTCGGTCAGTTTCGACGGAACCTGAGCCAGCGCCACATGGGTCGAGACATGGCTGACGCGAAAATCGCCATGGGCAAGCATCATCACGGAATCGCGTGCGCCTGTCAGCTCCGCCAGCATGTCGGTATGGCCGGCATAGTGATAGCCGGCCAGATTGAGCGCTTCCTTGTTGAGAGGGGCCGTAACGATGCCGGCAATCGAGCCTGCCTGGGCCAGGCGAACAGCCTTTTCGATGGCCAGGTAGGCAAGACGCCCGCCTTCGGCCGACATGACGCCCGTCTCTATGGGGGTCCGCTCTGGTCCGGCCTCAAGAATGGCCACGGGCGGAAAATGTCCGGTGGGCGAAGCCGACGGTTCTTCCCGCTCGATACGTCCTGAGATGGACTCTAGCGCGCGCATCGCGGTGGCGCTGCCGATGATGAGAAGCGACAGTGACCCGTCGGCCAGGCGCGGTTTCAGCCGTGCGCATGCCTTCGCGATGATCTCGGGGCCGATGCCCGCGGGATCACCCATAGTGATGCCGAGCCTTGGACCAGACATAAACACCCCATATCGGTCAATTGTGATCATCTTCTAATCCTTCTGGCCAGATATGCGCAATAGTTTTCTTTCGCGATCATTCGCAATCAAATTTCACGGATGATCGGACTGCGCCTCTCCCTCTGCGGGCTGAAATCTCGACCGCGCTCGGCTTCGCAGGGTTTTTTGACGCTATTTGACCGGCAAGGCGGATGTGCCGCGTCTTCGCCGGCGATCGTCCTGATCAGGAACGCGCGAGAGCGGCAAGCCTGCAGAGCAGGGCGCTGTCGCCGAACGCGCCCGATTTCGAAATCGTGGCCAGCCCCTCGAAAACGCCGCCTTTGATGACGGAAACCGGCAGCCCCGGCTCGATCTCGCTTTCGACTGTGAGTTCGACGGCGCCTAGGCTGTCGCACACCGACCGCAATGTTTCGCCGCCAGTGACGAGCAACGTGCCGGGCTTCGGCAAATCTTCGAGAAGCGAGGCAAACACCTTGCCGATATGATCCGCCACCGCGTGGCGATCACCCGATGCAGCGACGCTGACAATTGATGGCGCGCCTTGCATCATCCGCTCCGCCAAGCGCTTTCTCGCTTTGTCGATGTCGCGTTCGATAACGATATGCGCATCCGCATGCCGGGCGGCAAAGAGGGCCACCTGTCCCGCTGTGACCTCGTGATTTGTGCCGACAAGGCCAAGGAACGGCCCGGATAACGCAAGAGCAGGCTTCTGCTGTGCTTTCATGTGCCGGGCGAGTGCCGCCGCCAAGCCGCCTGTACCGACCCACAAGATCCGTGCCTCCGGCATTCCGGCCGTTGCGACGATCTTGTCCAGGTCCGTGTCCGTTTCGGCGTCGTAGAGGGTGATGAAATGAGCCGACCGTGCCCCCGGTGTTGAACGCCCGGCCGAAAAGCGCTGGCCGAGGTCGGCGAGGAGGTCAGGACCTACCATTTCGGGGCGATCGAGCCGCCATTGGCGTCCGACGCGCGTAACGCGCCCCTGAAACGGGAAAGCAGGCGCCAGCACAACGCGCTGGTACGTCCCCTTGACGATGCAGGCTTCTATTTCGGCGATGACGTGACCGCGCAAAAGGCTGTCGATCTTCTTGAAACTCAGCTGTCCGGCGGCGAGCCATGGCGCGAGCGCCTGGTGCCTGGCGACGGCCGTGGCCTCGGCGCCCTCTCGTGTGGCGACATCGACAGCCATGCGCTCCGAAAACGGACCGTCCAGTCGCCAGCTCACCCCAATGCCGTGGCCGGGCGATGCGAAGGAAACCGCGCTGTCCAGGGCGCCGGTCAGGTCATCGGCTACGACCCGGATATCCACGCCCTCAAGAGCGCTCAACTGAAGAACCTGGACGGCTGACGCGCACGACGCGGACGTTCACATCGAGCGTCCGAAGATTGGTGAGGTGAGCTTGATCGATGCCCTCGTCGGTAATGATCTGGTGGATATCGGCCAGACGGCAGATGGTGCAGAAATTGGGAGCAGTGAACTTCGAATTGTCCGCAAGCACGACGACACGGCGCGCCGCCGCGATCATCGCCTGCTTCATCGCCGCAACCTCTAGCGAGGTCTCCGTGAGCATGTCTCCGGTGATGGCATGGGTCCCAAGAATGGCCACATCGGCGTGGATGGTTCGCAGGAAATTCTCGCCGGGCTGGCCGACCAGGGTCAGTGAGCCCGGCTTGCAGGTGCCTCCAAGCATGACGAGGCGTACTTCCGGCACGGCTGCAAGTATCTGCGCGATCGCAAGACTGTTGGTAACGGCGGTAAGCGGGATAGGCGCCGCGGCGATGGCGCGGGCGACTTCCAGCACGGTCGTGCTTGCGTCGAAAATGACGCTTTGGCCGGCGCGGAGTTCCGACATCATGGCGGCACCTATGGCCTCTTTCTCAGCCCTGGCGAAATGCGCCGCGGTGGCGAGATCCGGCTCGAAGGTGGCGAGTTCCGTGCGCTGAAGCATCGCCCCGCCATGCGTTCGCTCCAGTGCTCCCTGCCGTTCAAGCATCTCGAGATCGCGCCGGATCGTCGAAGGCGATGCGCCGATGAGATCGATAAGCTCCTGAACGCCTACGGCTCCTTGCCGTTTAAGGCATTCGAGGATGAAGGCATGACGCTTGGCCGGAATCAAATCGACCCGTCCGCGCCCGCCATCGTCTTCCCGTGACCCGGCGGACGCCGAGGGCGCCATGTCCTCCACCGCTGATTTTCGGACATTCCTAGCCACGTTTGTATCTCCGCACGGCGTCGCAAACGCGCTCGCCTGAATCACGGCGAGCGATCTGCCGCAAATATCATGAATCCATCCAGCAAGCCCAATCGTTTGTCATCTTGGTGGGCGAATTCCCACCGTTTTGGCTTCGTTAGAATTACTTTGACCGATTTTTGACCGCCGGCGTTAATCGAATGACGTCAGTCTTCGTCAATGAAAGTTGAAAACGAGCAGTTTTCGTCAAAAAGATGAAAATGGAGTCAGTGACGCAAGGTCCCCTGTAGGCTTCCGTCGCGGACGGGGTTGAAGGAACACTGTCTTGCTAGTCAAGCCTGAAATCGGCCATCGTGGGCGTCGCTGCCGCGGCCTCGGATGTCAAGCGCCCCGCAGGGAAGGCAAGATGATAGGCGCTAAGGCGAGGAATCCCGACGCCAAGCTCCTCCGGCTCGAAGCCAAATTTAACGAACTCATCGAAAAGGTGGGGCGATCGCCGAAGGCCTTGCCATTTGGCAGGATCGGAAGCCGCCATTCAAATGGCGCTGCAGGCATCGCCAGATCGGCTCGGTGATAGACATGGCCAAGTTCCGCCCGGCGGCTTGGCGGCGGTTAAGAATTTCGACGCCGAGGCGAAGGGCGGCGAACGGAAATTGTCAAACCGGTCTGAGAAAAGCGTCAAACTCTGGAATTCGCCGCTATGACGCGATCCTAAAAAGACTTGAATATCAAAGGTATAAGGATGGTGCCCAGAGGCGGATTCGAACCACCGACACGCGGATTTTCAGTCCGCTGCTCTACCAACTGAGCTATCTGGGCCTGTTCCGGCTTACGAAAACTCGCGCTCCGGATTTCATGGAAGCGCCGTGGGCGTCCCTTGAAAGCGCGTGGGTTATAGCATGGGAATCCGGCCTGTCCAGCGCCCAGATGTGGATTTCCGGCAGGAAAAGAAGTGCCGCCCGATGCGCTGGTTTCCGCGCCACGCCGCCGCTATCTGGCGCCCGCCAATCCCTTGCGAAAATCCGTAGGTGTCATGCCGGCGAGCTTCCGGAACGACTTGTTGAAGGCGCTGAGCGAACCGAAGCCCGAATCCATCGCGACCCTGAGCACATTGGCGTCCTGGTGCATGAGCAGCGCCTGCGCATAGCTCAGCCGCAACAGGTTGACATATTCGTTGAGCGTCATGCCGGTCGATTTCTTGAAGATGCTCATGGCGTATTTGGGATGGAGGTCGGCGGCCGCCGCTATGTTCATGCAATCGATGTCGTAGAGGAAATTCTCGGCGATGAAATCGCACATGCGCCCGACATTGCGCGACGACTGCTGGTCGAACGGGCTGCCCGCTTCCTGTCCGGCCGCGTTTTCCGGCACCAGCCTGTAGGGCTCGAACCGTACCCGCTCCAGCCGCAGCAACAGTTCGTTGACGGCGTGCTCCGCCCTGGCCGGGTCGCCGGAGCGGGCGTAGCGGTTCCAGCGGTCGAAATTATCGTTGTCGGACTGATCCGTGGCGCTGGTCACCAGCGTGGCACCCGTCATCAGCCGGTGACGTATGTCAGCCGGCAGATGCAGCCGGAAGAAATGCACCAGCGGCAGATGCGCGCCGGCATAGATGGCGTCGTCGCTCAAATCGTCCATCTGGTGCGGCAGTCCGCCCCAGAACAGACACATCTCACCGGCCGAAAGCGAGATTTCGTGGTCGTTCATGCGGTAATGCACGCTGCCGCGCACGATGAAGTTCACCTCGACCTGCGCATGCCAATGCGGCTTGAGCATCACCAGGGGAGCGGTGTGGAACATCTGCAACAGCAGCGGCATTCCTTCCACGCTGCTGGCGCCAGGCTGGTAAAACGGCCGGTCCGGCATCTTACTTTCCGCCAATTTCGTATTCCCTTTGTCGGGGACAAGCCTTCCGCGCCGCATAGTCTAGCCCGGCTCGCAGAGAGAGCAAATGAAACGGGAGGATTTCAATGCGCATCACACTGTCCTGCGCCGCGCTCGCGCTTGCCTTGGGTTCAGCCCCGGCCTTCGCGCAATCGGGCGAAATCACCATCTGGAGCTGGAACATCGCCGCCTCGTCGCTGAAGGCGACGATTGCCGGCTTCAACAAGCTGCATCCTGACATCAAGGTCACCGTCCAGGATCTCGGCAACCAGCCGACCTATGACAAATCGATCGCCGGATGCGCCGCCGGTGGCGTCGGCCTGCCTGATGTCGTTACCATCGAGAACGGCGAGGCCGAGAATTACTGGAGCCAATTTCCCGATTGCTTTGTCGACCTGCACACGCTGGGCTACAGCGCCGAGGACCAGGCGAAATTCCCCGATTTCAAGCGCACCGAGCTCGAGGTCGGCGACAGGGCCTATGCGATGCCGTGGGATTCCGGCCCGGTCGCCGCCTTCTACCGCCGCGACTTCTACGAAAAGGCCGGCGTCGATCCGGCGTCGATCAAGACCTGGGACGATTTCATTGCCGCCGGCAAGAAGATCCAGGCCGCCAATCCCGGCGTCACCATGACCAACGCCGACTTCAACGGCGACACCGAATTCTTCCGCATGATCTCCAATGAACAGGGCTGCGGCTATTTCTCCGAGGATGGCCAGTCGATCACGGTGAACCAGCCGAAATGCATCGATACGCTGGCCAAGATCAAGGAGATGAAGGACGCCGGCGTCATCTCGTCGGCCGATTGGGGCACAAAGATCACCAACAACACCGCCGGCACCGTCGCCACCCAGGTCTATGGCGGTTGGTATGAAGGCACCATCCGCACCGAATCGGCCGGCGAAAACGGCAAATGGGGCGTCTACCTGATGCCGAGCCTTACCGCCGACGGGCCACGCGCCGCCAATCTCGGCGGGTCGTCGCTGGCCATCACTTCGGGGTCGAAGAACAAGGAAGCGGCTTACGAGTACCTGAAATACACGCTCGAAACCAATGAGGGCCAGATCACCATGCTGAAGGAGTTCGGCCTCGTTCCCTCGCTGGTGTCGGCGCTGAACGACCCCTACGTCTCTGAAGGCCTGCCCTATTGGGGCGGCCAGGCGGTGTGGAAGGACATCCTCGCCACTCTGCCCAAGATCGTCCCCAGCCGCGGCACGCAGTTCCAGAGCGATGCCGAAATCATCATGCGCGCGGTGCAGACCAAATATCTCGCCGGCGGCTATCCCGATGCCAAGGCGGCACTCGACGATGCCGCCGGCCAGATCGCGGCGGCGACCGGACTGCCGGTCAAGTCATAACCTCCCAGACGGGGTCCGGGCAGGCATGCGCCGCCCGGACCCGACCGCGGCCCGCGGGGCTTCCTCGCGGGACGTGTGAAATGTCGCATGTCCCGACCAACCGGTTGCCGCTGCGCGCGGGACCACAGCTTGAAACGCCGACGAGAGGAGGAGGAGCACGATGCGCAACCGCAACGCCACGGCCTATCGTTTCCTCGCGCCCTATTTGCTGATCTTCTCCGTCTTCTGGGTATGGCCGATCATCTCTTCGTTCCTGATCTCGTTCCAGGCGACGCGCACCGTGCCCTGGCGCTTTGCGCCCGGCTTCAACTGGGGCCGGCTGATCGGCGATCCGGCCTTCTTCAATGCCTTGAAGAACACGCTGCTCATCCTCGTCATCCAGGTGCCGGTGATGATCGCGCTGGCCATGGTGATGGCCGTGCTTTTGAATTCGCCGCTCCTGAAGGCGAGGGGACTTTACCGCTTCGCCTTCTTCGCTCCCGTGGTGGTCGGCGAGGTCGCCTATTCCGCGGTGTTCCGGCTGATGTTCAACCTCGATTTCGGCATCATCAACAAGCTCCTGAACAGCGTTGGGCTGCCCAAGATCGACTGGTTCTCCAATGTCACGCCGGCCATGGCGCTGATCATGATCGCGGTCACCTGGCGCTGGGCCGGCTACAACGCCATCATCCTTCTGGCCGGCATGCAGTCCATCCCCGAGGACGTCTACGAGGCGGCGACGCTCGACCGGGTCAGCAAGCTCAAGCAGTTCTTCTTCATCACCTTG
This sequence comes from Mesorhizobium sp. B2-5-3, assembly GCF_006441005.1. NCBI lineage: Bacteria > Pseudomonadati > Pseudomonadota > Alphaproteobacteria > Hyphomicrobiales > Phyllobacteriaceae > Mesorhizobium > Mesorhizobium sp. B2-5-3. The sequence continues at coordinate 403,735 of NZ_VFUS01000005.1, forward strand.
CCGCTGTTGAAGCCGGTCATCGTGTTCTGCACCGTGCTGTCGATCATCGGCACCATGCAGCTGTTCACCGAGCCGTTCCTGATCACCGAACGCGGCGGACCGGGCGGCGGCACCGAGACGCTCGGCCTGCTGCTCTATCGCCAGGGCTTCCGGTCGCTCAATTTCGGCTACGCCTCGGCCGTCGCCTACACCATGGCGGGGCTGGCGATCGCCATCACGCTGGTGCAACTGTGGCTGACGAGGGAACCGAAATGAGCTCGCTCGCCTCGGCCAGGCTGAAGCGCAGCCTCTTGCTGCATCTTTTCCTCACGCCACTGGCGCTGATCTGGCTGTTTCCGCTATGGATGATGGTCGTGTTCTCGACCATGCCGGACAACGGCATCTTCAGCCCCGGCATCGAGTTGCTGCCGCACGGCAATTTCGTGGACAATTTCAACAACCTGCAGCGCGACACCGACTTTGTCGGCGCGATTTTCATCTCCGTCTCGGTGGCGGTCACCTACACTTTTCTGTCGGTGCTGCTGACGTCGATGGCCGGCTGGGCGCTGGCGCGTTACCGGTTCGTCGGCAAGGGCTTGGTCGTCGCCATCATCCTTGGCACCATCACGCTTCCCTATGCGGTGGTGCTGATCCCGCAATTCATCATGGTGGCGCGCGATTTCAAGCTCGCGAACACCTGGGTGGCGCTGATCGTGCCGCCGCTGTTCAATTCGCTGGGCGTGCTGTTCATGCGCCAGAGCTTTTCCATGTTGCCCGATGACCTGTTCGACGCCGCCCGCGTCGAAGGCGTGAAGGAGTGGCGCATCTTCGTCTTCATCGCGCTGCCGCTGGCGCGGCCGATGCTGGCGGCGCTCGCCATCATCCTCTTCCTCGCCTCCTGGAACAATTATCTCTGGCCGCTTTTGATCAACAGCCAGCCCGGCGCGATGACCGCACCGGTGGCGCTCGGCACGCTGATCGGCCTCACCAAAGTGTCGTGGGGCGGCATCATGGCGGGCGCGGTAATGCTGACGGTGCCGATGCTGATCGTGTTCGTGCTGCTGCAACGCCATTTCATTGCCGGCATCGCCGCCGGCGCGGTCAAGTAAGGGTAGGCATGGCAACCGTCACGCTCACGAATGTCGTCAAGCGCTTCGGCGTTTTCGAGGTCGTCCATGGCGCCAACATCGACATCAGGGATGGCGAGTTCGTCGTGTTCGTCGGCCCGTCTGGCTGCGGCAAGTCCACGCTGCTCAGGATGATCGCCGGGCTGGAGGATATCAGCGATGGCGAGATCGCCATCGGCGGCAAGGTGGTCAACGATGTCGAGCCGGCCGACCGCGGCATAGCCATGGTGTTCCAGTCCTACGCGCTCTATCCGCATATGAACGTGGAGCAGAATCTCTCCTTCGGCCTGCGTATGACCGGCAATCCGAAGGCCGACACCGACCGCAGGGTGAAACGGGCGGCCGAGATCCTGCGCATCAGCGAATTGATGGAGCGCCGTCCGAAGAAACTCTCCGGCGGCCAGCGCCAGCGCGTTGCCATCGGCCGCGCCATCGTGCGCGAGCCGCAGGTGTTCCTGTTCGACGAGCCGCTGTCCAACCTCGACGCCGAACTGCGCGTCCAGATGCGGGTCGAGATCTCGCGCCTGCACAAGGAGCTCGGCACCACCATGGTCTATGTCACGCACGACCAGACCGAGGCGATGACGCTCGCCGACCGGATCGTCGTGCTGCGCGGCGGCCATGTCGAGCAGATCGGCCGCCCGCTCGATCTCTATGACAATCCCGACAATCAGTTCGTGGCCGGTTTCGTCGGCTCGCCGAAGATGAATTTCATCAAGGGCCGCGTCGTCGGCTGCGATGCGCGCGGGGTCGTGGTGGAATTCGCTGGCCAGGAGAAGACCCGTATCACGCAGCCGTTGAAGGGCGCCGCGTCCGCAATCGGCAGCAAGGTCATCGTTGGCGTGCGACCCGAACATTTTGGCAGCGCCGGAGAAGGCGACGCCGATCTTGCCGTCACCATCGATGTGGTCGAGCACCTGGGCGGTACGAGCTTTCTCTACGCCAGAACGGCCAATGGGGAGGACGTGGTGATCCAGCGCGACGCGGCCAAGGTCCCCGAGACATCAGAGATCATCGTATCCATCCGCAAATCCTACCTGTTCGACGAAAAAGGGCTGCGGCTGCGCTGATCGGCTGCCCTTTCCCATCCCGCAAGGAGAATGACAATGACTGCAACCACGCCCATCCGCTGGGGCATTCTCGGCCCGGGCAGCATCGCCAAGGCCTTCGCCGGCGGCGTCGCCGGCTCCCGCAACGGAAAGCTGGTCGCCATCGGTGCGCGCGATCCGGGCAAGCCGAGTTTGGCGCAGAGCTTTCCCGGCGCGCGCATTCTCGAGGGCTACGAAGCGTTGCTCACTGACGCGGAAATCGACGCGATCTACATTTCGGTCCCGCACCCGGGCCACGCGCAATGGGCGATCCGGGCGGCGGAGGCGGGAAAGCACGTGCTGTGCGAAAAGCCGCTGGCGCTGACCGCGTTCGAGGCCGACGCCATGATGCATGCGGCGCGCAAGGCCGGCACCTTTCTCGGCGAGGCCTTCATGTACCGGCTGCACCCGCAGACGCTGAAGCTGGTGGAACTGATCAAATCCGGCGTCATCGGCGAGATCAGGATGATCAAGTCGAGCTTCGGTTTTGCCATGCCTGATTTCATGCCGCAGCACCGGCTTTATGCCAACGACCTCGCCGGCGGTGGCATCCTGGACGTCGGCGGCTATCCCGTCTCGATGGCGCGGCTGATTGCCGGCGCCGCGGCCGGCAAGCCGTTCCTCGAGCCGGACAAGGTGACCGGCGTTGCCCATCTTGGCCAGTCCGGCGTCGACGAATGGGCCTCCGCGCTGCTGCATTTCCCGGGTGGCATCGTCGCCGAGGTCTCCTGCAGCATCTCCCTCAACCAGGACAATGTGCTCAGGATTTTCGGCACCAGGGGCCGCATCGAAGTGCCGGATTTCTGGTTCGCCGGCGGCGACCGCGATGTCGGCCTCGGCCGGATCGATGTGATCGGCGCGGACGGCGTGCGCGAAACCATCAGCGTGAACGAAAAGCGTCACGTCTATTCCTTCGAAGTCGACGCCGCCGGGGACGCCATCCTTGCCGGCCGGCAGGAGTTCGCCTGGCCGGGCATGGCCTGGGCCGACAGCCTCGGCACCTTGCGCGTGCTCGACAGATGGCGCGCGGCTGTGGGGTTGGAGTACGAGATCGAAAAGGCCTCGCGACGCACCAACACCATCGCCGACCGGCCCTTGCGATCCGGCGGCACGGCGATCGCCAAACGCGCCATTCCGGGCCTGTCGAAGCCGGCCTCGATCGTGGCGCTCGGTTTCGAGGATTTCCGCACCTTCTCCTCGGGTTCGATCCTGCTCGATGCCTTCTTCGAGGCTGGCGGCAATCTGTTCGACACCGGCTATGTCTATGGCGGCGGCTACACCGAGACGCTGCTTGGGCAATGGCTGAAGAACCGTGGCGTTCGCGAGCAGTCGGTGGTCATCGCCAAGGGGGCACATTCGCCGCTTTGCTATCCCGACGTGATCGGCAAGCAGCTCGTCCAGTCGCTCGACCGCCTGCAAACCGACCATGTCGATATCTATTTCATGCATCGCGACAATCCGGACGTGCCCGTCGGCGAGTTCGTCGATGCGATGGACCGCGAGGTCAAGGCAGGCCGCATCCGTGGCCCGTTCGGCGGCTCGAACTGGACGATGCAGCGCATGGACGAGGCGATCGCCTATGCCGAGCGCACCGGCAAGCAAAAGCCCGGCGCGCTCTCCAACAACTTCTCGCTGGCTGAAATGCTGGAGCCGATCTGGGCCGGTTGCGTGACCTCCTCCACCGATGACTGGAAGGCCTGGCTGACCGCCCGGCAGATGCCGAATTTCGCCTGGTCGAGCCAAGGGCGCGGCTTCTTCACCGAACGCGCCGGGCGCGACCGGCGCGACAATGAAGAACTGGTGCGGGTCTGGTACTCGGAGCGCAATTTCGGCCGCCGCGACCGGGCGATCGAACTTGCCGCGCGGCTGGGCAAGAGCCCGATCCATGTTGCGCTCGCCTATGTGCTCAACCAGCCTTTCCCATCGGTGCCGTTGATCGGCCCGCGCACGCTGGGCGAACTGGACGACAGCTTGCGCGCCCTCGACATCGCGCTTTCACCTGCCGATCTCCAATGGCTGGACGGCGGCAGCCGGCAAGCGGCGTAGTGCATGTCCTGCAAGGCTGCGCTGGACGGCTACGGGGTCAGGTCTCGTCGTCGGACACCCTGATGTCGCGCCTGGCCGGAACCCTCATGCTGGCATACATGCCGGTGGTGCGGAACTGGCCCGGGCTAATGCCGTAACAGCGGCGGAAGACCTTCGAGAAATAGTTCGCGTCCTCGAAGCCGCACAGGATGGCGACTTCCTTCACCGGCAGGAAGTCAGCCTTGGTCAAAAGCTTGGCGGCGCGTTGCAGCCGCTGCTGCAGCACGAACTCCGCGGGCGGGATGCCTTCGCTCTCGGCGAAGCAGCGCGAGAAGTGCGCCCGGCTGAGGCCGCTGATCGCCACGAGGTCCGCTACCGGCAGCGGCCTGTCGAGATTGGCGTTGATGTGGTCGATGACCGGCTGCATGGCGCTCTGCTTCTCGGCAAAGGCATGTGAGCCGAAGACATCGTCGTAGAGCGCCATCGCCGCCTCATAGGCGATCGCCGAAGCCGCCCCCGGCGCAGCGGCCCCGTTGATGAGACGCAGGCTGCAATCGGCGAGGTGATCGATCGTCTCCGGCTGCAGCCGGAACACGGGACCCGAGACGTCGAGGATGGATTTGTGGATGCGCAGCGCCTCCTCGCCATTCATCGAGATCCAGAAATATTCCCAGCGCTCGTCCTTGGCCAGCCAGTAGCGGTGGTTGTGCGGCACCAGCACCAGCAGCGTGTCGTTCTGCTGCAGGCGATAGTCGCGGTTCTCATAGCGAAGCCGGCCGCTTCCGTTGATCGTGTGCTGGAGCACGGTGAATGGCGTCTGGCCGCGCTTGCGCCCGTCCCAATCATAGATTTCGCCTTCGCGCACTTCGTAGCCGGTGCTCGTCGGCATGGCATGCAGGCGCTGGCGACCGCGCGGCAGCGAGATCGTGCGCATCGACTGTCCGTTGGCGATCAGATCCCGCAGCACAAAATTACCCTTGAAAGCATAATCCTTCTCTGGCCGCGCTCGCGAATAAGCGCATAATCCATCCTCGAAGAACGTGAAGAACCCGCAGTCGAGGAGCGGGCGGGAGGAGAAAAGCCGGAATTCGGCTCGATTGGCACGCGCGCCTTGGCGTGTGGCCATATCCTCCCTTGCTGCTCCTTGCCTAGCATCCGATCGGATCGAGGTGAAGGTGATGAGTTTCAAAATCGCTATTATCGGCGCCGGCAGCGTCGGCTTCACCAAGAAACTGTTCACCGACATACTGTGCGTGCCGGAATTCAAGGGTATCGAATTCGCGCTGACCGATGTCAGCGAGCACAATCTCCAGATGATCAAGGCGATCCTCGACCGGATCGTCGAGGCCAACAAATTGCCGACCACGGTGACGGCGACGACGGACCGCCGCAAGGCGCTCGAGGGCGCACGTTATGTCATCAGCTGTGTGCGGGTCGGTGGCCTCGAAGCCTATGCCGACGATATCAGGATCCCCCTGAAATACGGCATCGACCAATGCGTCGGTGACACGATCTGCGCCGGCGGCATCCTCTATGGCCAGCGCAACATCCCGGTGATCCTCGATTTCTGCAAGGATATACGCGAGGTCGCCGAGACCGATGCGAAATTCCTCAACTATGCCAACCCGATGGCGATGAACACCTGGGCGGCGATCGAGTACGGCAAGGTCGACACGGTCGGGCTGTGCCACGGGGTCCAGCACGGCGCCGAGCAGATCGCCGAGGTACTGGGCGCGAAGTCACCTCGGGAGCTCGACTATGTCTGTTCCGGCATAAACCACCAGACCTGGTTCATCGAGTTGCGCCTGAACGGGCGCGAAATCGGCAAGGACGAGCTGGTCGCCGCCTTCGAGGCTCACCCGGTCTATTCCAGGCAGGAAAAGCTGCGCATAGACGTGTTGAAGCGCTTCGGCGTCTATTCGACCGAAAGCAACGGCCATTTGTCCGAGTATCTTCCCTGGTACCGCAAGCGCCCGGACGAGATCACCCGCTGGATCGACATGTCCGACTGGATCCATGGCGAGACGGGCGGCTATCTCCGTTATTCCACCGAGACCCGCAACTGGTTCGAGACGGAATATCCGCAATTCCTCGAAGCGGCGTCGAAGCCGATCGATCCGTCAAAACGCTCCAACGAGCATGCCAGCCACATCTTGGAGGCGCTGGAGACCAACCGCGTCTATCGCGGCCACTTCAACGTCAAGAATGACGGTGTCATCACCAATTTGCCGCAGGACGCCATCGTCGAATCGCCCGGCTTCGTCGACCGCTTCGGCATCAACATGGCGGCCGGCATCACCTTGCCGGAAGCATGTGCCGCGACCTGCATATCCTCGATCAATGTCCAGCGCATGTCGGTGCATGCCGCCATATCCGGCGACATCGACCTGCTCAAGCTTGCCGTGCTGCATGACCCGCTGGTTGGTGCGGTATCGACACCGGAGGAGGTCTGGCAGATGGTCGACGAAATGGTCGTCGCTGAAGCCGCCTGGCTGCCGCAATATGCGCACGCCGTTCCGGCGGCAAAAGAGAGGTTGTCGAAATCCAGGGTCAAGACCCGCGAATGGGCGGGCGCCGCTTGGCGCAGCGTCCGCTCGATCGAGGAGTTGCGCGCCGAAAAGGCCGCGCTGAAGCAGGCCGGCTGAAAACCCAGGTGGCGGCGACGGGCCTGCGGGAGACAGGTCCGCCGCGGTCGCCGTCCGGGCAGAAGACGAGCAGCAGCAAAACAAAACGTCCGAACACGAGGGAGGAGACAATGAGGAACCTACGCAGCATTGGCATGGTCGCGGGACTGGCGCTGGGCGTCTCCGTCCCGGCGCTCAACGCTTTCGCCTCCGAGCCGACGGTCCCGCCGGTACCGGCGGCGTTTCCGGCCGAAGGCAAGATCACTTATGTGCCGCGCGAGTCCATCCTGGAGTTCAAGGCGCTGCCCGACTATCACGAGCCGGACTGGGTGACCGAGAAATACGTCAAGGCCGGCAAGCTGCCGCCGGTGAAAGACAGGCTGCCGAAGGAGCCCTTGGTTTTCAAGACGGGCAACATGCCTGATGGCATCGGCGTCTACGGCGATACAATGCGCCATGTTATCGGCGGGCGGCCGGAAGGCTGGAACTACGGCGCCGGTCAGACGCAGGGATGGGGCGGCATCGATATCGGCCTGTCCGAATGCCTGACGCGCACCGCGCCGCTGTTCCAGGTCGAGGCCAAGGACACCGAACCGCTGCCCAACCTCGCCAAAAGCTGGGACTGGTCGGCGGATGGCCACAAGCTCACCATGCACCTCGTCGAGGGTGCCAAATGGTCCGACGGCGCGCCCTTCAACTCAGACGACGTCATGTTCTACTGGGACGACGAGGTCGTCGATCCCAATGTCTCGCCGCTCAATGGCGCCACCCAGGAAACGTTCGGCGTCGGCACCACGCTCAAGAAGGTCGACGACTACACCGTCGAGTGGACCTTCAAGGAAGCCTTCCCGAAACAGTATCTCTACGCGATGGCCTACGGCACTTTCTGTCCTGGCCCCGCGCACATATTGAAGCCGCAGCATCCGAAATATTCGAAGAACACCTACGACCAGTTCAAGAACGCCTTCCCGCCGGAATATATGAACATGCCGGTCATGGGCGCCTGGGTGCCGGTTGAATACCGGCCAGACGACATCATCGTCATGCGCCGCAATCCCTATTATTGGAAGGTCGATGAGAAGGGCAATCAGCTGCCCTACCTCAACGAATTACATTACAAGCTGTCCACCTGGGCCGACCGCGATGTCCAGGCGGTGGCCGGCTCGGGCGATTTCTCCAATCTGGAGCAGCCGGAGAACTTCGTCGCCTCGCTGAAGCGGGCCGCGGAGGCGAATGCGCCTGCACGCCTGGCGTTCGGTCCACGGCTGATCGGCTATAATCTGCGCCTCAATTTTTCCGCTAATGGCTGGGGCAACCCGGACGAGCGCGGTCAGGCGATTCGCGAGCTGAACCGCAATGAGGATTTCCGCAAGGCGGTTACCATGGCGCTCGACCGCAAGGCGCTGGGCAACTCCCTGGTCAAGGGGCCGTTCACCGCCATCTACCCCGGCGGCTTGTCCTCCGGCACCAGCTTCTATGACCGCAAGTCGACGGTCTACTATCCCTTCGACCTCGAGGGCGCCAAGGCCGAACTCGCCAAGGCCGGACTCAAGGATACCGATGGCGACGGTTTCGTGAACTTCCCGGCCGGCACGGCCGGCGGCAAGAATGTCGAGATCGTCATGCTGGTCAACAATGACTACGGCACCGACAAGAGCCTCGCCGAAGGCGTTGTCGCCCAGATGGAGAAGCTCGGGCTGCGGATCGTGCTCAACGGTCTCAACGGCACGCAGCGCGATGCCTCGCAATATTCCGGGCGCTTCGACTGGCTGATCCGGCGCAACGACCAGGAGTTGACCTCCGTCGTGCAGAACACCGTGCAGCTCGCTCCCGTCGGCCCCAAGACCAGCTGGGATCACCGCGCACCTGAAAGCGGCGAGGTCGACCTGATGCCTTTCGAGAAGGACCTCGTCGACATCGTCAACAAATTTGTCACGTCTGAGGACAATGACCAGCGCGCCGCCCTCATGAGAGACTTCCAGAAGATTTCGACGGAGCACGTCTACAATGTCGGCCTGACGGAATATCCCGGTGCGCTGATCGTCAATAAGCGCTTCTCCAACGTTCCAAAGGGCACGCCGATCTACATGTTCAACTGGGCAGAGGATTCGATCATTCGAGAACGGGTCTTCGTGGCGGCCGACAAGCAGGCGAAATACGAATTGTTCCCGGAAGAGCTGCCCGGCAAGCCTGGAGACAAGGGCCCGATGTAAGTTTACCTCCCCTGACTGAGACCTCCGGCCGCGCCGCTGGCGCGGCCGGACAAAGGCAACCTCCGAACGCACCAAAAGGACGCGATCGGCAAGACGAGGAAGCGGACCGTCCATGCTGCGATTTCTGTTCATGCGCATAGCGTCGGCAATCCCGGTCCTTGCCATACTGAGCCTCGTCACCTTCGCCATCATCCAGGCACCGCCCGGCGATTATGCCGACTACATCCGCTCGCAGCTGATCAACCAGGGCGGCGCCTCCTTCGCCGAAGCCGACGCGCAGGCCAACGCCTACCGGATCGAACATGGCCTCGATAAGCCGCTGCCCGTCCAGTATCTCAACTGGATCGGCGGCATCGTCACCCGCGGCGATTTCGGCTACAGCCTCTACTACAACAAGCCGGTGGCCGACGTTGTGGGCGAGCGCCTGCCGCGCACCCTCATCCTGGCGCTTGTGTGCCATCTGCTCGCCTCGGTGCTCGGCATCACCTTCGGCATATGGGCGGCGACCCGGCAATACACCTGGATCGACTCGACACTTTCGGCCATCTCCTTCCTCGGCATGACGGTGCCGCGCTTCCTGATGGCGCTGATCATCGTCTATCTCCTGGTCTTCCAGTTCAACGTCTCGGAGATAGGCAGCTTCTTCTCGCCGCAATATGGCGGCGCGCCATGGTCGTGGGCCAAGTTCCTCGATCTGGTCAAGCATGTCTGGCCGGTGGTTGCGATCGCCACCTTCGGCGGGCTCGCCTACAACATGCGCGTCATGCGCGGTAATCTGCTCGACACGCTGAACGCCCAATATGTCGAGACGGCCAAGGCCAAGGGGTTGACCGGCAGCGCCGTCGTCATGCGACACGCCGTGCCCAATGCGCTGCATCCGCTGGTCATGTATCAGGGCGTGGTGCTGCCTTACATGCTGACCGGCGAAATCGAGACGGCGATCATCTTCGCGCTGCCGACCGTCGGCCCGGCGATCGTCGGCTCGATGGCGGTCGGCGACGTCTATGTCACCGCCACTTTCATGATGGTGCTGTCGGCGACGCTGATCGTCGGCAACATCATCGCCGACATGTTGCTGGTCCTGCTCGATCCGCGCGTGCGCCAGTTCGGGGAGAGCTAGATGTTGGCCCGCGATACATCGCCACCGCCGCTGCCGGCCGAAGGACCCGTCGAGAGACCCGCGCGCGGCAACGAGAGCTACACCGCGCTCGTCTGGCGCCGGCTGAAGCGCTCCTGGACCGGCATGGCGGGGTTCTGGCTCGTCGTGCTGCTGATCCTCATGGCGGTATTCGCCGAGTTCCTGGCGCCGATGGACCCGAAGGTGACCGATGTCGCCTTCGCGCCGCCGCAACTGCCTGCTTTCCACGACAGGGACGGCGATTTCGTCGCCCGGCCCAGGGTCTATGCGCTGGCGGATTCGGCGGATCTCGATCCGGTCACCTTTCAGCCCATCGTCGGTCCCGACTATGATCATCCAAGATTGCTCGGCCTTTTCGTCGAGGGCGCGCCCTACAGGCTCTTCGGGCTCATTGCGGCGAACCGGCATTTCTTCGGTTCGATGGACGGCCAGCCGGTGCATTTCCTCGGCACCGACAAGTTCGGACGCGACGTGCTCTCGCGCGCCATCCATGGCTCGCGCGTCTCGCTGATGATCGCGCTGACGGTGGTCTTCATCATCACCGTCATCGGCACTACGGTCGGCATGGCTTCCGGCTATTTCGGCGGTCGGTTCGATGTCTGGATGCAGCGCTTCGTCGAACTCGTGCTGGCCTTCCCGCAGCTGCCGCTCTATCTGGCGCTGACGACGCTGATCCCGGTCACCGCGCCCACCAACGTCTTCCTCGCCTTCGTCATCATCGTCATGTCGGCGCTGGGCTGGGCGCAGATGTCGCGCGAGGTGCGCGGCAAGACGCTGGCGCTTGCGCGCATTGAATACGTACGCGCCGCCATGGCGGTGGGCGCCACCGACCGGCGCATCATCATGCAGCACATTTTCCCCAATGTGATGAGCCATGTGATCGTCGCGGTGACGTTGGCGATCCCGACCGTTGTGCTGCTCGAATCCTTCCTCGGTTTTCTCGGCTTTGCGGTGAAGCCGCCACTGATCTCCTGGGGGCTGATGCTGCAGGACACCGCGACCTACTCCGTCATAGGCACCTATCCGTGGATCCTGTCGCCGGTCGGCTTCGTGCTGGTCACCGTCTTTGCCTTCAACGCGCTGGGCGACGGCCTGCGCGACGCCGTCGATCCTTATTGAGGTGGCTGGGATGACGCTCGCGCTCGCCGAACCCTTCGCACCTTCCGTCCGGCACGACCATGACGGACGCCAGGGAGAACCCGTGATCGATGCCCGCAACATCGAGGTCGCCTTCAAGGTCGAGCACGGCACCGTCGAGGCGGTCAAGGACGTCTCGTTCCAGCTCTATCGCGGCGAGACGATCGCCATCGTCGGCGAATCCGGTTCCGGCAAATCGGTGACGGCGCGCACCGTCATGGGATTGCTGTCCCGGCGCGCCACCGTTTCACCGAGATCGACCGTCTGTTATGATGGGCAGAACATCCTGAAGTTCCCCGAAAGCGCCCGGCGCAAGCTGCGCGGCAACCGCATCTCGATGATCTTCCAGGAGCCGATGAGCTCGCTCAATCCGATCTATACGATCGGCAGCCAGATCGTCGAGGCGATCAGGGTTCATCGCAAGGTCGGCCGGCGGCAAGCCTGGGCACGGGCGCTCGAACTCCTGCAGCATGTCCAGATCCCGGATCCCGTCGCGCGGCTCAAGCAATATCCGCATCAGCTCTCGGGCGGCCAGCGCCAGCGCGTGATGATCGCCATGGCGCTGGCCAACGATCCCGACGTGCTGATCGCCGACGAACCGACGACGGCGCTCGACGTCACCGTCCAGGCACAGATCCTGAACCTGATCCGCAATCTGCAGAAAGAGCTGCGCATGGCGGTGATCCTGATCACCCATGACCTCACGGTCGTGCGCAAATTCTCCGACTACGTCTATGTCATGCAGCATGGCGAGATGCGGGAGCATAACGTCACCGAACGTCTGTTCTCCGATCCCCAGCATCCCTATACGCAACGACTGCTCGCCTCCGAACCGCGCGGGCGGCCACAACCGCTGCCGGAGGGCTCCGGCACCATCCTCGAAGCGAACGGGGTGCGCGTCTGCTTCATGCTGCGTCACGGCACCTTCCTCAAACCCGACTGGCGCGAGCTGGTCGCCGTCGACGATCTCGATCTCAAGCTTTGCCGCCACGAAACACTGGGACTGGTCGGCGAATCCGGCTCCGGCAAGACCACATTCGGCCAGTGCCTGCTCAGGTTGATCGATGCCAAGCGCGGCGAGATCCGTTTCGACGGCCAGCCGATCCATGGGCTGTCACGGGCCGAGATGCGGCCGCTGCGATCGCGCATGCAGGTCGTCTTCCAGGATCCGTTCTCCTCGCTCAACCCGCGCATGACGATCGGGCAGATCATCGAGGAAGGGCTGATCGTCAACGGCATCGGGGCGACGCGGCGCGAGCGGGTCGAGCGGGTGCGCGAGGCGCTGGTAAGCGCCGGCATGCCGGGCGACATCCTTTCGCGATTTCCGCACGAGTTCTCCGGCGGACAGCGGCAGCGCATCGCGATTGCCCGAGCCATCGCGTTGGAACCGGAATTCATCCTGCTCGACGAACCGACATCAGCGCTCGACCTCTCCGTCCAGGCGCAGATCATCGATCTCGTGCGCAAGCTGCAGGACGAGCGCGGCCTGAGTTATCTCTTCATCTCGCACGATCTCAAGGTGGTTCGCGCTCTGTGCCACCGCGTCATCGTCATGCAGCACGGCAAGATCGTCGAACAGGGACCTGTCGACGAGGTCCTCACCAATCCCAAGACCGCCTACACCGAACGGCTCGTCCGGGCCGCTTTCGACGTGGCCTGAACACATGCCGGAGGTTAGCGTGGCAAGACATCCCAGGATCACTTTCATCGGCGCCGGCTCGACCGTGTTCATGAAGAACATCGTCGGCGACGTGCTGCAGCGGCCGGCGCTTTCGGGCGCGACGATCGCGCTGATGGACATCGATCCGCAGCGGCTGGAAGAGAGTGCCGTCGTCGTCAACAAGCTGATCGCGACGCTCGGCGTGAAGGCGAAAGCGGAGACCTATTCCGACCAGCGCAAGGCGCTGGCCGGTGCCGATTTCGTCGTCGTCGCCTTCCAGATCGGCGGCTACGAGCCCTGCACCGTCACCGACTTTGAAGTGCCGAAGAAATATGGCCTGCGCCAGACCATAGCCGACACGCTCGGCATCGGCGGCATCATGCGAGGCCTGAGGACCGTGCCGCATCTGTGGAAGATCTGCGAGGACATGCTCGCCGTCTGCCCCGAGGCGATCATGCTGCAATACGTCAACCCGATGGCGATCAACACCTGGGCGATATCGGAGAAATATCCAGAGATCAGGCAGGTCGGCCTCTGCCACTCGGTGCAGGGCACCGCGATGGAACTGGCGCACGATCTCGATCTTCCCTACGAGGACATCCGCTATCGCTCCGCCGGCATCAACCACATGGCCTTCTACCTGAAGTTCGAGCACCGCCAGGCTGACGGCTCCTACCGCGACCTCTACCCGGATCTCCTGCGCGCCTATCGCGAAGGGCGTGCGCCCAAGCCCGGCTGGAATCCGCGCTGCCCCAACAAGGTGCGTTACGAGATGCTGACCCGGCTCGGTTATTTCGTCACCGAAAGCTCGGAGCATTTCGCCGAATACACGCCCTATTTCATCAAGAGCGGTCGTCCCGACCTGATCGAGAAATACGGTATCCCGCTGGATGAATATCCCAAGCGCTGCATCGAGCAGATCGAGCGTTGGCAGGGACAGGCGGAGGCCTACCGTTCGGCCGAGCGCATCGAAGTCGAGCAATCGAAGGAATATGCCTCCTCGATCATGAATTCGGTCTGGACCAGCGAGCCGTCGGTGATCTACGGCAATGTTCGCAACAATGGCTGCATCACCTCGCTGCCCCGCGAGTGCGCTGCCGAGGTGCCGTGCCTGGTCGACGCCTCCGGCATCCAGTCGACTTACATCGGCGACCTGCCGCCGCAATTGACGGCGCTGATCCGCACCAACATCAACGTGCAGGAACTGACGGTGCGGGCGCTGACGAGCGAGAACCGGGAACACATCTATCATGCGGCGATGATGGATCCGCACACGGCAGCCGAGCTCGATCTCGACCAGATATGGTCACTGGTGGACGAGCTTCTTGCCGCTCACGGCGACTGGCTGCCGGCCTGGGCACGCGTGAGCCGCAAGATCCAAGCCGCCTGACCCCGCGCCGCCGCTTTCATTTCGGCTCGTCGGCGTCGGGTTCTTCCTCGTCGTCGCGGGCTTTGATGACATAGGCGCCCTTCAGCCAGCGGTTGAGGTCGATGTCCTTGCAGCGCTTGGAGCAGAACGGGTAGGTCTCGCGCGCCGAAGGCTTGCCGCATTCGGGGCAGGGGCGCCTTGGCCGCAGCGGCGTCACCTTGTCGTCCGCGCTCATGGCCGCGCCGAGGACCAGTTTTGATGGACCTTGAAGCCTTCGCCCGAAAGCAACGCTACGGTCTCGTAAAGCGGCAAGCCGACGACATTGGTGTAGGAGCCGACCAGCTTGACGACGAAAACGCCCGCGAGCCCCTGTACGGCATAGCCGCCGGCCTTGCCGCGCCATTCTCCCGACGCGACATAGGCGTCGATCTCCTCGCGCGGCAGCCGCTTGAACCGCACCCGCGTCTCGACCAGCCGCTGGCGCAGTTTGCCGCCGGGCGTGATCAGGCAGATGCCGGAATAGACCCGGTGCGAACGCCCCGACAGCAATCCGAGGCAGTTGGCGGCATCGTCGAGCGTCTCGGCCTTGGGCAGGATGCGCCGCCCGACAGCGACCACCGTGTCGGCGGCCAGCACCAAGGCCGGCGCGTAGTCGGTTTCCGACTTCAGCGACGCAAATGCCTTTTCGGCCTTTTCCTTCGACAGCCTTTTGGCCAGCGAGCGCGGATGCTCGGCACGCAGCGGCGTCTCGTCGATGTCGGCAGGCAATATGCGGTCCGGTTCGATGCCCGCCTGCTGCAGGAGTTCGATGCGGCGCGGCGAACCCGAGGCAAGCACCAGCTTCAGCAAAATGCTCATCGCGGACCAGTCGGCCTTGATCTTACTTGAAACGATAGGTGATGCGGCCCTTGGTCAGGTCGTAGGGCGTCATCTCGACCAGGACCTTGTCGCCGGTCAGCACGCGGATGCGGTTCTTGCGCATGCGGCCGGCCGTATGGGCTATGATTTCGTGTTCGTTTTCGAGTTTCACTCGGAACATGGCGTTGGGCAGCAGTTCCGTGACGACACCCGGAAACTCGAGGACTTCTTCCTTCGGCATTCGATACCTTTGCTTGGATGGTTTCCCGGCGTTTAGAGCATGATGCCGAAAAGTATGAAGCGGTTTTCGGACGACATCATGCTCTACTTCTTTGATCTAGAGTCGGAAGCTGTCAGGTCGAAGAGACCCAACCGCATCCGACTCTAGCCGGAAATTCGGCGGAACCTATATGATAATCGTCGGCTTGTGAACACGCTTAATCCGTCGCGTTTTTTGCTTCCGGAAGCAAAAAACGTCGGCCTATGCGCAACTTCAGCCGTTCGCGCACATCGCGATAGGCCGCGATGATCTGCTCGCGCGTGCCGCTGGCGCCGGTAGGATCCGGCGTCGGCCAGTATTCGACCTCAACGGCGAGCGAGCGGGTGAGCTCCAGCGCGGCATGGTGCGCCTCCGGCGCGAGCGTGACGATGAGATCGAAATAGTCGTCTTCCAGCTCGTCCATCGTCCTTGGATGGCGCTCGCCCAGCGACAGGCCTTCCTCGGCAAGTACGGCATCGACGAACGGGTCACGCTCGCCGCTGCGCACGCCCGCGGAGGCGACGAAGGTGCTGGCCGGCAGCATGCGCCGCGCCAACAGCTCGGCCATCGGCGAGCGCACGGCATTCATGCCGCACAGGAACAGGATCGAACGGGGCGGTGCGCCGGCGGTCAGGGGTTAACCCCGCCAATGGAGCACGCAGACCAGCGTGAACAGCCGGCGCGCCGTGTCGAAATCGATGTCGATCTTGCCGGCGAGCCGGTCCATCAACGTCTGCGAACCCTCATTGTGCAGGCCGCGGCGACCCATGTCGATCGCCTCGATATGGCTCGGCGTCGAGGAGCGAATGGCGTCGTAGTAGCTTTCGCAGATCATGTAGTAGTCCTTGACGATGCGCCTGAGCGGCGTCAGCGACAGGATATGGGTGACCACGGCGGAACCGTCGTCGCGCGTCACGGCGAAAACCAGGCGGGACTCGGCCAGCGACAGCTTCAGCCGGTAGGGGCCGGCGCCGCTGTCGTTGACCGGTTGAAAACTGTTCTCCTCGATCAGGTCGAAGATCGCCACCGCGCGTTCGTGCTCGACGTCGGGCGTCGAACGGCCGATCGATTCATCGAGTTCGACATCGATCAGCCTCGCCCGGGTTTGATCGGAGCCCGACATGGCGCCTACATGTTCAGCCGTATGGCGACGGAGCGTCCATGCGCGTCGAGCCCTTCCGCCTTGGCCAGCGCGATCGCGGCAGGCGCCAGCGCGCGCAATTGCTCGGGCCCGAGCTTCAGGATCGAGGTGCGCTTGACGAAATCGAGTACCGAAAGGCCTGACGAG
The DNA here is from genome assembly GCF_006441005.1 of Mesorhizobium sp. B2-5-3. NCBI lineage: Bacteria > Pseudomonadati > Pseudomonadota > Alphaproteobacteria > Hyphomicrobiales > Phyllobacteriaceae > Mesorhizobium > Mesorhizobium sp. B2-5-3. The sequence continues at coordinate 420,500 of NZ_VFUS01000005.1, forward strand.
AAACGCGCCGAGCGCGCCGTCGGCAGCACGTGGTTGGAACCGCCGACATAGTCGCCGATGGCTTCCGGCGTATGGCGGCCGAGAAACACGGCACCGGCATTGTGCATCCGCGACAGGAAACCCTCGGCATCGTCGATTGCCAGTTCGACATGCTCGGCCGCGATACGGTCGACCAGCGGCAGCGCCGCCTCGATCGCCTCGACCTCGATCACCGCGCCGAAATCGCGCCAACTCGCCGCCGCCGTCTCCGCCCGTGGCAGGTTTGGCAGCTGCCGTTCGACCGCCTCCTCCACCGCCTTGCCAAAGGCCGGATCGTCGGTGATCAGGATCGACTGCGCGGACGCGTCATGTTCGGCCTGGGCCAGGAGATCGGCGGCGATCCAGTCGGGATCATTGTCGCCGTCGGCCACGACCAGCACTTCCGAGGGGCCGGCGATCATGTCGATGCCGACGGTGCCGAACACCTGGCGCTTGGCCGCCGCGACATAGGCGTTGCCAGGGCCGACAATCTTGGCGACCGGCTTGATCGTCTCGGTGCCATAGGCCAGGGCAGCGATCGCCTGGGCGCCGCCGACGCGATAGATTTCCGGCACGCCGGCAAGGTCGGCCGCCACCAGCACAAGCGGATTGATGACGCCGCCGGGTGCCGGCACCACCATGACGATGCGCTCCACGCCGGCGACCTTGGCCGGTATGGCGTTCATCAGCACCGAACTCGGATAGCTCGCAGTACCGCCCGGCACGTAAAGCCCGACCGCCTCGATTGCGGTCCAGCGCCAGCCGAGCTCGACGCCCGCGGCATCGGTAAAGCGGTCGTCCTTCGGCCGCTGCCGCTCGTGATAGGCGCGGATGCGGTCGCGCGCGAATTCGAGCGCCTCGATCGTCTGGTGGTCGCAAGCGGCATAGGCGCGGGCGATCTCGTCCTTCGACACGGCAATGCCGAGTTCCCTGAGGTCGGCCCGGTCGAAGCGTCTGGTAAAATCGACGAGGGCCGCGTCGCCGTCGGCGCGCACGCGCGCGATGATCTGGCGCACGGCCGCGTCGACATCGGCCGACACTTCCCTCTTGGTGGTGAGGAAAGCGGCGAAACGCTGTTCGAAATCGGCGTCGGACTGACGAAGCGTGATGGCCATCGCTCAGGTCCTGTGCACGGGGCGCGACGTGGCTTCCCACGCGCCGCCGACATCGGCAAGGCGGGCCTCGATGCATTCGACATCGAGCATGATTGCGCCGCCTCCCGAAAAGATCAGCTCGACTATGCCGGCCGGCTTGCTGATCTCGATGAAGCTGATCGCCAGCAGCGACAGCACTTCGGCCGGCTTGTCGCGGGCTATGCCGCTGGTCTTGGCGCCCAGAACCCGATCGAAATGCAGCACGGCCTGGCGCCGTTCGTTGTGCTGGCGAAAGAAGCCCGATTTGGCCTCCCAGACGAAACGGTTCATGGTCAGCACGAAACGCTTGGCCGCGGGAAGGTATTCAAGGTCCGAGACTTTCATCACGGCGTCCTGGACGTGGGCGGAGACGATGCTCAGGTCCTGGTCGTCGAGGGCGATAAGCTTGAGGCCGTTCATGCGGATTTCGCACCTGAAAATTGACTGTTCAGCCTTCTGTTAGAGCATGATCCCGAAAAGTGGAAACCGCTTTTCGGAAAAGATCATGCTCAAGCAGGAATCCGGAGGTCGTTCCGGTCCGCGCAGCCGTGAGGCGGGCAGGGATCGGCCTAAGCCGAGATCCGTTCGATCACCGCGCCGCAATTGGACAGCTTTTCCTCCAGCCGCTCGAAGCCGCGGTCGAGATGATAGACGCGGTTGACCGTGGTTTCGCCTTCGGCCGCAAGGCCGGCGATGACCAGCGAAACGGAAGCGCGAAGGTCGGTCGCCATGACAGGCGCGCCCTTCAATTTCGGCACGCCGTCGACAATCGCCGTCTGGCCCGAAAGTGTGATGTGGGCGCCCAGGCGCGCGAGTTCCTGCACATGCATGAAGCGGTTTTCGAAGATCGTCTCGGTGATGCGCGACTTGCCCTTGGCCATGGTCATCAGCCCCATGAACTGCGCCTGCAGATCGGTGGGGAAGGCCGGGAAGGGCGCCGTCGTCACGTCGACCGGTGAAATGCCGGCGCCGTTGCGCTTGACGCGGATGCCGGAATTGGTCGGCGTGATCTCGGCGCCCGTCTGCGAGATCACGTCCAGCGCGGTCTGCAGCAAATCGGGACGCGCGCCTTCGAGCACGACGTCGCCGCCGGTCATGGCGACGGCCATGGCATAGGTGCCGGTCTCGATGCGGTCCGGGATGACGCGCACGCGCGCGCCCGACAGCGCCTCGACGCCGTCGATGGTGATGGTTGGCGTGCCGGCGCCGGAAATCTTGGCGCCCATGGCATTGAGGCATTCGGCGAGGTTGACGATCTCGGGCTCGCAGGCGGCGTTTTCAAGCACCGTCTCGCCCTTGGCGAGCGACGCCGCCATCATCAGCACATGGGTGGCGCCGACCGACACTTTCGGAAAGACGTAACGGTTGCCGACGAGGCGGCCGTTCCTGGTCTTGGCGATAACGTAGCCGGTGTCGACGTCGATGTCGGCGCCCAGCGCCTGCAGGCCTTCCAGGAACAGGTCGACCGGCCGTGTGCCGATGGCGCAACCGCCCGGAAGCGACACCTTGGCCTCGCCCATGCGGGCCAGCAGCGGGCCGATGACCCAGAACGAAGCGCGCATCTTCGACACCAGCTCGTAGGGGGCCGTCGTGTCGACGATGTTGCGGGCGGAAAAATTGATGGTGCGCGAATAGCCTTCATTCTGCTTTTCGCGGCGTCCGTTGACCGAATAATCGACGCCGTGATTGCCCAGGATGCGGATCAGCTGCTCGACATCGGCCAGATGCGGCACGTTTTCGAGCGTCAGCGTGTCGTCTGTCAGAAGCGACGCGATCATCAGCGGCAGGGCGGCGTTTTTCGCGCCCGAGATCGGAATGCTTCCGGCGAGCTTGTTGCCGCCGATAATTCTGATGCGATCCATGAAGACTATCCCCTCGGCCCCGAAAGCCGGTTTCAATCGTTTGAGTATCGGCCCGTCTAGACCATCGGCCAACCTGGTTCAAGAAATAGGATTTCCTGGCACCCGACCCAAGAGTGGCTGATTTGAGTTAATCTTTTTGTATTTCCTTCGCCGCGCCGACCCCGTCCGGCCGCTTGTCGGCGTCCCCGGCGCGCCGCTTGTCGGCGTCGCCGGCGCGCCGCTGCTTATCAGCGTCGCCCGTGCGCCGCGAGCGCGACTGCGCCTTGCGTTTCAGCAGATTCGCCCGCAGTTGCTCGGCCAGGCGGTCCTTGCGGCCGGTGCCGCCCTTTTTCGGTGGAATTGTCTTGTCGTTCATTGTCCCGTCCTAGCCGGCGGCCGGCCAGGCCGCTATTCAGGCATAACCAACATTGTGGCGCGGCCATGTCATCAAAACGTATCCGGCAAAGGCTTTCACAGATGCTTTGCACTTGGCCTTGCGCTTGCCGGTTCGATATGGCAGAAGCCCCGCCATCAGCGGCTGCGGTAGCTCAGTGGTAGAGCACTCCCTTGGTAAGGGAGAGGTCGAGAGTTCAATCCTCTCTCGCAGCACCATTCCAAGCCATTGTTTGGAAACAACTATCTGACTTTCTTGGTCTTTTCGCCGCCTGTCTGGTACACAGGGGTGGTACACATGAGCTTGCGAATGCCTGGACCTTGGAAGCATCCGAAGACTGGTATCTACTACCTTCGGCAACGCGCACCGACTGATTTGAAGAATACGCCGATGACTGGACAGGTCGCAATTCCTGTTGGCGACATCATCAGAACTGTGAAGGCGGGCGCAGTGATCAAGGTCAGCCTCGATACGAAAGACCCTGCAGAAGCCAAGAAGCGCCACCGCGAGGCAGATGCCGCCTTGCATGAGTTTTGGCAACGATTCAGGGAAGGGCCTCAGCCGCTCACCACCAAGCAAATCCAAGCCCTTGCCGGCATCCTGTATGCCCGCTTGGTCGATATGATGGACAGTGAGCCGGGCGAGGAAGGCATCTGGAAGGAGGTCCTGCGGCTGAACAAGGGTAAGGAGGAGGGTGGTGAGCTTGACCGCTGGTTCGGCCCCACGGTCGACGAGTTGTTCGCCGAACAGGGCGTCAACACCGACCTATTTAGCCGTACTCGTGTCGTCAACGCCGCCTTCAAGGCAATCCAGCTTGCGGCGGAGACCAATCTCAGGAAGGCCGCAGGCGACTATTCGCCCGACGAAGCGAGAAAGCGTTTCCCCAATTGGGAGGCCGAGCGCGGTGAGGCAAAGCCAGCGCCACGGGTGACGGGGGACATGGACCTGTTCGCCCTGCTGGACCATAAGTTCGCGACACAGAGCCTCAAAGAGAAGACCAAGAGTGACTACTCGCGGGACCTCGCCAAGTTCGTCAAGAGCAGCGCGCACCGGAATGCGCAGGACGTGACGAATGAGGATGTTCGGAAGTGGCGTGACGAATTGATAGCCGAGGGGCTGTCGCCGTCGAAGGTCAACGGTAAGGCCCTTGCGGCGTTGAGCGCGGTCCTCACCCATGCAGTCAGGGAGTTCGGACTACCGACAAACGTCGCCAGCGACATTCGAGACCGCAGGGACGGCCCAGCACCGGGCAAGAAGGGCTATGACATGGAGGAGGCCAAGGCCATCCTCGGAGCCACATTCAACGGCAGCCCCAAGGACATCTCAGCGCCCCACAAGCGGGCGCTCTTCTGGGTGCCATGGATTTGCGCTTACACCGGGTTGAGGGTGACTGAGATCACTCAGCTTCGCGGCGTGGATGTCAAGGCGGATGGTGACACGCCATTCTTGTTCATTACGCCTGAGGCCGGTTCCACAAAGAGCGGCAGGGCGTGGATGACTGCCGTTCATCCGCACCTTGTAGAGTTGGGCTTGTTGGATATGTTCAAGAAGGTGGGCGACGGTCCCGCCTTCTACGTCCCTTATCCCGATGGGACCGACCTCACCAAACTGACAGGTAAACCCCGGTCGCAAGAGGCGGGCGTTCGGGTTGGGAATTGGATCACCGGCGAATTGGGCATACCCGCACCGGGTGGCAAACCCAATCACGCTTGGCGGCACCTGTTCACGTCGCTTTCGCGCAAACATGACATGGACAAGCAGCATCGTGACTTCATGCTTGGCAGCGGTCCTGAGGATGCCCGCGAGGGATACGGCGATTTCCCACCCAGCGCCCTCGCGAGGGAGATCACGAAGCTACCGCGCTTCGATGTCAAGGCGACGATTTGGAGGCCATCGAACCAAGCCGTTGCGGCGCAAGCCCAACGCGAGCGCCGGAAAGGCAATGCGAGAGGCCAGCGGAAGGCTGCGTGAGGCTGTGAGCGTAGTTGCCGTCAACTCCGAGCGGGTTGGATGGCTGGATCAGCACCGTCCCCTCCAGCTCTCAGTGCCTCATAAAGCTGCCCTGGTCCAAGCAGAACGTCCTTGAGCCCCTCCCGGACCTTCGCGGAGTCCAGCGCCTGTTTGCTCATTGTCGTGTGTGCCTCGAAGGCGTCGATGATGGCGTCGAGGATAGCCTTCGACAGATCGGGGGAGTTGGCGAATTGTTCCTTGGTGTTGTTCGCGGCTTGCTGGGCGAGCGTCTCGGACTCCATCAGCTTGCCCTTGATGACGTTGTTCACATAAATGAGCTGGTCATCGTCGGTCACATCGCCCTGAAACAGATCGTTCAGCTTGGCAACGATCTCCGCCAGTAGCGCCTTCTGCTTCTCCTGCACTGATCCGGAACCGGCGTCATAGATCGGCTGCAACGGCTCTCCGAAGCCACCCAATGCCAGCGTACGCTTTCCCTTGTCTGCGAGCTTGTGGTGGGTCAGCACCAGCCCGGAAACGTCAATCTCCTGCCGCTCGCGCCCGAACTCCAGCAAGGGAATGAGGCGGCGATAGAAGATGTGACGGCTTTCGATGGCGGTGTTGCCGTAGTCGAATATCTGCGACAGGAACGCATAAAGACGCACGAATGCGCCCATGTCGGCACGGAACAGCACGAGAGCATCCATCGTATCCTGAGCGTCTTTGGCTGCCTTGGCATCCTCTTTCGACCTGGCTATACGCAATTGCTCCTGAACATCCCTATAGGAACGCAGGAGCCGGTCGGCGACAGGCGTCATGGCTGCGACGAGGTCGCCCTGCTTCGATGCCGGGTCCAACTCGACCTTGACCACGCGGTCGACCTCAAAATCGTCGTAGTACCCCAATGCGTCCAGCTTGGCCCGCAGGTCGAAGACGAGATTGGGGTCGGTCACATTCTCCAGCGAGGCGGTCTCGTAGTAGGTCTGGAACGCCTTGAGAATGTCGTCGCTGCTGTTGACGAAGTCGAGGACATAGGTGGTGTCCTTGCCGGGGTGCGCTCGGTTGAGTCGTGAAAGTGTCTGCACCGCCTGAATGCCCGCCAGCCGCCGGTCAACATACATGCCGCACAACAGCGGCTGATCGAACCCGGTCTGGAATTTGTTGGCCACCAGCAGGATGTGGTACTCGGGTAGCTTGAAGGCCTCACGGATGTCGCGTCCGTTCAGACCGGGGTTCAACTCCTTGCTGGTTTCGGTGAACGGATCGGGTCCGCTCGTCGGGTCGTTGACCTCGCCCGAGAACGCCACCAGCGTCCCCAGCCTGTAGCCTTTCTCCTTGATGTATTTGTTGATGGCGAGCTGCCAGCGTACAGCCTCAATGCGGCTCCCCACCACCACCATCGCCTTGGCCTTGCCATCAAGCAGCGGCTGTACCAGAGACCTGTAGTGCTCGACCACCACCTGCACCTTCTGGCTGATGTTGTAGTCGTGCAGCCGAACCCAGCGCATTAGGGACTTGACCGCCGCGCTGCGCTCGACCTCGGTGTCGTCTATCTCCTTGCCCTCATGGGCTAGCTTGAAGGCAATGCTGTAGGGCGTGTAGTTACGCAGAACGTCGAGGATGAAACCCTCCTCGATGGCCTGTCGCATGGAATAGACGTGGAAGGCCGCTGGCAGGTTTGTCTCGCTCGCAGCCTGATCTGGGAAGGGGCGACGGCCAAACAGCTCAAGCGTCTTCCCCTTGGGCGTGGCGGTGAAGGCAACATAGGTTATGCCCTTGTCGCTGGCCCGGGCAGCCATCTGGGCGGCGAGAATGTCCTCGGAGCTGATCTCTCCGCCATCGCCGAGATCGGCAAGTTCCTCGGGGGAAAGCACGGCCTTCAGCTTGGCTGCTGCCTCGCCTGTCTGGCTTGAGTGCGCCTCGTCGGCAATGACCGCGAAGCGCTTGCCTTGCGATGCCGCCAGTTCCTGCACGGCCTGAAGGGCAAATGGGAAGGTCTGGATGGTGCAGACCACGATCTTCTTGCCGCCAGCCAGCGCCTCGGCAAGTTGTCCGCTCTTCGCGCCGCTGTCGCTCTTGATTGTGGCGACGACGCCTGTGGTGCGCTCGAAATTGAAGATCGCTTCCTGCAACTGCGTGTCGATGACGTTGCGGTCGGAAACCACCAGAACCGTGTCGAAGACCTTCTTGTGCTTCTCGTCGTGAAGATCGGCGAGGAAGTGCGCGGTCCATGCGATGGAGTTGGTCTTGCCGGAACCGGCCGAGTGCTGGATGAGGTACTTGCCGCCAGCCCCTTCGGCCAGCACCGAGGCGCGAAGCTTGCGTGTCGCGTCGAGCTGATGGAAGCGCGGAAAGATGATGCTCCTGATCTTCTTCTTTGCGTCCCGCTCGGCCACCATGTAGCGACCGAGAATTTCAAGCCACGAGTCCCGCTGCCAGATTTCCTCCCACAGGTAGGCGGTGGGATGACCGTTGGCGTTCGGCGGGTTTCCCTTGCCGCCGCCATTGCCCTTGTTGAACGGCAGGAAGCGCGTCTCCGGACCTTCCACCTTTGGGGTCATCATCACTTCGGCATTGCTGACCGCGAAGTGAACCAGAGCGCCGCTCGGGAAGCTCAACAATGGCTCGGGGTTCTGGCCCTTGGGGTTTGGATGGCGATCGAACTTGTACTGGTCCACCGCGTCAGTGATGGATTGCGTGAAGTCAGTCTTAAGTTCGACGGTGGCGACGGGTAATCCATTGAGGAACAGCACCAGATCGATGGCATTCTCGTTGGCAAGCGAATAGCGCACCTGCCGCACGACACGAAGCCTGTTGGCATGATAGCGGGCGAGGATATCGGCGTTCATCGCCAGTGCAGGCTTGAACTGGGCGAGCGCCAAGGGTGCCCTGAGGCCGATCATCTCGACGCCATGCCGGATCACATCGAGCGTCCCACGTTCGTCGGACTGCTTGCGGATGCGGTCAAGCAGGATGGCTCCCGCCGCAGCGCCATGCGACTTCGTCAGGGCTGCCCAAGCGTTTGGCTGGCTGGCCTGAACCCACGCCACCACATCGGCGGGAAACAGCGCACGGGCCCGGTCATAGACAGGAGCGTCGCCATCGGTGTAAAGCCAGCCGTTCGCGGCAAGATGGTCGCAGACTTCGCTCTCGAAGCTGATCTCCTTGTGCAGGTTCATCCCCTCGGTCCCCTACAACTTCAGTGCCGCGACCCTTGTGCGGAACGCCTTATCCAACCTGATCATAGCGTCGGTCATTCGCTCATTGATTTCAGGCCATTGTTCGGTCGAAGACTTGTAGCCTCCGGGCATGACGTAGCGGATCAGACATCCATCGGACTCAGGCTGCTCTTGCCAGTCCAATTCAGCGCCGAAGTCCCCCTCGACCTCTGGGCGCTGGTTCAGAAGCTGATGGAAGGTGGTTTTGTTCTTCGCGCGCATTCCGCTGCCGAGGGAAATCCACAGCGAGACCTGAGAGTCTTCCCTGCGCACCGTATACAGAAGCGCGAAGCCATTGCGCCCGATGCTGCCTGAGACCCATCCGTCCCGTGTTGCCTTTCGGGAGGCATGGATCGGAGTGCGTTGCTTCGAATAGTCAAGCATCTGCTGCCAGAATTTATGGCGCAGTTCATGACGTTCACCCTGTGACTTTCTCTCGGCCAACTTCTTCACGCCGATCTGGGTCTGATAGCTGGCCGTCTCGGGCAGAGGGATCAGTTGCTGAATGTCGATCAGCACCGGACCATTGTTCATCTTGTAAGGCTTGAGTCGAACACACCTGATGTCGACACCGCGATCGATCAGCCACAGAACAGCCGTCGTCAGCTCCTTGCTGAAATCTGCCGATGCCAGAATGATGCGGGTGTCCTGTCCGAACTGCTCCTCGTCGGCAGCCTCCCAGCCCAGAAACTCCAAGATCGCTCCCTTGGCCGCCTCAAGGTCCGGCAGGGCCGGGTTCCTGAAACGGGCATGGGTGTCAACAAGTTGCTCGAATGTCATGGCGGAAATCATGGCGGCATAGCGCAGGGCTTGCAGTTCCATGTGTCCACCGTCCTCCGTCCGCTTCAACTCGACAACGACGAGGTTGGCATCGCCATCAAGGCAGAGCAGGTCGATTCTGCGTGAACTGTCCAGCCACTCGCCAAACTCCTCGGCGATGACCATGAGCCGTTCGTCAAGAACCTTGATGTGGTCGCGCAGGAGTTGCTGGATATGTTTGCGTTCATGGATACCTTCCGCTCCGAAGCTGGTTTCGGTTACCGCAAGCAGTTTGTCAGCGGTAATCTCAAAGATCGGCATCGGCGAGTTCCTTCGCGACAGCCATCTCGACACTCTCGAATTTCCGCACGTCGATCTTGCCAGTGACGGCTGCTGAGATGAGAGCGGAGCGGCGTTCTTGCAGCAAAGCTACAACGTTCTCTGCGGTGCGAATTAGTCTATCGATCTCAAGGCAGCTATTTAGAACGTGTTCAATGATTGCGATTTGCTCTCCTATCGGTGGCAGACCAATTGTTAGCCCACGAACGTCAGGCATTCCGATCGTCTTCACCGTTGCGCCAAAAGTAAGTCGGTCCAACTCCTGCGTCATCGACCGAAGGCAGTAGAGCAGGAACTCAGGTGTGACCATCGTACCAGGAACCCAGGCTATGAAGTGCTGGGAGACCGCCATTGGTCGCGTAGTGATTGCGCATCGACCAATGGTGGCATCTCGTGAGAAGACGACAACGCCAGTTGGCAGAAGTCTTGCCGATGAGTTGGCGAGTCCAAGTTCGTTCACATACTGGGCAGTTTCACTTATGTAGTCATTGTACTTCAAATATCCTGTATCATGTAAAGATACCCATGGTATGTCACAGTCCTCCCAATATGCGACAACCTTCTTGTCAGGAGTGTGCCCGCTCTCCATTCGGGCGATCCATTTGATCCGGATCACGTTCCAATGCTCCGGCACCTGGCCCAGCCACTCGACGCCAGAGTCCTTCATCGGCGCATCGGGGTTGAGCCCTTTGGTGACTGCGTGGGAAATGACGGCCTGACGCTTTTCCTTAAGCAGTTCGATGAGCCGCCTCTGCTCCTCTACCAGCGCATCGATCTTGCCCGTCTCGCGGTCGAGGAAGGAGGAAATGGCAGTCTGCTCTGAAAGTGAGGGAAATGGAACACGCTCGTCGAGGTAGCTTCCTTGATCCAAGTTCTGAATACCCGATGTTTGTTTGATCGAGCGGACATTCACCCGTGCCGCGTAAGCTGCAGAGTGCAAGTACCGCCAGTATGAGGGGACCATCCCTTCTGCAACAGCGATCCGAGCAATGAAATTGGAGCAGACGGCTGGTCGAAGATCATTGTAGAGAACTACAGCTCCAACTGGCTGCCCCTCTCCCCCACCAGACTTCTCAAGCAGCAGGTTCCCCGCCAATAGAATACGTCCTTGCCTATCATTCTCAGGAACCGATCTGAACGTTGGTTCGTCCATCACTACTTGGAGTTTGGTTCGATCAAAGTCCGCAACACGCACGACAGCGATGTCAAGTTCAGAGCCATCGGGATCGTTACCCCACACCCCATTTCTGCAGCTTGCGGTAGACCACTTCAACCGATCCATCTTCCAACGAACGGGAATGGCACCCACCCACTCGGCAGAAGTGTCCTGATAGTCGGGATAGGGAGGCATCATGCCGACAATTCCCCGATCATCGTCAGGATACGGTCGGTGACCTGCTTCAGATCGGCATCGATCTCGGCGAGTTGACGCGGTGGCTCGAAGACATAGAAGTGCCGGTTGAAGGGGATCTCGTAGCCGATCTTTGTTTTGTCGTGGTCGATCCAAGCATCAGCGGCATGGGGCAGAACCTCGCGTCGGAAATAGGCCTCGACATCTTCGCTGAGCGGCACGTTCTCAGTGTCTCTCAGCGCACTGTCGGCCTGTGGCTTGCCCTTGTTCTTTCCTCGCCCGCCAAGGACGAGGCGTCCCTGCTCGTCGCGCAAGGGGCGTTCGACGGTGATGGTGCGGTAGCCAAAATCCTCATTGGCGAAGATGCGCGACAGCGGTGCGAGCCTAACCTTGCCGCCCTCAGGAGCCGCAGGGGGCTGCTCGCTCTCCAGAACAACCTGCCGCGCCACTTCCTTGCCATTGGCGTCCAGCACGGTCGCGAGATGCGCCTCATGGAAGCCGCCAAACAGTCTGGTGACGGTGGCGATATCTTCGTCGCCCATCTCCTTGCGCTTGGAGCCGAGGCTCTTGCGCATCTTGCGCCAGAAGCTTGAGCCGTCGATGAGCTGGACCTTGCCCTTGCGGTGGGCTGGCTTGCGGTTGGACAGCACCCAGACATAAGTGGAAATGCCGGTGTTGTAGAACATGTCGGTGGGCAGTGCGACGATGGCCTCGACCAGATCGTTCTCCAGCACATAGCGGCGGATTTCGCTTTCGCCGCCGCCAGCCCCTCCGGTGAATAAGGGCGAACCGTTCAGCACGATGCCGAAGCGGCTGCCGCCATCGACCGCCGGTCGCATCTTGGACAGAAGATGCATGAGGAACAACAGTGACCCATCGGACACCCGGGGCAGCCCGGGGCCGAACCTGCCGTTGAACCCCTGGCTCTCACGTTCGGCGCGAACGTCTTTCTCCACTTTCTTCCATTCGACACCGAAGGGCGGGTTGGAGAGCATGTAATCGAATTTTTCGTGCGGATGGCCGTCGTCGGATAGCGTGTTGTCCCGAATGATGTTGCCGACATTCTGCCCCTTGATCAGCATGTCCGCCTTGCAGATGGCGTAGGACTCCGAGTTCAGTTCCTGCCCGTACATCACCAACGAGGCCTTATCGTTATGCTCGAGGAGATACTCACCGGCCACTGAAAGCATTCCTCCGGTTCCCGCTGCCGGATCGTAGATCGTTCTGACCACGCCAGGCTTGGACAAGATGGCGTCGTCCTCGACGAACAGCAGGTTGACCATCAGGCGGATCACTTCACGCGGCGTGAAATGCTCACCAGCGGTTTCGTTGGAGAGTTCGGCGAACTTGCGTATGAGTTCCTCGAAGATGAGGCCCATCTGGTGATTGTCGACCTTGTTGGGGTGCAGATCGATGCGAGCGAATTTCTCGGTCACTTGATAAAGCAGGCCGCCTTGGCCAGCCGATCCACCTGCGCCGCGAACTCGAAGCGCTCAAAGATGTCGCGCACGTCCGGCGAGAAGGCCTGTATGTAGACGAACAGGTTCTGGGCGATGTTGTCCTGATCGCCCATAAGCTTGCGCATATCGAGCTTTGAGGTGTTGTAGAAGGTCTGTCCGGCCTTGCGCAGCAGGAAGGGCTCCGGGTTCATGCTCTGTGCGGTCTTCGCCGCATGTTCGGCCAGCACGGCATCCTTGGTCGGCTCCAGCACACAGTCCAGCCGCCGCAGCACCGTGAAGGGCAGAATGACCTTGCCGTAGTCAGCCTGCTTGTAGTCGCCGCGCAAAAGGTCAGCGACCGACCAGATGAAAGATGAAAGTGCCTGCTGGTTCAATTCATGATGCCCCTGATGATCAGCAAGGAATACACCCCATCGGGTTAACGTTCGCAACTCGGAATGAGCCGGAAATGTTTGGTGCAGAAATGCGCTCGGCCCATCCAATACACGGCAATTCGGCAATCACCCCCGTACCCCGTCGATGGCTTCCTTCTTACCAACTGGGTGCAGTCAGGCCCTTTGCTATCGACTCCGCATATTCCGCCCGGCCCTCGCGTCCGAACTGATATTCTACTCGGTCGTTGTCGGTCAGTATCGCGAGGGATGTAGCGCTGGTCACCAACAGGTCCTGCCGAAGCCGATCGAGCAATTCCTCATATCGAGCTTTGAGCCCAGCGGCGATGGAGAGGACGGCGGTACGAGAGCTATTGGCACGGCTGCTGGGCAAGATCACAGGCGGCTCGCGGAACCACACAAGGAGGTTGATTGATGAGCCGATGCCCTCTGCCATCTCTACTTCGCGGACGAAATAGTGGTCAAACTCAAGGTCGGCCTGCGTTCGCGCGTCGTACGTCCCGACGGTAGGAACCCAGCGGACTACGAAGCTATTCTTCCGGTTGATCGTGGCAAACACCCTTATTTGTGGCTTCGCGGCGGTCCAATTCTTCCTATCGAGCAGCACGTCAATGCTTTCGGGCACCCCCCCAAAGCCGTCGCGAGCCTGTCTCAAGCATCCAGTGCTAAGCTCGGGAACAGCGTCGGCATCAGCTATCGAAGCAGCTATCTGGAGGAAGTGTTCGCTGTTGGTCATGTATTGCCCTTCGCGCTCATCATAACGGTCCTCCTCTGAGTCATGCGTCGACAAAATGGCAAGTCGGTGTCCACATGGGCAGGGTCCAGCGGACGTTCGTCCAGGCACTGCGATATGTGTCCAAAAGAATGGGTGTTGACTTTTGGACGCGATTGACTCACAAGCCTAAACTCTATTGGACATCGGAGGGCTTGGTATGCAGATCGGATATGCGAGAACGTCGACGGAAGAACAGGTCGCAGGATTAGAGGCGCAGGTGCGCGATCTCCAGGCTGCTGGATGCGAGGAGGTCTACTCGGAGCAGGTGTCGGCGCTTGGTGACCGGAAGGAACTGGAGCGCGCCCTCGGGTTCCTGCGCAAGGGCGACACGCTGACAATTACGAAGATCGATCGGCTGGCGCGCAACACGCGGACGCTCGGCGAGATCGTCGATGACCTGCATCTGCGTGGCATTGGGTTGAAGGTGCTGCAGTTTGGCAAGGAGACGCTTGACACGACAGGAGCCTACGGGCGGCTGATGCTGAACATGTTCGCGGCCTTCGCGGAGTTCGAGCGCGACCTTATGAAGGAGCGCCAGAAGGAAGGTATCGCCAAGGCCAAGTCGGAGCAGAAGTACAAGGGCCGGAAGCCCACCGCACGCGCCAAGGCCAGCGAAGCCGTGACGCTGTTCCAGCAGGGAAAGACGGTGTCGCAAGTCGCCAAGGCTGTTGGCATCGGCAGGGGTTCGGTATATCGCGCGCTAGAGGCTGCCAGCATCAATCCTACCCCGCCACCGCAGGTGATTCACAGGCGGCAGTAGAGATCGGACAGACCAGTTGTGCGCCTGCGAATAGCGCCGTGCCCCATGAGGTCGCTTGCGCGGCATTGGAAGGACTACTACCTTCCCAGATACAATGCGGTTGCCTAATCGTTCTGGCTAAATAAGCACACCCTTATGATGAATGAGCGGTGCGTAGGAGAGATCGTAACACCAGATATGAGAATGTGACCCACTTCAGAAATTGGGGTAAGGTTGATATTGAGATATCCCGCATTAAAAATGTCCGAAAGATCACTCAATATAAAAGCCCCAGTTATTGTTTTGTCCCTCATCGATTTGACAAAAAGTCTTGTTGTATAAGTATTCTCCCCAACTGGCAGCGAATCCACGCTTCCCATCTTATGAACGAGCGGGCCTTCCGCGCATGACAGATCGCATAGCTTCACGCTTACTACTGTAGTAGGGCGCGGACACCGCACCGGCTCATCGCCGGAACTGCTTTGGCTCCCGACCAAAACAGCCATAACGCTCCCTATAACGCGAACAAGAACGCCCGGCATCGATTTCCAAGATGCACCAACGACCGAACGTCTGAGACCTGTCACCACTTTAGCTAACGGCCTAGCAGCCGCGATATCTCGGAGTTAGAACTTTGACTCCTGCAATTCCGAATATCCAATTTCTCCTTTGAGAAACTTTGCCAGAGGAGTATTCGGCGCAGCCATATCGAGGTCGGATGGAGCTTCAATCAGTCCTGATTCCACTTCCACGAAGGGCTCCAACCTAACAGCCAGAACGCGAGTGAGTTGTGGGTCATCCTTGAACGTAACGGTTCTCCCGTCGCCTGATACTTCCAGCGTATAGTCGTACGAACTATTGCCACCGGATGCACCAAATCCAAATCCCATGAAGGAAACGCCCCCACTCGCCGCAAAGGATCGCTTTGACCAGCTTTCGGTGGTGATCGACTCGTTAAAGGTAAGCTGCAATGTCAACCCCCTTCCGATAATGAGCGACACTGAAACAAATTGCAGTCTCTCGGTACCAGGAATCTTAGCCAGTATCGGCTTCAACTTGTCATTGTGAAAGACAGCTGGGTTAAACCACAGCTGCCGATCAATCAGGTATTCAGAAATGTTTTCAAAATTGACCGCGATCCCTTTTGATTTACTAATATCCTGTCGATAACTCGATGAGCCTGATCCACTGCCACCTACGCTAAAGAAACTATAGCTCACGCTTCCGCCAGCGGACCACGATTCGTCATGCTTGTGCTTAGAGACCGTATCCTTCTGGACGGAATCGCCGTGCGCGCCAGGGACTTGGAGGAACCTGACAAGATCCCCAAGCGGATACATCGCGGGGGCAATATCCATCAATCCCGAGACTCGCACTGTCGGATTGGCGAATGTCAAATCGTTGACACCCTTCACGGTTCGCTCAAAAGTTGGCCTCAAAGGGCGAGCCACCTTAAAGGTTTCACTCAACTGAGTTATGTTGTCGAGAAGTAATTGTTCTTCAGGTGTATATTTCGACCTCCGCACAGCATCAATAGTTCCAGTGATCATATCAATGTTTTGCGAGTATTGGCTAACCTGATCTGCGTAGCGTATACTTTCTAAATAGTTGAGATACCTCAGTTCGTACTCGGGATCATCATCCTTCAATCCGGAACCAGTCGCTACGCGCCTCCATTCACTATTGATCTTTAGTATGCGGTCCGAGAGCTTCTCAGTTTGAACGCCGAGACGAGCTTGCAGGCCCTCAATCTCGGCCACAGTCTCCTTGTATTTTCTGTCGATCCCGGCAGCCGCAACATGAATGACGCCCCCATAATGCAAGGAAAACCGGTCGGCTTTATTTGCCGGTCCAACCTCTTGTGGGCTCTTCGTATATACGCGATCTGCAAAACTACGAAAGAGCCCTTCATTGTAATACGGAGTGTCCTGCGCAATGTCGAACGGTGTTATTACATTATTTACGAGTAACTTCTGCTTATCAGTATATCCATTTTGTTCCGCTATCCCAAGAAGAAAGCTGTAGTACCAATCAAGGGCATTGGGTAAAGGAGAATCTTTGACCGAAATTGAAACGTCACTGCGATCCAAACTCGGACCACCCGTTGATTCCCAATAGTCAATCGGTCCAACCCCTGCTTCAGACGATATTGACTCCGATTGGTCTTGAGCGTGTGCGGCGGTCGGCACTGCCAGTGCCAAAATAGCCGCGCTGGACTTCAGCATTCCGCGCCTTGAAATCATTCCGTCCTCCCATTGCTCGATCGGCAGCCGTTCTTAGCGACTTTCTTACATAAAATTTCAATTAACTTTACACAAGTAACCATCAACCGCTTGTAAATACAAGCAGAATCGTCAGAAGGGAATGTCAAACTATATAAATCCTTGGCAAAAAAGACTTGACGATCATTTATGCACATGCTCTTATATACGTCAACATATATATTTCTCGTGACGGCATGTTGCTTACCAGCGCTGGTTGGGAGGGGCTTATGCGTATTATTCTCGCTGTTGGAGCGATTGCGGTCGTATGCGTTACTTTTGCATATGAGGCTGCTGGACAGGATTTGAATTCGCTGGTTCAGGAAGGCAAGGCCAAGAATTGGACCTTTACGCCGCGCGTCACGGGCGTGTCTGATCGTGCAATCGAGAGTCTCACTGGGGAGCTACCTGTAAGCGAGGCTGACATGGTGAACGCCGGTCGTGTCAATGAAACTGCGGCACGCGTGCTCGAGTTGTACGATGCTGCCCTTCACAGCCAGAATCTAACAGAGACGGCTCGGCCGCCTTGTGATGCGAAGGCAGCAAGCTGGGATTGGAGGGCTTTCGGCGTAGTAACAAAGGTGCATCTGCAACAATGTGGAGACTGTTGGGCTTTTGCCAGCACGGCTCAGATTGAAAGCGCCTTTATCCTGGCTGGGTGGCCGTCGTCAGACATGGCTGAGCAACAAGTGCTGGATTGTTCAAACTCTGGAGACTGCGGTGGTGGCCGTCGTTTCGACGCTCTCTCGTGGTCGGTAGGGAGCGGATTAGCGGCCGAAACTGTATACCCGAGCGCAACACCAGGATACAAAGGCGTAAAGCAGCAGTGTGACATGGCGGTTGTCGGGCCAGACAAGTTGCTCGCGGTAGGTTGGGTTGATTCGTCGGGGGATGTGCCTAGCACCGACTCGCTGAAAGAGGCTCTTTGTAAGTTCGGACCTATTAGCGCGAGTATCTACGCATCCGCGGCGCTACAAAGCTATGGCGGGCCGGCTACGGAGGTTTTCAATGAGGGCAACAATGCTAACGGCACCAACCATGCTATTCTGATAGTCGGGTGGGATGAGCAAAAGGAGGCGTGGCTCATAAAAAATTCGTGGGGCGAGGGCTGGGGCTTCGACAACGGTTTCGCATGGGTCCACTATGGGAGCAACAATGTTGGGCGAAATGCGGTTTGGGCGCGTGCGCCAATGCCAGACGCAATTCTCCCCCCTGCTGTGCTGCATCAGAAGGATTTGCTGAGCGAGTTGATGATGGCCCAATAAACATGCTGGGTTAATGGGTCTAGCTGTCAATGTTTTGGATATTAGCGGCCTTGCTAGCTGCGGCTCCGATCGAAATAGATGGGAAAGCTGACACGATGTGCGTCATTGCGCTAATCGAGGATACATCTATTCAAACCATCAATGAGAAGTCCGGGCAGGCGTTACTACATGTAAGCAACATACTTAAAATAGTTCTTCCTGTACAGCTGGGGTGGGGTGGGCGTTGGGTTGTGCGCGACAATACTCCCAGCGGCTTAAAACTTTTGGAAACTGCTTTTGACACCGCGCCATCAGGTCAAGACGGCACCTACTCCCATCAGACGTTTATCTTTCAAGCAGTAGAGGTTGGCTCGTTTATTTTGACAATTGATGAGCGTCGGATATTCGTAGAAGGCGAGACACCTCGCAATACAGCGCGCTACGAAATTCAGATTATTGGAAACTGAGTTCAATTAATCGATCAACGCGCACGTTGGACCAGGCCGTCAGCAGGAGCAGAACACGAGCACAATTGCAAGCGGATCGCCCCTCTGCGTTCCGAGAGAGGACCTCATTGTCGGGCAGCAACCACTGGCCCACTTCTGTTCGGCTGCCTGCCCTTTTAGGCCCCACGAGTCTGGTTGCGTATGCGGGTGGTCATATTGCGATCGTTGAAGTCCGTGGACCAAATCTACCCTGCGGGATCGCCAAGGCCAAGGCGGGGCAGAAGTACAAAGGGCCGGAAGCCCGCCGCCAAGGCCGGCAAGGCAAGACGGTCTCCGAAATAGCCAAGTCTCTTGGCATCGGTCGAGGTTCGGTGTATCGGGCGCTGGAGGCTGCTGGCCTCAAGGAAGCTCCCAATCCACAATGACTCACGGCCGGCCATAGACGCACCGCATGGAGTCTTTCGGCTGGCCGAGTCCCCTTGCCGCAGCGCGCCCTCACGCTCCTGTATGGCCTTCTGTGTGCCTTGCAGGGCGGGGTGGCTATTTTTCAACGACTGGAAGTTTGTACATGGACCAGATCACGCCGGCTGTGATCGAGCTGGATGACGAAGAAGAACGGGACAGGCGCTTCAATGCCTATCGGTTCGCCGCATCGGAGAATGCCAAGGCCATCGTTAAGGAAGCGATCGCACTGCTGCTGAGCTGCGAAGCACATTTTGGTCTCAGGACGAACAAGCGGCGCACCCGTGACCAGGAGACGTTCGACCTGACGGTTGATGCCATCCTATCGGACCTCATGCACCATCACGTTGCTGGAACGTGGGGCGACATTTACGTTACGCGCTCCAATCGTGTACTGGGCGCGAAGAGCCGTTATCGACCACGCGCATACAGCAAAATGTTCCCATACATTCTCGACCTTATGGCGAAGCCGGAAATGGCCTATGTCGAACAGCTCATCGCTGCTCCGGTGGAGGGCGCCGCGAGAGCGACGGTTATCCGGCCCGGGTCTCGACTGCTTGATCGGATCGCTGAACACGAGATCGGGATCGACGACCTTGACGAACACCCGCACGGCGAGACCATTGTCCTGAAGCGCATCAAGGACCGCAAGAACCACTGGGACGAAGGCGGATTAGAGAAATACGACGATACGCCGCACACGGAGCGATACCGGGCTGAACTTGACGAGATCAACCAGTGGATCGCTGGTGCCGATCTGCGGTTCGACTCGGACGGCCTTCCATGGCCAAGGACGCAGTTCAGCATCCGTGACCGAAGACTCCGGCGTATCTTCACCCAGTGCCGTTTCGACAGCGGAGGCAGATTGTTCGGCGGGTTCTGGCAGACCCTTCGCAAGGATGAGCGCCGACAGGGACTATCGATCAGCGGCGAGCGCGCAGTTGAACTGGACTACGGGCAGGTCGGACCACGCATCCTCTACGGCATGGCAGGTCACAAGCCGCCATTTGACGACCTCTATGACATCTGGGGCTACGGCTTGAACCGGCCCGGGATCAAGAAGGTCATGAGCGCCATGATCTTCGCATCAGACACTTTGAACCGCTTCCCGAAGGGGACGCGCCGGCTGTTCTCCCGGAGCTACAAGGTCGGTGATGTGGTCGAGGCAGTCGAGGCGAAACATCCCTTGATCAGAAACTGCTTCCATCGTGGTCTCGGGCATGACGCTCAGTTCATCGAAAGCCAGATCATGATTGAGGTGCTGCTGACGCTGAAGGATCAAGGGATCGTGGCACTGCCGATTCATGACGCTGTGATGGTCCCGGCCTCTGCTGTCTCCACCACCAAGGAAATCATGCTCGATACCTTCAATCGACATGCCCATGTGGAAGGCACTGTAACGGTGGGAGCCTGAAGTGAATGACTCTGAGGGGGGCTGATCTCTTGGTCTCTTCACTCCTAATCTCCGCAGGTAAAGCCTGCCTATCTCTGTCGGGGAAACCCACGGCTCACCATAGAGGGACTCGAGATTGAATACGAATTGGATCAGGAAGCGCGAGCGCAAGACCGAGGTCAAAAGCCGTGCCGCCGAGCCCAGCCACATGTTCACGCGCTGCCGTGTCATTGGATGCGACAGGCCCGCGAGAGCTGGCACCGACGATGGTCTGGACACGCGCTTTTGCCGTCAGCACTCCGATCACTATTCCCGTCACGGCAGCCCGTACAAGGGCTCATATACCGCAAAGGAACTCGCGCCGTATCGCAAGGTAGCCTGCGCGTGGCTGGAGGTGAACGCCGAGGACCAATGGGTGCGCAACGCCGTCGACCGCGTGGAGACGCTCTATCGGGCCGCAGGAGCCCATCTGGAGGCGTTCAGATTGCGAGGTCTATCTCCCGAAGAGCGCGCGAAAGCCGCATGGGCGAGGCTGCGAAAGGCGAAGATCGATCCCCGACGCGTTGTCGCTGCCTGGCTTGCCGTCGAGATGGCCATCGTGGCCGATCCGCAGGCCGACCGGAAGCTGGAGTACAAGCGCGTCCAGGCGGCCAAGCTCGTTCACCGGCTGGCATCAGGCACCCACAGACGATGGGAAAGCGGCCCGGGTGGCGCGCAGGAACTGCATGTCTATCCCCGCTCTCGCGGGCGTATCCTGCATCACATAGGCAGCGACATCGAGGAGGCAACAGCCTTGCTCGTCGCACACACCGCCTCGCTGATGTTGCAGGGCTCAACTCGATATGCTGAAGATCGCGCCCCCT
Organism: Mesorhizobium sp. B2-5-3; assembly: GCF_006441005.1. Taxonomy (NCBI): domain Bacteria; kingdom Pseudomonadati; phylum Pseudomonadota; class Alphaproteobacteria; order Hyphomicrobiales; family Phyllobacteriaceae; genus Mesorhizobium; species Mesorhizobium sp. B2-5-3. The sequence continues at coordinate 441,538 of NZ_VFUS01000005.1, forward strand.
GATCACTGTGGAGCAGACCTGTCATGGTTTCCTAGTCACCATCGTCAAGCATGCCGCATGACAAGCAGCGGGCTCCGTTCCAAGGACCTTTTGAGCCGCAATGTCCGCAATAGAAGCTCGAATGCGGATTCTCTTCGGTCGGCACATACCCCGTTCCCCAGGGCGTCTGGACAATGCGGATAGCGCCAGAAGTGTAAAGAACTTTGTAGAAGGGGGTGATGCGAAATTCTGGTGGAGCGGCAAATTCCAACTTAAATTCGATGATATGCGAATCCACCTCCGTGATAAGCGCCTTCATCGCTTTTGGCCTTGCCTTGGCATATGCCAGAATCAATGGCTTTAGCAGTTCTATGTCCAACGTCTCGTCGGCGGCCGATCGCTCGACGGCATTCAGAGCCCTAGTCAGTGCAGCACTAGAGACGGCTTCGGTAGCTGCTTTCCTGGCTTGGTCGGCTTTGGCCGTCGCATTCTGCAATATGATCTGAAAAATTGGAGTAGGTTCGAATACATCAGAGCTTTTCTTATTATTGCATGACGCGCAGGCGGGCATCCAATTCTCATAAGAGTTCAAATTGAAATTACTTGGCAAACCATAGCTGTCCAAGCATTTACTTAAGTGATCGGAATCGTTTAAAAGATATTCTGGAATGATGTGATCCACTTGCATTGATCTTAAATCAATGGGCTTGCGGCACAAGTAACACTGCTCGCCATGAATTTTATAGACCGCCCATCGTTCAGCGGCAGAAAAGCTATAGTCGGACATTCTTGAGCGATGCCATTGTCAAGACAACACCGACCTACGGCGTCCTCTGTAAATTGTGGTTTGGTATCATGAGCTTCGTCCTGTGGCTACCGATTATGTACGATGATACCGGTAGCTGGCTTATTCCAGACAGGCGGCACTTGACCACCCTCAAGCGGCACGATCAAAAAGACCGCTTGTCCACCCACAGCCGAAATTCGAACTGAGACAATACCAAGGACAGGCGTCGCTTGCGGCGGAGACTCGTGGGTGGTACGCAGACGGGAATGGCGGAAAGAAAATTATCAATATAGTCAGTTAGTTGTTGGATCGATAGGCGAGTTCAATCCTCTCTCGCAGCACCAGACTGCCCGACATTTTCAGCGCCATCCATCCCATTCTTAAGCCCTTGCGGCACGAATGGGCAAAAAAAAGGCGCATCGGGCACCTGAATCCGAGATTTCGCGCAAGGTTGGTTCTCGTCGCGCTTTCATGGCGGGAGCAAATCGGCCTGCTTGCTTTCCTCCGCGACGAGCGCCTGCCCATAGCGGGCGACCGCTTGGCGCCCTTCCGCCCCCCACCCGCCCGATCGGACGGTTGAAAACATCGGCATTGGCGACCCGGGCGAGTCCGCTCCGGTCAGTGCCTTGAAGCATGATCTGGCGCGGCCGTCGTCCCGATCAGAGTCGCAGGGCGAAGCGCCGTCCGCGCAGACGGCGCTGGTTGCGGCTTCATCGGGATGCAAATGCCGATATCGGCATTTGCGCTGGCCGCCCGATCGTGATTCAAGTCGGCGATTCCGAGGGTTTTCCCGCTGGAGCGCAGCATGAGCTTGATCACACGCCGTCGACTTCTGAAATCGGCCGCGGTTGCCGGTGCGGGCGGGCTCGCGGCGATGGGGAGGCTTGGCGGCTGGGCCGTCGCCACGCCCGAGCCGGTGGTGCTGCGGACGGCCAGGATCCAGGCCACGCTGATGGAGGTCGGCCCGACCCGGGACGTGCTGACATATGGCAGCGCCGGAATGCCGCCGGTGCTGAGGATGAAAAAGGGCGAGCCCTTCGCCGCCCGGCTCGTCAACGCGATCGACGACCCGACGACGATCCACTGGCACGGCGTTCGGGTCCCCAACAAGATGGACGGCGTTCCGTTCCTGGTCCAGCCCTACGTCTATACCGGCGATCATTTCGACTACGCCTTCACGCCGCCCGATGCCGGCACCTTCTGGTACCACCCGCATTGCAACACGCTGGAGCAGATGGGGCACGGCCTGACCGGCGTCATCGTGGTCGAAAATCCCGGTGATCCGAAATTCGATGCCGAAATCGTCCTGAATCTGCGCGACTGGCGCCTCGGCGACGATGGCCAGTTCATCGATCAGTTCCGGCCGCGGGATGCCGCGAGAACCGGCACCTATGGCACGGTGCGCACGGCCAACTGGCTCGACCAGCCGCACTATGACGCGCCAGCCGGCGGGCTGGTGCGGCTGCGCGTCGCCATCACCGACGTGACGCGCAGCCATGCCTTTCGCGTCGACGGCGCGGAGGCGACGGTGATCGCGCTGGATGGCAATCCGGTGCCGCAGCGTTTTTCGCCCGATGCCTTGCTGCTTGGCCCGGGACAGCGCATGGAACTCGCCATCCGCATGCCTGACGCGGAGGGCGCGGTCGTGAGCCTGCGGGACGTCAGGGGCACCAAGCCCAAGGTGCTGGCTACCTTGCGTGCGGCTGGCAGCTCGCTGAAGCGCGACATTCGTGATGTCGCGCCGCTGGAGGCCAATCCGGTGGCGGAGGTCGATCTCTCCGCTGCCCAGCATATTTCGCTGGCGCTCAGCGCCACGGCCGAGAACATTGCGAGCGACGGCATATGCGGTTCGCTCGGCTACAGTTTCTGGGCCATCAACAAGGTGCCGTGGCCGGGTGACACGCCGGATCCGACCGCGCCGCTGGCCGAATTGAAGCTTGGCAGGAGCTATGTCATCGACATGGAGAACCTGACGCCGCAATCGCATCCGATGCATTTGCACGGCATGAGCTTCAAAGTGCTGTCATCCTCGACTCGGCCCGTGCAGCCGCTGGTTTCCGACACCTATCTCATCCAGCCCAACGAGAAGGTGAGCCTCGGCTTCGTCGCCGACAATCCCGGCGACTGGCTGCTGCACTGCCACATCATCGAGCATCAGAAATCGGGCATGACGAGCTACGTCAGGGTGACCTGAAACCGAGCGCGTGCCGCGGCCTACTTGCGCAGTTGCACCTCGATCTCGTCGAGCACCTTGTCCTTGCCGATGCCGGTGAGGAAGGCGAGGCCCTTGATGACCGGCTTGGTCACCGAAGCCGAGATCGGCGTCGTGGCGACGATGAAGTCGACGCTGTCGGCCAGCCCCGGCACTTCGGTCGCCTTGGCCTGCTGGGCGTTGAAGGTCAGGCCGCGCTGCTTCATCGCCTCGGTGACGGCGACGTTGACCGCGGTTGAGGTGGCTATGCCCGTGCCGCAGGCAAAGAGAATTGTTTTCTGTCTGGACATCTCTTGCTTCTCCTTGTTCAGCCGAGCACGGCCCGAACGTCGTCTAGCGTCGTGGCCGACCTCAGGCCGTCCAATGCATCTGGATTCTGGATGGTGGCCATAACGGCCTGCAGCGCTTCAATCTGCTTGTCCTTGTCATTGATGGCAAGCAGGAAGACGAAGCCGACCGGCAGCTTCTCGTCGGGGTCTTCCATGTTGGCGAAGACGACGGGGCGCTTCAATGTGCCCAAAGCGATCCCGGGCTTCAGGACATGTTCGGGATCGGTGTGCGGCACCGCGACATTGTCGGGGCGCTCCAGCGGCAGTCCTGTCGGGATGGTCAACTCGCGACGCACGACCGCGTCGGCGTAGGAATTTTTGACATAGCCGAGCGTCTCCAGCCGGCCGGCCAGGATGCGGATGATCTGCTCATTGGTCGAGGCATCGGATCCGAGCACGATCGCTTCGGGGTCCAGAAGCTGCATGAGGCTGTCAGACATGTTTTTGCTCCGTCGACAAAATCGTGCGCCCGCGGAGGGCGCACGATCATTTCAAACGTCAGGCGCGACGAGGCTCAGGCCGTGCCTTCGGCCGGCTCGTCCTCGGCGCCCGCTGCCCGCTCCCAGCCGAGCGTGTTGCGACGGTAGAGGACGAACAATGCCGCGATGACCACGGCGATGACGACGATGCCGGCAAGGCCAAGTCCCTGGATCGCCTCGATGATCACATAGGGCACCCACAGGAAGCCGTCGACGACCGAGGTGATCTGCAGCGCGTCTGCCGGCAGCTTGAAGCCCGAGGCGACGGCGGCACTTGTGAACAGCGGCGCCAGCGCGTTGGCGACGTAGAAGCCGATGGCCAGCGTCACCGTGCCGATCACCACCATGCGGAACACATTGCCTTTGACCAATGGCGCGGTCATGGCGACGATGAAGGGAATGACCGCCAGGTCGGCGAACAGGATGACGCGGTTGCCCGGCAGGATCACCGACAGGATGATCGCGATCGGCACCAGGATCAGCGATGACGAGATCGCGGCGGGATGACCGATCAGGATCGCCGAATCGAGGCCGACGAGAAGCTCGCGGTCGCCGGTGCGCTTGCGCACGAATTCCTGCGCCGCGTCGGAAACCGGGATCAGCCCTTCCATCAGGATCTTCACCATGCGCGGCAGGAGCAGCATGACGGCTGCCAGGGTCATGCCGGTGCCCAGCACCTTGGCGAACACCGTGCCGAGGTCACCCGCATTGTAGAAAGCGATGGCGCCAAGCACGAGACCGATGATCAAGCCGAGCACGACAGGTTCGCCGAACACGCCGAACCGGCGCTCGATGGTCTCGGTGTTGATGTTGATGCGGTTGATGCCGGGAATGCGGTCCATGATCCAGTTCAGGATGATGGCGATCGGCAGGATCTGCGCGGAAGCCAGGTGCGGCACCGAAATGCCGGGCACGCCGTAGAACTGCTGCACTGCGCGCGCCGACCAGTCGGCGAACAGCAGCGACAGTGCCGCGACCAATGCCGCGATGGCGATGCCGTAGGCCAGATTGTCGGTCGCCGCCACGACCAGCGAGCCGACAAAGGCGAAGTGCCAGAAGTTCCAGACGTCGACATTGAGCGTGCGCGTCATGCGCGTCAGCAACAGCACGATGTTGACCAGGATGCCGACGGGGATGACCCACAGGCCGACCGACGAGCCGAAGGCGATGGCGGCCGCCGACGGCCAGCCGACATCGATGATGTCGCGATGAATGCCGGTGTTGGTGACGATGGCCTTGGCGACGTCGCCGATCGACGTGAACATCAGGCCAAGCACGAGGTTGATGCCGATGAAGGCGACGCCGATGGTGACAGCGGCGCGAAAAGCCTTGCTGACCTTTGCGCCCAGAACGACGGCTATGATGAAAATGACGATCGGCAGCAGCACTGTTGCGCCGAGCGTGTCGATGGCCCCTTTGAGGCCCGCAAGAATAGTATCCATTTGTCCTCCCCTGGAGCACCGAGCCCGACCCCCGGGTTCGAAATGATGCTCCGTTGACCTCCAACGCCTTTGCCGCCAACCTCGGCGCAAAGGCACTCCCCGTTCTGCCCGCGAGGCGGAATGCGTCCCGCTCGGTGATGCGGGATGAACATTTGCCTTCGCTGGCGAACGAATGTTTTATTGAGGCAGTTCAAGGCAATGTCAATTGGCAAGTCTTTGAACCCAAGGCATCCGGGCTGACGGAGCCTTCGCCTGTGCGCTCTTGACGGAGCATTGAACGGAAAAACCCGCCTGTGCGGCGGGCCCTTGGCGCAACTCAGCACCATAGGCAAATATGTAGCATAGTTGCCCTCACCCGGTCAAGAAAAAATTCCTATCATGAGAAGCCGCCGGCACAGCGGACTGGCAGTCGTCAGGTCTTTGTCGCCGAGTTCGGAGCCCCGCTTCGGTCCAGTCGGGACTGGGCCGAGCGCCTCTATACCGCGCGATTTCATGGGAAATTGACTGTCGAGGCCAGTTTCGTTGGCAAGGAGGAGCTATTCCCTGCTAATCCGACGCGAACCAGGAAGCTGTGGACATCCCCGCATGACCAATGTCGCCTTGACCGGGCTCGCCCGCGATCTCGCCAGCCGTGCCGCCGAGGGCCGCCCGGTACGCATCGGCGTCATCGGTTCGGGCGAAATGGGCACCGATCTGGTCACGCAAGGCATGCTGATGCCCGGCATTTCGGTCTGCGCGGTCTCGACAAGACGTCCGCACACGGCACGCGAAGCGATCCGCATCGCCTATGGTGACGAAGCGATGGCCGTCGAAGCCGATACCACTTCGAAAGTCACCGCGGCGATCGAGTCGGGAAAGATCGCCATCACCTCCAACGAGATGCTGGTCACCAATCCGCTGATCGACGTCGTCATCGACGCCACCGGCAAGCCCGGCGTCGCCGCCGACTTCGACCTGATGGCGATGCAGCATGGCAAGCATCTGGTGATGATGAATGTCGAGGCCGACGTCACTATCGGCTGCTATCTCAAGCAGCAGGCAGATCGCCTCGGCGTCGTCTATTCGGTCGGCGCCGGAGACGAGCCCTCGAGCTGCATGGAGCTGATCGAGTTCGCCTCCGCACTGGGCCTGACCATCGTCTCGGCCGGCAAGGGCAAGAACAACCCGCTTAACCACGATGCCGTGCCCGACGACTATCGCGAGGAAGCGATCCGCCGCAACATGAACCCGCGCATGCTGGTCGAGTTCGTCGACGGTTCGAAAACCATGGTCGAGATGTGCGCCATCGCCAACGCCACCGGGCTGGTGCCCGATGTGCCCGGCATGCACGGCCCGAAGGCCGACCGCGACGACCTCGTCAAGGTGCTCATTCCGCGCGAGCATGGCGGGCTGCTCACGAAAAAGGGCGTTGTCGACTACACGGTCGGCAAGGGTGTCGCACCCGGTGTCTTCGTCATCGTCGAGGCGACCCACCCGCGCATCGTCGAGCGCATGGACGACCTGCATATCGGCCACGGTCCCTATTACAGCCTGTTCCGGCCCTACCATTTGACCTCGCTGGAAGTCCCGCTGACGGCAGCCCGCATCGTGCTCTTCGGCAAGCCCGACATGGTGCCGCTGCCAAGGCCGGTCGCCGAGGTATGCGCCGTCGCCAAGCGGGATCTGCTCGCCGGCGAAACCTTCGATGCGATCGGCGAGACCTGCTATCGCTCCTGGACGATGACCGTCGAAGACGCTCGCGCCCGGCGTGCCGTGCCGGTCGGCCTGCTCGAGGGCGGCAAGGTGCTGAAACCGGTGAGGAAAGGCGAGCTGTTGACGGCCGACAACGCCGCACCCGACCGGGCGACGAGACTGTTCGCTCTGCGCCGGCTGCAGGATGAGATGCTGTACGAAAAATAAGCCCGTTGTGGCGCTGTCATGACAGATGCACTATATTGTAATGGCAGATGACGCTGAGGATCGACCAATGAACCTCCAGATCAGGGACCCGCGTGCACGTGAGCTGGCACAGCGGCTCGCCGCCAAACGCAAGATTTCGATGACCGAGGCGGTGATCGAAGCTCTTGAGTCCGAACTGAAACGGGAAAGTGGACGCGCTCCGTTGGCGCAGCGGCTGGCTGCCATCGCTGATGAACTCAAAGCCAGAGCTGGTCATGGCGGCCGGCCCGTAGACAAGGATGAGATCGATGAGATGTGGGGCCACTCTTGATGTTTGTCGACACCTCGGTGGTCGTCGCAATTCTTTCGGGAGAGGGAGATGCTGGCGAGTGGAGCAACCGCATCGCGGTAGCACCTCGCAAAATTACTTCCGCGTTGGTGGTGCTCGAAGCGGCTATGCGGCTTTCAACTATGCTGGCCGTTGAGCCGCTTGTCGCTGAAGTGGCGATAGAGGCTTTTCTGCGCGAGTCCGAAATCGAAATCGTTCCGATCGACGCCGGCGACGCCAAGCTCGCGGTCCAAGCTTTTTCAGACTATGGAAAAGGACGCGGGCATCCCGCCCAACTCAACCTGGCCGATTGCCTGTCCTATGCATGCGCAAAGAGTCGTGGCTCTGCTCTGCTCTACAAAGGCAACGACTTCTCGCATACCGATCTGGCCTAGGGAGTCTGCTCTATTTCCCCAGTTCGATCGACCGCAGCCGCGCCGCTTCCACCGCTTGCGTGAGGAGATTGGTCAACCGGTCCTCGCCCATCAGCACACCAAGCGCCGCCGCCGTCGTGCCGTTCGGGCTGGTCACCTGCTGGCGCAGCAGGCCCGGCTCCTCGCCGCTTTCGGCGGCGAGGGAGGCGGCACCATAGACGGTCTGCATGGCGAGCAGCCTGGCGGTCGCCGCCGGCAGGCCCGCCTTCTCGGCGGCGACGGTCAGCGCTTCGATGAAATGGAAGATATAGGCCGGCCCCGATCCCGACACGGCGGTCACCGCATCCATCAGTCCCTCCTCGTCGATGGTGGCCACTTCGCCGCTGGCCGACAAGAGGTCGGCGACGAAACGCTTGGTGTCGTCGGAAACCAGCGGATTGGAAAACACCACCATCATGCCCTTGCCAATGGAAGCAGGCGTGTTGGGCATGCAGCGCACAACAGGCGCGCGGTCGCCCAGGATTTCCTCGAAGGTGGCGACCGGCGTGCCCGCGGCAATGCTGACGAAGGTGGTGCGCCCTTCGCCGAAACGTTTGTAAGCGGCGGTGACGTCGCGGATCACCTGGGGCTTCACGGCGATGACGATGAGATCAGGCACGGCACCGGCCGGGATATCGGTGGCGTCGGCAGCCGTTCCGCATCCCAGTGCGGCCGCGCGCTGGCGCAGGTCGGCATTGGGCTCGACCACGAAAACGGACGACGGTGCAAGCTTGCCGGATTTCAGCCAGCCCGAGAGCATGGCGTAACCCATATTGCCGCAGCCGGCGAGAACAAGCCTGATCGTCATCGAAAGCCCTCCGAGGAAAGGCTTCACATAAACGCTCGCGGATCAACGGGGAAGCCCTGTCAGGTGGAGTGGCCCAATCGCGCGCCACGACCGGCGTTGCGCAGCGCGACCGGGCGCAGCGAAACTTGTCTGAGCCCAAGCACACCGAGCACGAAGAACAGCCACACCGGATCGCCGCGGTGGAAGAAGAAGCTTTCTAGGAAGGCGTTGAGCGCGGCGAACAGCACCACCATCATGAAGAAATCGCCGAGATAGATGTTTTCCTTGCGCAAGGGAATGCGCATGTAGTCGCGCAAAGGGGCGATCAGGAAAGTGTAGACCGCCACGCAAAGCGCCGGAATGCCCATCAGCACGGCGATGTCGAGATAACCGTCATGGCCGTGCACGATGGTCCTGATATCCCACGGTCGGTCGAAGGGCTGATCCTGGTTGAGCAGCAGCGGCGTTCCCCAGAAACTCTCATAACCGTAGCCGGTCCACGGTTTCTTCGCCAGCATCTCGCCGGCGAACTCCCAGAGCGTGGTGCGCCCGGTATAGGTCAGGCCGGGAAAATAGATCGCCGCCAGCTGTTTCACCGGCGGCAGGAAAACGATGCCCAGCGTGCCGACCGCGGTAGCGATGATCGCCAGCGCGAACAGGATCGGCGTGCCGAGCCGCATGCCGACGATGCTTGGAAACATGACGATCAGGATCGAGAACGGCACCAGGCCGGCCGTGGTCTTGGATCCGGTGTGCAGCATGAACACCATCGCCGCGAAGAAAATTCCGGCGCCCCAGAACCGCTGCCCGCGCCGGAAGAGATAGAGGCCGGCGAAACTGAAGCAGGCCATGACCGGGCCGGCGATGTTCTTGTGGGTGAAGACGCCGCGCCACAGGCCGGCATGTTCGGGTTCCTGCGAATCGGCCGTGTGCATTGCCTCGTGCGGAAAGACGATGAGGCCGAGATAGGACAGGCCCATGACGGCCACCGCGGTGAAGATGATGACCTTCGAGAAGGAGTCCGCATCGCGCGGCAGCACAAGGATGGTCGCCATGGTCAGGATGCCGATCATGGTGAAGGAGGCGGCGCGCATCGCCGAGGGCGGGTCTGTCGCCAGCACCACCGACAGGAAGAAGAAACCCAGCATCAGCATCCAGGAAGGGCTGAGCAGCGAACGCACGATGCGCGGCTCGGCGAACGCCATCAGCGAAAAGATGGAAACGGCGCCGAGCGAGCCGAAGCCGAGCTGGTTGACGATGTCGCCGCCTTCGCCGGTGAGTTCCGCGCCCGCGGGCTGGAACGGGCGGAAGGATATCAGGATGACGGTGAACAGCAGCGCCGCGATCGCGGTTGCCACGCCGTCGCGTGTGAACGCGGCGCTGAGCGGCGCGCGCTCAGTTCTTTTCAGGCTGGCGGTATTGCTCATTGGCATATCCGAATTCGGCCAGCACGCGGCCCAGCGCCACATGGACAGGGTAGATGGCGGCCGCCGGCGATCCTGTCCGTGCAAGCCTGGCGGCGCCGCGAAATGGCGAGGCGGCAAGCAGGGCCAGGCTCTTCAGCAACACCTTGACGCCGGCCAGCGGGGTGCCGGCGCGTTTCTTCTTTTCGACCAGCGTCGAGATCACGCCGTTGCGCAGGCTGCGGGCGCGGATCCAGTCGGCCTCGACCCGCCGGGCCGGGACTGTCTCGGTTACGCTGGCCTCGGCGCACCAGCCAAGCACGAAGCCGCGCTGCGCCGCCCGGCTCAGGAAGTCGGAATCGCCGCCGCCCATGAAATTGAATTTCAGGTCGAGGAACGGCGGCCCCATGGCGGTAAGCACGTTGCGCCCCACTAGGAGATTGCCGGACGAATAGAGCGCCGGCACGAGGCCCGTCTTGCGGTAGGGCGGCGCGAAGACCGGATGCTTGGCCCAGCGCGCATGGGCGGGATCGGCGAAGTCGGGCACTTGCGGACCGCCGACAACATCGGCGCCAAGGCTCTCGGCCGCCGCGCACATCCGTTCCAGCCAGTGCGGATCGGCTATCTCGTCATCGTCGATGACCAGCAGGTGCCTGAAATTCGGGAAATGCAGGATCGCCGTCTGCCAGCCGGCATTGTAGGCGCTGCAATTGCCGCGCTGATGCGCGATGATCACCATGCCCGGTATGTCGCCGCGCTCGAACAGCGGCAGCGACGCCTGGGCGCCGGCACGTGCCTCGGCCTCGTTCTCCATGACGATGACGGCAAAGCGCCTGCCGGTCTGCTGTGCCCGCAGCGACGCCAGCGTTTGCAGGACCTGGTCCGGCCGCTTGAAGGTCGGCAAGGTGACGACGGCTTCGACGCCCTCCGTGTCAAGCCGGGGGGATCGTCCCGCGATCGATACCGAACCGTCCGATGGCAAAGGGATCATCCGTGTCAGCCGCATGGTGGGTCGAGTTCTGTTAGCACCATGACGATAACGTTTCGTTAATCACCTTTCACGGAGTGGCTCTTCAAGCCGAGGTTTTGGGTCGTCGATGCGCGCGCGTTTAATCAAGGGTTCACCGCGCTTTGCTACCGGCTGCACCACAGGATAGGTGAGATGCATCTGCTGTTCGCCACATCGATCGTGCCCGATGGCGCTCTCGCATCGGGCTACGAGATCGCCAATGCTGCAATCATCGCTGCCTTGCGGCGCGCCGGCGCGCGCGTCACCGTCATCGGCTTCATCTGGCCGGGGAAAGCCGCGGCCGATCCTGAAAACACCATCGTGCTGGGTGCCGTCGACGTGCGCACCGAAAATGCTTCAGCGCTGCAAAAGCTTGCCTGGGTCGGCAAGGCGATGCTTTCGGGCCTCACCTTCGCGTCGGCCAAGGTGCGTGCGGTCTCCGATGCCGAAGTCCTCGCCGCCATCGAGCGCGCCGGCCCCTTCGACGGCTATGTGCTCAATTCCGTGCAGTTCGCCGGCGCCTTCGAAAAGCTCTTCGACGAGCGGCCTTCGATCTTCGTCGCCCACAATGTCGAGCATCTTTCGGCGCGGGAAAATGCCGCTGCCGCCCCGGGCATCTTCCAGCGCCTGTTGTTCCGCCGCGAGGCAAGGCTGCTCGAGAGCGTGGAAGAGCGTCTGTGCCGCCGCGCGCGTTTCGTCTTCACGCTGGCCGAGGAAGACCGTTCGGCACTTGGCGCGGCCTCCGACGACCGCTCGGCGGTGCTGCCGCTGGTGACGGGCGCCAGGCCACCGGCGCACAGCGGTCGGCGCAAGATCGAGTGCGACGCGGCGCTGATCGGCACCTGGACTTGGCAGCCGAACCGCATCGGGCTCGGCTGGTTCCTGGACAAGGTGGTGCCGCATCTGCGCCCAGACTTCCGCATCAGGATCGCCGGCAGCATCCCGTCTGACATCGCCTCGACGCATCCCGGCGTCGCTTTCGTCGGACGCGTGCCGGACGCCCAGGCTTTCATACGCGGCGGCGCCGTCATCCCGCTCATCAGCACCGCCGGCAGCGGCGTGCAATTGAAGACGATCGAAACGTTCGAGCTCGGCCTGCCCGCCGTTGCCACCAGCCACGCGCTGCGCGGCATCGACCATCGCCCGGTCAATTGCGCCGTCACCGACGATCCGGTCGCCTTTGCCAAGGCGCTGGAGGCCGCGGCGGCCGATATTACGGACGTCGACGGTAGCGCGTTCCACCGCCGGCAGCTCAAGGCGCTGGACGCCGCCATTCGGTTTGGCCTGGAGAAGCTCGGTCCGGTCATGCAGGAGGCGTTTGCATGAACATGCACGCCGCCCGCGCCTCGTTCGGGCCCGACACATTGAAGACGATCTTCGGCATCTCCGTGCTCGCCATTCGCTGGGACGACGCGATCGCCCTGCTGACGCGGCTGATCGTGGAACGACGCTTCACCAAGGTCAGCTTCCTCAACGCCCATAACGCCAATCTCGCCTACACCGATCCGGTGTTCGCCCAGGCGCTCGACGATTTTCTCATCCTGCCGGACGGCATCGGCGTCGATCTCGCAGCGCAGCTTCTCTATGGCGCGCCGTTCCCGGACAATCTCAACGGCACCGACTTCGTGCCGGCCTTTCTGCGGTCGGTGACCCGGCCGCTGACCGTGGGGCTGCTCGGCGCGACGCGCGTCAATGCCGAGGCCGCGTCGAAGAAGCTCGCGGCGATTGCCGTCCAGCACAGATTCGTGGTCATCCATGACGGCTACTTCTCCGCTGCGCAGGAGCCGGAAATCATCGAACGCATCGCGGCGCTGCGGCCTGATATGCTGCTGGTCGCCATGGGCGTGCCGCGCCAGGAATTGTGGATCGAACGGCACATCGACGAGCGCCACTGCACGCTGCCGGTCGCGGTCGGCGCGCTGCTGGATTTTCTCAGCGGCGCCGTGCCGCGCGCGCCCTTGTGGATACGGCGCCTCAGGCTGGAGTGGCTGTTTCGGCTGGCGGTCGAGCCGGGACGGCTCTGGCGCCGCTATGTGGTCGGCAACCCCTTGTTCCTGTGGCGGGTCCTCAAACAGAAATTGTTGAACCGGCCCCAAGCCGCCGGAGACGTCCGTTGAACGAGAGGTTCGTTCCGGGCGCGATCGCCGAACCCGGACTGCTTCGGGCAACGCCGACGGCAGCCATGGTGACGGCAAGCTATGCGCCGGATTTCGAGCGTTGCCGCTTGCTCTGCGAAACCCTCGACCGGCACGTCACGGGCGTCGCGCATCACTACATTCTGGTCGAAGGCCGCGACGTCAAATTGTTTCGACGGTTGGAGAGCGCCAACCGATCCGTCGTCGACGAACGTGAGTTGCTGCCGCGCTGGCTGCATGTCTTCGACGATCCGCTTAGCCTGTTCCGGCGGCGCGTCTGGCTCAGCCTGAAGACGCAGCCGCTGCGCGGCTGGCACGTGCAGCAGCTGCGCCGCATCGCCATAGCGGCGCATGCATGCCAGGACGTTCTGGTCTTCTGCGATTCCGACGTCGCCTTTCTGAAGCCTTTCGATTGCGGCGCGTTCTGGCGCGACGGCAAGGCGCGGCTGTTCCGCCGTGACGGCGTGCTTGCGCAGGACGGTCATGACGAGCATCGCACATGGTCGCGCAATGCCGGCTCCGCGCTCGGCATCGATCCGTCGAGGAATTCGGTTCACGATTACATTTCGACGCTGATCGCCTGGCGCCGCGACACCGTGCTGGCCATGTGCAGTCGGATCGAGGAGGTGCATGGCCGAAACTGGGTCGAGGTCGTCGGCTCGGCGCGCAAATTCTCCGAATGCATGATCTATGGCCGCTATGTCGACGATCTGCTGGACGGCGCTGGCCACTTCCATGGCTCGGAAGAATTCTGCCGCGTCCACTGGACCGGTGAGGCGCTGTCGGATGATGAATTCCGTCGCTTCGTTGCCGCCATGGCGCCCGAACAGGTGGCGATCGGCATGCAGTCCTTCATCGGCACCGATACCGGCCGCATCCGCCGGCTGATCGGGCTCGACCGACCCTGATCCTGAAAAGCGAACCGGTTCTCGGAAAGACTGCCCGGATGAAGGATCAGATCGCCTTCGCCGGCTTGCGCAGCGCCGAATAGGTCAGCAGCATCGACGCGAGATAGAGCAGCAGGAAGACGACGTTGAGCGACAGCACCAGCTTCGATGTGTCGGCAATGGTTGTCAGCACATAGGTCAGCAGCAGCGCCTTGAGAGCGGCGAGCAGGCCGAGATTGAGCGCCCGCACCAGCGTCTGGCCGCGCGCGAACAGAAGTTCCGCCTGGTATTCGACCAGATTGCGCAGTCCCGGAACGCCGATCGCAAGCGCCACCAGGGGAGCGGCCTCCGAGACGTTCTTGCCGAGCGCCCCGGGGAAGAAATGCAGCACCACGGCAAGCGCCAGCAGCGCCAGCGTCGAGACCGCGAATACGCCGCCTTCGATGCCGCTCTTGACCGCCAGCCGTGACAAGAGCTCCGGGGCGCGCATCATGCGCTGCACCAGCATCATGGAGAAGGTGCGGATCGGGATCGCCGTCAGGTCGACCAGCCGCATGATGATGGCATAGATGCCGGCCAGGTGCGGCCCGCCGATCGCCAGCACCAGAAGCTTGTCGAACTCCATCTGCAGGTAGAACAACACCTCGGCGCCGGCGACGTAGATCGAATCGGCGAGCCGCCTGAGATAGAGCTCGCCGCGCAGCCGCAGCCGTTGGCGCGGATAGAAGAGGCCGAACGCGACCAGCAGCGAGGCCGCGTTCGCGCCGATATAGAACCAGGACCACACCCAGACGCTGTGTTGCGCCCAGAACATGAACAGCACCGCGCCGGCCGCCCGCAAAGCGGTCGCCAGGATCGCCAGCACGGCGGCACGGCCGAATTTGCCGAGCCCGTTGTTGACGATCAGCGCCACCTCCACCGGCCGCCACAGAAGCGCCTCGGCAAAGACGATTGCCGCGAACACCGGCAGCGGCACGGTGCTGGCAAAGAAGATCAGGTAGACGATGTAGGAGGCCGCGGCGAGCAGCGGCAACGAGACGATGCCCAGCAGCAGGAAGCCTGCGGTGAAGGTGCCGATCAGGTTGGGGCGGATGGTGGCGGTGCGGTAGAGTGCCGAGATGAAGCCGAAGGCCAGAAGCCGCGACAGCATCACTCCGGCGGCCGAGGCGGTGGCGAACATGCCGAACTCGGCGATGGAAAGCGTATTGGCCAAGGCGATGAAGTAGGCGAGTGAAAACACCAGCCGCCCGCCGGCGCCGCTGATCGCTGAAAAATAGTCGCGAACCAGCCCCCGTCTTTCGGCCACGAAGGTGCCGATCCGGGCGAGGGGCCGCCTCTGCGGTATGTCGCTGGCCTCAGTCATAGGTCAGGGAAAGGCATAGGCGGCAAAGTTTAACGTGCCCTTCTGAAATCTTCCTGCATCTGCTGAAATTCCAAGCAGCCGGCAACAAGCAATGCTTTCGGCCGCCTAAAATTAACCTTTTGTTTCCTATGCTTGTTTAGCGTGGCTTAACAAATGGCCGACTGCCGCTGTCTGGCGGCTGAAAGTAAGCTCCGCGACAATGGGCGACAGGGAAAATCGTGAGGACTGGAGGCGCGAGCGATCCTTGCTGGCGCTTGGCCAAGCCGTGCGCGGTGAGGACGAGGCATCGCTGGTCTCGCTAGGGGATCGGGCAAATCCGTCATGGCGCGAGGATGCCGCCACACGTCATCGCCTGGCGCGTTCGCAGCGCGAGGCGAAGATGAATCCGGCGCCTTCCGCATCCACCGCAACGCAACGCTTGCAGCCGGGCGGCGAGCCGGCTCCGGCGTCCGCCGGCATTTCGCGTTCGCACGATGGGGCCGGTATCGGCGGTTCGGACTCGGCGATGCCGTATGAAGAGACGGTTCCTGAGATCGCCTCGAGCGTTGATTCCCCGCGCAGCACATCCGAACCGCTGAGCGCGAGCGAAGCGGGAACATCTCCTGGCGAGGATGCCGACAGCCAGCAATGGAAGCCCCTGATCGATCCGATGCAGGTGGTTCGCGGCGTCGCCAGGTCCAAAGCGCTGATCATCACCACGACGGTACTGGGCGCGGCGCTCGGCGTTGCGATTGCCCTGTCGACGCCGAAGAAATACGAGTCCACCACCGAACTGATCGTCGACCCGCGCGACCTGAAGCTTACGGATCGCGATCTCACCCAGGCGGTGGTCATGCCCGACGCGGCGCTCGTCAACGTCGAGAACCAGATCAAGTTGCTGACCTCCGGCACCGTGTTGAACAAGGTTGTCCAGGAGCTCGACCTGGTCGACGACCCCGAGTTCAACGGCCAAGGCAATGGCGGCCTGGGCGTCATGTCGCTGATCCGCTCGATCCTGTTGCGCCAGGACGGACCGGGCGGTGTCGACCAATCCCGCCGCCTTTCCCTTGCCATCGTCAACCTGGCCGAGAGCGTTTCGGTCGAGCGCGGCGGCAAGACCTCCGTGATCACCATCGGCGTCACCACGCAGGACGCCCAGAAATCGGCGCTCATCGCGGAAACGATGACGAAGGTTTTCCTGCAGACTTCGGGTGAAATCCAGTCCGACACTGCCGGCCGGGCCAACAACGAACTGACGGCGAAACTCGACGAGATGCGCAAGGGCGTCGAAGCCGCCGAGCGCAAGGTCGAGGATTTCAGGGCCACCCATGATCTTGTCGACGCGCAGGGCCATCTGATCAGCGACGACCAGATGCTCAAGCTCAACGAGCAGCTTTCCGTCGCCCGCGCCCGCACGCTGGAGCTGAACGCCCGCGCGGCCTCGGCACGTCAGGTCAACGTGAATTCGGTGCTCAGCGGCACCTTGCCTGAAGAGATCAACTCCAACTCCATGAGCGATCTGCGCTCGCAATACGCAACGCTCAAACAGGAGGCTGATCGGGCAGCGGTCCGGCTCGGACCGCGCCATCCCGAGCGCCAGGCGCTCGAGGCCCAGCTCACCGGCGCGCGCGAACGCATCGTCGCCGAACTCAGCCGCATCGCGTCGTCGCTGCAGGTTGACCTGAAACGCTCGGTCCAGCTCGAACAGGACCTTGCTTCCCGCCTGGCGCAGATGAAGGTGCGCAGCGGCGACGTCAACAGCGACCTTGTCTCGATGCGCGAACTGGAACGCGAGGCCTCGGCCAAGCGCTCGGTCTATGAGCAATATCTCCTGCGCGCCAAGGAGACCGGCGAGCAGAAGAATATCAACACCGCCAATATGAGCGTCATCTCGCCCGCCTCCATTCCGCTGGAGCCGAACGGGCCGTCGCGCGCCGTGGTGGCGCTTGCCGGCCTGCTGCTGGGCTTTGCCTCCGGCGTCGGTCTCGGCGCCATGCGCGGCGCCTATGAAAGCCTGCGTGAGACCGCCGGGTCACGATCCCGCCGTGACCGCAAGATGGACGAACGCCGGGCGCCGCTCGATGACCAGGCATTCCGGGCGCCGCCTCCGCCGGCGCCGCCGATACCGCAAGCATCGCCGCCGCAATCACCGCCGCCGCCACCAGCATCAGTGCCGCCGCTTGCCGCGCAGCCCGGAGCCGCTGCCACCGAGGGTCCAAGCCGGATCGGCTTGCTGATGTCGAGGCTGCGCAAAGCCGTGTCCCGCAAGCCCGGCACCGAGGCGCAGGACGATGCGTTTCCCGGTGCATCTGCATCGGCCGCTGTCGCCGAAGAGGGCCGGCCGGCGAGCACTCCGGCATTTCCCGACTATCCGGCTCCGGATTCCGCCTTTGGACATCGCCCGCCAGCTCCAGACTATCCGCGGCCATCTTTTCAGCCAGACGCGGACGCCGGCTATACGCGGCCCATGGGACCGCCATTGCGGTCGCCCCTGGTGCCGCAGCAGGCGATGTATCCGGCCTCGTCCCATCCCTATGCGCAGCCCTTGGTCTATCCGCACATGCAGCCTTGGCAGACGCGGTCGGCGGCAGGTCATCCCCAGGCCGCGGCGCCCTATGGCGCGCCCATGCCCTACCCGGCCGCACCCGCTCCGGCTCAGCCGTCGGCCTATCCCGCCGCGCCGCTGGAGCAGCCCGCCGCCGCCGAGAAGGGCGCCGAGCAGGCGTCGATCGAGGAAATTCGCGCCAGCCTGCGCGAATTTCGCGAGGCTGTTCGCGAGCTTACCGAGAGCCGCGCCGGCCGCCGCTATTTCTGAGCCACAAGATAGTCTCCTGTGTCGAACAAAAGCGGGCCGGTTTCGCGTAAACGGCATCGGACGGCGCTTTGACGGGATTGCGTGTTCGAATTTTCGTCAAAATGCCGCGCGGTGTCTTGCCGGAGACGCAGCCCGGCTGGCCGGGCCATGCAGGCTTCGGCACGCTTGAGAAAAGGATCCAAAGCGCCGCATTTTCAGACGCGGCCGGTTTGGCGGAACGTATCGAGGGGTGATTCATATGGCCGAAGTGATTGACGGCAAAAGCGTTGCCGAAGACGTGGTGCGGACGGTGAAGACCTTGACCGCGGAGCTTGTCGCCAAGGGCAAGATCCAGCCCGGCCTCGCCGTGGTTATCGTCGGCGAGGATCCGGCGAGCCAGGTCTACGTCGCCTCCAAATCCCGCACCGCCAAGGAATGCGGCTTTCATTCGGTCCAGCACACGCTGCCGGCGGACACCTCCCAGGAGGCGCTGCTCAAGATCATCGCCGACCTCAACGCCGATCCCGCCATCAACGGCATCCTGGTGCAGCTTCCGCTTCCCGCCCACATCGACGCCGGCAAGGTCATCCAGGCGATCGCGCCGCAGAAGGATGTCGACGGCTTCCATTTCATCAATGTCGGCAAGCTCGGCACCGGCGAACTCGACACCGCTTTCGTTCCCTGCACGCCCGCCGGCTCGATGCTCCTGATCGAGCGCGTGCGCGGCAAGGATCTGTCGGGCCTCAATGCCGTCGTCGTCGGCCGTTCCAACATCGTCGGCAAGCCGATGGCCAATCTCCTGCTCGCCGCCAATTGCACCGTCACCATCGCGCACAGCCGCACGAAGGATCTGCCGGGGCTGGCCCGCACCGCCGACATTCTCGTCGCCGCCGTTGGCCGGCCGGAGATGATCAGGGGCGATTGGGTGAAGCCCGGCGCAACCGTCATCGACGTCGGCATCAACCGCATCCCGGCCCCGGAGAAGGGGGAGGGCAAATCCCGCCTCGTCGGCGACGTCGCCTATGCCGAAGCGGCCAAGGCCGCCGGCGCCATCACGCCCGTGCCCGGCGGCGTCGGGCCGATGACCATTGCCATGCTGATGGCCAATACGTTAGCCTCCGCCTACCTTGCGGCCGGGTTGAAACGGCCCTCCTTCTGACCACCAGAAAGCAGCAGCTTTGCCGAACCCAACTATTCCCTTGGAACGGCCGGTCATGAATGATCCCGTTCAAGGCGGCCGGCAATTCGCATTCCTGCTGGTCGACAAGTTCTCCATGTTCTCGCTGGCCGCCGCGATCGACACGTTCCGTTCGGCGAACCGGCTGCTCGGCCGCGATTTCTACGGCTGGACGACGGTATCGGCCGATGGCGATCCGGTGATGGCGTCCAACGGCTTGCCGCTCAAGATCGACTATGCGGTTGCCGACCTGCCGCCGGTCGACATCCTCTTCGTCTCGGTCGGGCTGACCACCGAATTTCCCGGCAAGAGCAAGGTGCTGGCGGCGCTACGCAGCTGGGGCCGGCGCGGCAACGCGCTCGGCGCGCTGTCGGTCGGATCCTATTTGCTGGCCGAGGCCGGCCAGCTCGACGGCTATCGCTGCACTATCCATTGGGAGAATCGCGCCGGCTTCGTCGAGCGCTTTCCCGACATCAACTGCACCGGCAACGTCTTCGAGATCGACCGCAAGCGCTACACCTGCGCCGGCGGTACCACCTCGATCGACCTGATGCTGGAGATCGTGCGCGGCGACTTCGGCTCGAACCTCGCCAATGGCGTCGCCAACCAGTTCCAGCACGAGCGCATTCGCTCGGCCGGCGATCGCCAGCGCGTCGGGCCGGAGCGCGACCTCACCGGCAAGTCGGAGAAGCTCAAGCGCATCGTCGAGCTGATGGCCGACCATCTCGACGAGCCGCTCTCGGCGGTGCAACTCGCTAAATCGGCCGGCCTTTCGGTGCGTCAGGTGGAGCGTTTGTTCCTGCGCCACCTCAACGTCACGCCCGGCCGCTACTACATGCGGCTGCGGTTGGAGCGGGCGCGCGAATTGTTGCGCCAGACCAACATGCCGATCCTCGATGTGGCGATCGCCACCGGCTTCACCTCGCATTCCTATTTTGCCCAGAGCTACCGGCTGCAGTTTGGCCGCCCGCCTTCCGAAGAGCGCCGCACCACCTACTAAGCCGCGGACAAGCCGCGTCCGGGCTTGTGTCCCAGGGTGGGCTCAAATAGCTTCAGCCGGCGGACGGGGCGGCTACTCAGGAGATTTTGATGGCGGGACTTGCACGGAGCGTCGCTGCGGCGTTTCTCCTTTTGTCGATGACGACATTCGGCTTTGCCGCGAACAAGCTCATCATCATCCTCGACGCTTCAGGGTCGATGTGGGCGCAGATCGACGGCAGGCCCAAGCTGGAAATCGCCCGTGAGTCGCTGAGAAACGTGCTGCAATCGGTTCCCGCCGACGATGAACTCGGTTTCATGGCCTATGGCCATCGCAAGAAAGGCAGTTGCGAGGACATCCAGCTGATCGTACCGCCGCAGGCCGGCTCGGCGAGCGCGATTTCGGCCGCGGCCGACAGCATGAAATTCCTCGGCAAGACGCCGCTGACATCAGCCGTCAAGCAGGCGGCCGAAGCGCTGAAATACACCGAGGACAAGGCGACCGTCATTCTCATCACCGACGGGCTCGAGACCTGTGGCGGCGATCCTTGCGCGCTTGGCAAGGAACTCGAATCGTCCGGCGTCGATTTCACAGCCGACGTTGTCGGCTTTGGCCTTACGGCCGACGAAGGCAAGCAGATCGCTTGCCTCGCCGACAACACCGGCGGCAAGTACATCCAGGCGTCCGACGAGAAGGCGCTGCGGCAAGCTTTGGTCGAAACCGTCGCCGCACCGGCGCCGTCACCGCCCCCCGCGCCGGCGCCGGCAACCGAACCGGCGCCAGCGCCAGCGCCTGCGCCGGAGCCTGCAAGGCCTGCTTTCAATTTCCAGCCGACCGTGGTGATGGCCGAAGGCGGCGAGCCGATCACCGACGGCAATGCCTGGGAGATTTACAAAGCCAACCCCGACGGCTCGCGCGGCGAGTCCGTCACCACCGAATATGGCAGCTATAGCGGCAAACTCGATCCCGGCGACTATATCGTCGTCGCGCGCGACGACGAAGCCAAGGTCGAGCAGAAGGTCAAGATCGAGGCCGGCCAGGTCCAAAAACCGCTCTTTATCCTGAACGCCGGCACATTGATCATTCACCCGCATGCCAGCCAGGGTGCCGAGATCAGCAGCGAAGCCCGCGTCGATTTCGCCTATCCCGGTGGCAGCACCACCCATTACGGCGACACCCAGGCCATCGTGCCGGCGGGCGAACAGAAGGTGACGGTGCAGATCGGTGCCGGCACGGTGACGGAAACAATCCAGCTCGCCGCCGGGCAGACCGTAGAAAAGGACGTCGTGGTCGGCGTCGGCCAGGCCATGCTCAATGCCTACTATACGTCTGGCGGCGAGAAGGCCGACAATTCGGCCATCGGCTTTGAGATCGTCAAGGCGAAGAAGAAGATCGACGGCAGCCGCGACAGCGTCGAGCACTCCTATGGGGCCGATAGCAAGTTCTGGCTGCCGCCCGACGACTATGTGGCGGTGACAACGCTCGATCTCGCCGTCGTCGAGCAGCCTTTCAGCATCAAGCCCGGCGACAGCCAGGACGTGAAGGTCGTGCTCGATGCGGGCGTGCTCGCAATATCGGCGCCCGGCGCTTATTCGATTGAGGTGTTTTCGTCGAAAAAGGACATCGATGGCAAGCGCAAATCGCTCGGCTTCAACTACGGCGACAACTGGCAGCAGACGATCCCCGCCGGCGATTATGTCGTCGTCCAGCATATGTCGGATGAGGGTCATGACAAGGAGATGCCGGTGACAGTCAAGGCTGGCGAACGGGCCGAGATCACGGTTCAGTAGGGTTTGGTTGTCAGCAACAGAAGGGGCGGCCCACGAGCCGGCCTACCAGGCCGGTCTCGATTGGCGGACCGTCAAGTCAATCAACGACACCTACGACATTCCGGCCGTGCTGAAAGCTCGACCATGGCCGAGATGCGATGAATGTGCTGCCCGAAATCGCCGGCGCTTTAGCCGGCCGAGCGAAGGTTTACCCAGCGGCTCCAGTTACCATACCGAGCGGTTTAAGCGCCTTTCCTCTGTGGGTTTGTCGCGCTCCTAAAACCCTCGACATTTCACGAGTGAAAAGGGACTTGCGATCTATACGGAAATCCCGTATGATTGTAGCCCATGACGCAGGACAGGTTCGACTCTGCCAAGGATGCGGCGAATCGCGAAAAGCACAAATTACCGCTGGCCTTTGGCGATCGGATTTTTGAGGACGACAACCATCTCATTATCCCCTCCATCCGAGAGATCGACGGCGAGGAACGGTTCAAGGTGGTCGGCATCGTCGGGGAGAAGCTGTTCACCGGCGTCTTCGTCTGGCGGGGTGAACAGCCCCGCTTCATCTCAGTGAGAAGGAGCAACAAGGGTGAAGAACGAGCATATCTCGCTACCTGCTGACCCGGCTGACGCCGATGACTTCGACGTGACGGCTGGGGCGATGGACCGGGGCCAGCGCGCCCGCCTGATCCGCAAGACGAGGACCGGGCTTGGCCTGTCGCAGTCCGAGTTCGCCAGCCGCTTCCGGGTTCCGGTCGGCACGCTACGCGATTGGGAGCAGGCGCGGGCAACCGCGCCGGATTTCGCTATCGCCTATGTGCGCGTGATCGGTCAGCATCCGGACATGGTGGCGAAGACCGTCGCATAGCTGGCGTCACCGAGGAGTTTCGGCTTGCATGTCGTAGTTTCGGCAGCTTCGCGAATTTGCCCATATGGCGAGCTGACGAAAAATTGAGATTTTGTGGTGATTCGGAGGAATCATGAACAGCTAGCGTACGCCGCCAGCGGAGAGCAGTTGCATTCGAGAAGCACAGTGGGGCGAGTTATTTACGGAAAGCCTTGTGCTTTGCCCTTTCGGCCACGTCCGATCTCAGAAATCCTAATCTTCGCAACAAAATAACCGGCTTTGACGACGATCCCCGCGACAAGCAAGTAATCCACATTTCAGCTACGGCGGCCAGGAGCCGTCCCTTTTCATTGCAGTGCGAATTCCGCTGCGTCGGTTCCAAACGCGCTGGCCCCATGGTCGGCTCGACCCACCAGCTGACGGAACCCGGCGAAGAGCTCACGGCCGAAGCCGAACTCATTGCCGATGAGATCGGCTTCCGCCGTCCGACGCAGCGCGAATTCCGCTGCCGGTACCAGCACTTCAAGCGTGCCGGCATCCGCATCCAGCCGGATGATGTCGCCGTCGTGGATCCTGGCGATCGGGCCGTCCTCGACCGCTTCCGGCGTGACATGGATCGCCGCCGGCACCTTGCCGGAGGCGCCGGACATGCGCCCGTCCGTGACCAGTGCGACGCGCTGGCCGCGATCCTGCAGGATGCCGAGCACGGTGGTCAGCTTGTGCAGTTCCGGCATGCCGTTGGCCTTCGGCCCCTGGAAGCGGATGACGGCGATGAAGTCGCCGGTGAGCGTGCCGGCCTTGAAGGCTTCGTTCAGCCCTTGCTGGCTGTCGAACACTTTGGCCGGCGCTTCGATGAGGCGCCGTTCCGGCTTCACCGCGGACGTCTTGATGACGGCATGGCCGAGATTGCCGGCCAGCACTTTGAGGCCGCCCGTCGGCTGAAAGGCTTTCTTGAACGGCGCCAGGACCTTCGCGTCGCCACTCGCGCGCGGGGCGGCTTCGCGCACGACGCTGCCGTCGGCACCGAGCTTTGCCTCGACTGCGTAGGGCCGCAGGCCTTCGCCCCATACCGTCTGCACATCTTCATGCAGCACGCCTTCGTCGAGCAGCTCGCGAATGAGGAAGCCGAGCCCGCCGGCGGCATGGAAATGGTTCACATCCGCAAGCCCGTTGGGATAGACGCGCGCCAGGAGCGGCACCGCTTCCGAGAGGTCGGAAATATCCTGCCAGGTCAGCGCGATCCCAGCGGCTGCGGCCATGGCGATCAGATGAATGGTATGGTTGGTCGAGCCGCCGGTCGCGTGCAGGCCAACCACGCCGTTGACGATGGAACGCTCGTCGATCATCCGCCCGACCGGCGTATAGGCGTTGCCAAGCGCGGTGATCGCCAGCGCCCGCTTGGTCGCCTCGCGGGTCAAGGCGTCTCGCAGCGGCGTGCCCGGATTGACGAAGGAAGCGCCTGGCGTGTGCAGGCCCATGATCTCCATCAACATCTGGTTGGAGTTGGCCGTGCCATAGAAGGTGCATGTCCCCGGTCCATGATAGGATTTTGACTCGGCCTCCAGCAGTTCGGCGCGGCCTGCCTTGCCCTCGGCATAGAGCTGGCGAACCCTGGCCTTTTCATCGTTGGGCAGGCCTGTCGTCATCGGCCCGGCCGGAATGAACACCGCCGGCAGATGGCCGAAGGTCAGTGCCGCGATCACCAGCCCGGGCACGATCTTGTCGCAGACGCCCAGATAAACGGCGGCGTCGAACATATTGTGCGACAGGCCGATCGCGGCCGCCATGGCGATGACATCGCGCGAGAACAGCGAAAGCTCCATGCCCGGCTGCCCCTGGGTGACACCGTCGCACATCGCCGGCACGCCGCCGGCAACCTGGGCGATGCCGCCGGCCTCCCGCGCCGCTTCCTTGATCAGCGCCGGGAATGTCTCGAAGGGCTGATGCGCCGACAGCATGTCGTTGTAGGAGGTGATGATACCGAGGTTCGGCACCTTGTCGGCACCCAGCGCCACTTTCTCCGAGGGGCTGCACACGGCAAAGCCATGGGCAAGATTGCCGCAGGACAGCACCGCCCGGTTGGCGGTCTGGTTCGATGCGCTGGCGATGCGGCCGAGATAGCGCTCGCGGCCCGGCTTGGAGCGTTGGCGGATGCGCTCCGTGATGGCTTCGATATCGCGTCTTGCGGTCATGGCGTTCGGTCCTTTCAAGCGAGGTCCCGGAAACATCCTCCCGCCGTTTGCCGGGACCAGATAAGTCTAGAGTTAGGGTGCCCAGAAAACCTCTACAGGCCTGGGGGCGGCGTCGAGCACGGCGCGGATCGGCTTTCGCGGACCGGGTGCCACCGCGCCGTCGAAGGCGGTGCGTTTGTCCTCGCCCTCTATGTGCAGCGCCAGGAGGCCGGCATCGACGATGCGCGCCAGCGACAGGGTCAGCCGCGGCTCGCCGGCGCTTGCCGCATGAACCGGCAGCACGATCCTGTGCGAGGACGGGTCGAGCAATTTCGCCAGATCGTCGGCGTCGGGAAAGAATGAGGCGGTATGGCCGTCAGGTCCCATGCCGAGCACGGCGACGTCGAGCGGCCAGGGCAGGGACTGGAGCGCCGCATTGTCCGATGCCGCGGCATCCTCGATGCTGACGGCTTCGTGATAGAGCGGCACGAACCGTGCCGCCGCAGCCGCGTTCTGCAACAGATTGGCGGCCACCAGTCCGGCATTGGAACGCGGCGAGGAGGCCGGCACGAAGCGCTCGTCGATCAGCGTCACCGTTACCTTGTCCCAGGCGATCGGTATTCCCGACAGGGCAGCAAAGAATTTTGCCGGCGTCGTGCCGCCGGAAACGGCCAGTAACGCCGTGCCGCGCGCCGCGATTGCCTTTGCCAGCCGGTCGGCGACGCGGCCGGCCAGCGCAGCCGCCAGTTCCGCGCGGTCGGAAAAGCCATTCCAGTTGTAGCTGGCGCTGTTCAATTGCTCTCGTGCCATGTCCGCCCGTCACGTTCGATCAGCGCTATCGAGGCCGAAGGTCCCCAGGTGCCCGCCGTATAGCCCTGCGCCTCCTGCCTGGCGCTTTCCCAGGCGTTCTGGATCGGGTCGATCCACCTCCACGCGGCCTCGACCTCGTCGCGGCGCATGAACAGCGTCTGGTTGCCGCGCACGACATCCATGATCAGCCGTTCATAAGCGTCCGGCGCGCGGCCGTCGAAGGACTGCGCGAAGCTCATGTCGAGCGAAATCTGCCGCAGCCGCATGCCGCCCGGACCCGGGTCCTTGATCATGATGAATTGTTTGACGCCTTCGTCGGGCTGCAGCCGGATGACCAGCTGGTTGGCGAAGATCGGCCCGGCGCTGTCGCCGCCGAAGATCGAATGCGGGATCGGC
The DNA here is from genome assembly GCF_006441005.1 of Mesorhizobium sp. B2-5-3. Classification (NCBI taxonomy): domain Bacteria; kingdom Pseudomonadati; phylum Pseudomonadota; class Alphaproteobacteria; order Hyphomicrobiales; family Phyllobacteriaceae; genus Mesorhizobium; species Mesorhizobium sp. B2-5-3. The sequence goes on from NZ_VFUS01000005.1 coordinate 467,894, forward strand.
TTGAACTCGATGACGATCTCCGAGACCCGGGTTGCCAGCCGCTTGCCGGTCCTGAGGTAGAACGGAACGCCTGCCCAGCGCCAGTTGCCGATCTCGGCCTTGATCGCGACGAAGGTTTCGGTGTTGCTGTCCTTGCCGAGCTCCTCGACATAGCCTTTCACCGGCCCGCCTGCGGAAGCGCCGGCGCGGTATTGTCCACGCACCGTGTGCTTCGGCGCCTCGTTGCCGTTGATGCGCTTGAGCGCGCGCAGCACCTTCAGCTTCTCGTCACGCACGGCGTCGGCGTCCATCGACGATGGCGCTTCCATGGCCACCAGGCAGAGCAGTTGCAGCATATGGTTCTGCACCATGTCGCGCAGCGCGCCGGCCTTGTCGTAATAGGTGACACGGTCTTCCAGGCCGACCGTCTCGGCGACGGTGATCTGCACGTGGTCGATATGGGCGGAATTCCACAGCGGCTCGTAGAGCGCATTGGCAAAACGCAGCGCCATCAGGTTCTGCACCGTTTCCTTGCCGAGATAGTGGTCGATGCGGAAGATCTGGCTTTCGTGGAAATCGTCGCCGACCAGATCGTTGAGCGTTTGCGCAGAGGCGAGGTCGCGGCCGATCGGCTTCTCCAGCACGATGCGCGAATTCGGCGTGATCAGGTCGTGTTCTTTCAGCTTGTGCGAGATGTCGCCGAACAGCGCCGGCGCCACCGCCAGATAGAAGGCGCGGATGCAGTCGCTGTCACCGATCGCCTTTTTCAGTCTGTCGAACCCCGCGCCGCTCGTGGCATCGGCCGGGACATAGGAAAGCCGCGCCAGGAAGGTCTTGAGCTCCTTGGGATCGATATCGGCCGCCTTGACGTGGTCGGAAATAGCCTGCTTGGCGAAAGCCCGAAATTCGTCATCACTCATCTTCGAACGCGACGTGCCGATGATGCGGGTTGGCTCGGAAAATTGATGGTCGCGCTGGCGATAGTAGAGCGACGGCAGAAGTTTGCGTTCCGACAGGTCGCCGGTGCCACCGAAAATGATGAAGTCGAAAGGGTCGACGGGGATGATCTGGCTGGTCATGGTCTATCCGCTTTGACGCCGGTCGCGAGTACGCGGCTGATATATTCTAATCGATTTAAATTTTCCAGTGCCATGGTGTCACATCGACGACCGATCGCTACATATTTGCGTCGGTCCAGATGTGCGCTTGACACTGGCACCAAGCGAAGGCTTGTCGGCAAACGACAACTCCGCCAAGCCTTCGCAGTTGCAGCATAGGACGTGAATGTGACGAAAGCTAAGGGAGAATCAGCGCTTTGCCTGTCGTGGCACAGGCCATGATGCCGGCAGCCCACGGTAAAAGCCACGCGATGAACCCAGGGAGCGGAAAAACATGCGTCTGAAGGACAAGGTCGCCATCGTCACCGGGGCCGCTTCGGGTTTCGGCGAGGGCATTGCCCGTCGCTTCGCCGAGGAGGGCGCCAGGATCGTCGTGGCCGACCTCAATGCCAAGGGCGCCGAACGCGTAGCCGGCGAGATCGGCGAGGCGGCGATCTGGACCCAGACCGACGTTTCGCAGCGCTCCGAATTCGACGAGATGGTCCATGCCGCCAAAAGCGCCTTCGGACGTATCGACATCATGGTCAACAATGCCGGGTTCACCCATCGCAATGGCGACATGCTCGAAGTCGACGAGTCGACGTTCGACCTGATCACATCGGTCAACATGAAGGCCATCTATCATGCTGCCCTTGCCGTCGTGCCGATCATGGAGCGGCAAGGCGGCGGCGTCATCCTGACCACGGCCTCCACCGCTGGCCTGCGCCCTCGGCCCGGCCTCACCTGGTACAACGCCTCCAAGGGCTGGGCGATCACCGCCACCAAGTCGATGGCGGTGGAACTCGCGCCGAAGAACATCCGCGTCAACTGCCTGTGTCCGGTGGCCGGTGAGACCGGCATGCTGGAAAAATTCATGGGCGCCGATACACCCGAAATCCGCGAGAAATTCCGCGCCTCGATCCCGCTCGGCCGGCTTTCGACCCCGCTCGACATTGCCAATGCGGCACTGTGGCTGGCATCCGACGAGGCCGCCTTCATCACCGGCGTGGCGCTGGAGGTCGACGGCGGGCGCTGCATCTGACGCACATCGTCATGGCTGCGCCAAAGATCGGCTCGCCGGTACGTCAGGCGCCGGTCTTGATGTAGGTTTTGTAGACCCAGCCTGTCTTGCCGTTGTAGACGATCTGGCACCAACGCTTGCAGCTCATCACTTGAACCGAGGTCTTGGCGGGCACCGTGACGATGGCGGCCGCATTCTTCTTCGGGCCGCTGCGCATGGTCACGGCCCTGAGGATGCGCCCGGTGCCAGCTGCGGCCGCTTTGCGCGGTTCGGCCTTGCTGTCGTCATCCTGCGCCGCAGATTGCTGCGACGCTACTTGTGGTTGCGCGGCCGGAATGGCGGCGGTCTGCGCGCCATCGGGACTGCTGCCCGCCGCCGGGGCCGGTGCGGCGACCTTGGCGAGCTCGGTGGCGGCGTCGGTGTCGGCAGCGGGTTGCGCGAATGCCGCCGCCGCCGGCTTGTCAGGCGTCTGCCCGGCCTTGCTCGCCGACTGGCCGGAAGCAGCCGGTGCGGTCTTCGATTGGGAGGCGGTCCAGCGCGGGTCGTTCGCCGCGAGCGCCGGAATGGCGGCTTCCGAGACAGCCACGGTCGGCGAGACCTGGTCGGACTTTCGCGCCGCTTGCGGCACCGCCGCCGCGGCCGCCGTGATCCCCGCTGCCGCGATCTTCGTCGTCTTCACCGGAACGGCCGGAATGGCTTGCCCTGGATTGGCAACCGCTTGCCGCTCGTTCGCCGGCAACGCCAGCCACAGTGCCACCGCGGCCACGCCGAGCAGCGCGGCCGTGCCGACCGCGGCAATCACCAGATGCGAGTTCGAACGGACTCCCTGCCAGAATGACGGGCGCATGTCGTAGCCGAACTGCATGGCAAAGCGCCGACGTTCCGGAGCACCGAAACTGAAGGGCTCTCTCACTCTTGCCACCTCCATAAGGGGCCGATGTTCTTCGATCAAACACCGCAATGCGTGCGTCGGTCGCACCGGTCCCAAATCAAACAGCGGGCGGGCCCGCAGAAAATCCCCGTCTATATTCGCTAGAGATTGCACTTTTTGCCCGCGATTGTGGCATCAGTGCGCCATTGCTGAAGATTCTGCAACGCTTGGATGTCGCGGCCCCCATGATATTACTCAACAATTGTTAAATCCTGTCGCGCAACGCGAACCAGTTGAGCGCTAGGAAAAGCAGCGGCGCGCGCAAGCGCCGGCCACCGGGGAACGGCGGAATCTTCAAATCCTCGATCAGCTTTAGCCGGTCGCGGTTGCCGGCTACCGTTTCGGCATAGAGCTTGCCGAAGAAGTTCGACAGCATGACGCCGTGGCCGGAATAGCCGCCGGCCGAGATCACATTCGGCATCACTTCCCGCACGAACGGCTTTCTCGGCACCGTGATGCCGACATAGCCGCCCCAGCCATGCGTGATTTCGACGTCCCTCAGTGCGGGATAGAGTTCCGCGATCTGGCGGCGGATATGGATATGGATGTCCTTGGGGTCGTTGACGCCGTAGACCTCGCGTCCGCCGAACAGCAGCCGGCCATCCCTCGACTTGCGGAAGTAGCGCACGACGAAGCGGGAATCATCGACGGCCTCGCCGCCCGGCAGCACGTTCGAATCCGCTCCAAGCGGCACGGTCGCGCCGATGAACGAGCCGATCGGCATGATGTGCGCGGCACTCACCGGTTCGAGCGTGCCGCCATAGGCATTGACCGCGATCAGGCATTTCTGCGCTGTGATCGTCCCCCTGGCTGTCGAAACCTTCACCGTGCCGCCGCTCGAAACAATGCCGGTCGACGGCGTCGCTTCGAACAATCGTGCGCCGGCCTGTGCCGCCGCCCGCGCCGTGCCGATCACCAGTTTCATCGGATGGATATGGCCGGTGCCGGTGTCGCGCGTCCCGCCGAAATAGGCTGTCGAGCCCAGCCGCTGCGCAGTTTCCGTCGCGTCCATGAACGAAATGTGCGGATAGGAGAAGCGGCTGGCCATGATCTCGGCATGCGCCTTGTAGTCGTCGACATAGCGCGGCTTGTGCGCAACCGAGAGCTGGCCCGGCATGTAGTCGATATCGATCTGGTTGGCGGCGGCGAATTCGAGCAGATGCGCCTTCGCCTCCTCGGCGAGGTCGAACAGTGCCTTGGCGCGGGAAAACCCGTACTCGGCCTCCAATTCCTCGGCCCAGGCGCGCTGCCCGGTGCCGAGCTGGCCGCCATTGCGCCCGGAAGCGCCGTCTCCGAAGCGATACGCCTCGATCAAAACCACATTGGTGCCCGCCTTGGCCAGATGCACCGCCGCCGACAAGCCGGTGAAACCGCCCCCGACGATAACGACGTCGCAGCTCCGGTCACCGTCCAGCACCGGATATTCGGGTCGCAGGCCGGCCGTGTCCTCGTACCAGGAACGGCCGGGGGAGATCGGGGATTGGTAGGGCATGATGCTCACGCAGTAGGGCAGTAGGGGAGTAGGGGAGTAGGGGAGTAGGG